>NZ_JBEXZT010000013.1:0-206891 GCF_040631275.1 Streptosporangium sp. NPDC020145 | reverse complement strand
CGGTCACATCAAAACGCGCCACGTCCGAGTTCTACCAGCCACGGCCGGCCCGCCACTGGGCCACACCTAGATCCGAACCCCAAACAGCTCCTAGTGGCGCATTGGTTGACGGCACCCCGCCTGGGCGGTCCGGCGATCGGGCAGGATCGCCGCCCCTGATCATCGCCGGAAGTTCACATGATCCTGATCCTTTGGACGCTGGCCCCGCCCGGGTGGTTCGGGAAGGTGAAGCTGGTCCACGGATCGATCCCGCCCTCGGGCTGCCACCTTCCGTCCCCGTGCCACTGGACACGGTTGTCGCCGGTCCAGATTTCACGGTGTCTCAGGATGTTGGTTCCACGACGTCCTCTGTGGTCAGCCGCTGGGGGAAGGTGTCGAGCGGCCCCGGCGGCTGCTTGAGCGTGACACGGTAGTGGCTGCCGGATGTCCGGCTGATCGGCGGTTTCCCGCTCAAGGCGGCGTGCGGCCGCTCGTGGTCGTGCATGTACAACCGACCTTCCCGGTCACGTTTGGTGGCATGGGCGGCGCGGTGTTTCGGTACCCCCCGCCGGTGGCTGTTCATTGGGATCTCAGGGCTCCCGGACGAGCGGCCATGCGTGGCGTCAACGTGCGAACTTTTCGATGGCCGCCGGGGTGACGGGGGTGAAGAAGTTGACGAGGTTGCCGTCGGGATCGCGGAACAGCAGCGACCGGTTGCCCCAGGGCATCGTGGTGGGCTCGGTGACGAAGTCGGTGACGAAGCCGGTCAGGTTCTGGTGAACGCGGTCCACGTCGTCGACGAGGAACTCGGTGATCACGCTGTGATTGTCCGCTGGGCGAGCAGAGCCCAGGGCGAACAGCGGAACGGTGCGGGTGCCGGCGATCGCGAGGGTGGCGGTGGGGGTCTTGAGTTCGGCGAAGTCCTCGGTGGCCCACATCGCCGGCACCTCGGTGGCTCGCTCGTAGAACTCGACGAGGCGCGCGACGTCGCCGGTGATGATGCGGATCGAGACGAAGTCCATGGGATCTCCTTGGCTGTGCTGGAGTCGTGCACTCCGCAGGCTAGGAGAAATAGTGGACAGAATCGGTCCTGTATTCGCATTAGGCTGAGAGCATGCCTCGACCCACCGGCCGCGTGCTGACACTCCTGGAGCTGTTGCAGTCGGGCGGCACCCGGACGGTGGCCGAACTCGCCGACCGGCTCGGCGTTGATGGGCGCACCGTACGGCGGTATGTGGACCAGCTGATCGACCTGGACGTGCCCGTGGAGTCGGTGCGCGGCCGCTACGGCGGGTACCGGCTCGCCCCCGGGTGCCGTCTGCCTCCGCTCATGCTCAGCGACGACGAGGCGCTGGCCGTACTGCTCGGCTTGGTCGCCGGCCTCCGCACCGGGCTGACGACGACGGAGCGCACAGCAAGCGAGACGGCATCGGCCAAGATCCGGCGGGTCCTGCCCACGCACGTCGCCCGCCGGCTCGACACATTCCTGGAGGCTCTCGCCTTCACGGATCAGCCCGGTGACTTCGACGCCCCGGACGCCGGGGTCCTGCTGACCATCGCCGACGCGGTGCGCCACCGCCGACCGGTCTCGATCCGATACACCGATCGCGACGGACGGCGCAGCGAACGCACGCTGCACGCGTACGGGATCGTCGCCCATTCGGGCCGGTGGTACGTCACGGGCAAGGACGCCCGGATCGGTGAGGACCGAACCTTCAGGCTCGATCGCATCGTGGACGCGAGGACCCTGCCCGGCTCGTTCGAAGCGCCCGTGGGGCCCGGTCCTGCACAACGTGTGTTGTCAGGGTTCGCCACGGCTGAGTACCGGTATGCGGTGACCTTGCGGATCCACGGGACAGTTGAGCAGATCCGCGCCCACCTTCCCGCCGGCGTGGCGCGCCTGGAGGAGTACGAGCCCGTGGCAGGCGAGGATCAGGTGACCGAGCGCTGGCTACGTGTCGAGCTACGGGCGGAGCGGCTGGACTGGTTGCCTCCGGTACTCGCTTCACTCGACCGGCCGTTCGTCATCGAGCGCCCCGATGAACTGCGCGACCTCGTCATCGGGCTCGCCGAGCGCCTCGCCTCCCACGCCCGCCAAGCCTGACAGCGAGGAACCGGTGTCATGAGATGGCGCATCAGTCATCGATACACACGTTGACGGTTCGGGCCACGACCGGCCACCGGCCGAACGAAGCAGCCGGGGCGTGACGGCACCGACGCGGGCCGTAACTTACAGGGGTCTTTCCCCTTCGCCTTAGGGTCGCGCATCCAGTAGCGCGTCACGACGCCGAAGCTCCCGCCTCCGTCGCCCGTGTGCGCTCACCACAGGTCATGGTCGGGGTCGGACGAGCTCCTCGTGGCGACCACCGTTCGCGCCCGCCCCGAACGATCCACCACCACGACCTCCACAGCGTGCGGGTAGTCGACCACCGAGCCCAGACGGCGTGAGTGCCGGCTGTGGCCGCCGGCCGCCACCCCGCCGCACTGGCCTCCGGGGATCGTCACCCCCCAGCCCAGGTACAGCGTCCGGTACACCTGCATGAACGTCGTGCCCGCCTCGATCGCGAACGCGCCGTCCTTCTCCACCTGCTGGGCCGAGTCGACCACGTGGAAGTACTCCGGTCTGGTGTCGAACCGCTGGTTCGTCCGGCGCACGGCTAGATCCTCATAACGTGGGTCATCCAGGGCTATACGGACCGGCCCCAGTCGCTGAGCCCACGCCTTTAACGGCATGCCGAGGCCCAGCGCCGTCGTTCCGCCGAGACTGCCGCTCCGCCCACGAATCCGCAGCGGGTCACCTCACTCATGATCAGCCCCTCCTGCTCGCAACCGGAATCCGTGCGATGGCAACGCTAGAAGCGTGATCGCTGGGTGGAGAACCGCCTTGGCACCCGTCTGAGATGGGAGACAGCCCCAGTGAGCCGTCTTCCGGTCGCCGTGCAGGAGCGGCTCCAGTTGCGCGCGTCGCACCGTCCGCTCCTCGACGGCCGGGGTGAGGTACTCGTCGAAGGATCTGTCCCCGAGCGCCTGGTCGATCTGCCTGGGGCAGCCGAGCCTGCCGGCGCTCAACAGCGCATCGACCGGCTGATCATTTCCCTGCCAGGGCCGTGCTGTTCGTCGTCGGCCCAAATCGGTACCCGGGCGCCGTCGGCGGGCATTCGATGATCGCCGGGCGCAATCCGCTGGCCTCGCCCTATAAGGCGTTGTCCAGCGTCAGGGTGAGCTCGGCGATCCGCCACCTACCGCCGGATCGTCGCAGGCCGAACGTGTAGACCCCGGTCGAGATCATCTGGACGCTCTCGCCGGTGTTCCTCGTCTGCAGCAGATAGGCCCGCACCTCGGCGGTGGTGGCGTCCGTCGTCGTGACCACGACGTTACCCAGGTGGTGCCGCACCCTTCCGGTCTGGGCCGTATGCCCGTCACGGATGAAGTCGAGCACCCCCTGTCCGGGCATCGTGAAGGTCCAGGTGGTGTCCTCGGTCAGGACCGCTTCCAGTTCGGCCGCATTCAGCTCGTCCAGGGCATGGGCGTAGCGCGCCACCGCCTGCTGGAGGTCGGCGATCACGAGAACACCGTCAGCACGATCTTGCCCTGGATGTGGCCCTGCGCGGCTCGTGTGTGTGCGCTGCCCGCTTCGGAAAGCGGGTAGGTGCTGTCCACCCCGACCTGGAGCTTGCCCTCGTCGAACAGGCGCCCGATCTCGGCGAGCTGGGGGCCGTTGGAACGCACCTGAATGTTCGAGACGGTGATGCCAAGACGCGCCGTCTCTTCCGGATCGTACTGGGCGAAGAACACCGGAAGCATGGTGCCGCCGCGCTTGAGCACGGTCAGGAAACGTGAACTGTCCGGGCCGCCGACGGTGTCGATCACCAAGTCGACGCCGCTGACCACGTCCGCGACCTGCGTCGTGGTGTAGTCGATGAACTCATCGGCGCCGAGCTTGCGCAGGAACTGCTCGTGCCGTCCCGAGGCCACCGCGACGACGTGTGCCCCCTTCCACTTCGCCAGCTGCACCGCGAAATGACCCACTCCCCCAGCGGCCCCGTTGACCAGCACGGTCATCCCTGGCGTGATCGCCACCGGCTGGTGCACCTGGCCGGTGAAGGGAGACGGCGCGTCGTGGCCGAGATCGACCAGGTACTGCCAGGCCGTCAGCAGGGCCATCGGCGCACCGGCCGCCTCAACGTAGTCGATACCGGCCGGCTTGTGAGCCAGGTCGGAAGCCGGAGCGGCCACGTACTCGGCGTACGTCCGGCCGTCGAATCCCGGGAACCGCAGCATGCCGAAGACCTCGTCACCGACGGCGAACCCAGACACGTCCGGAGCGACCGCCTGAACCACGCCCGACATGTCCGTTCCGGGGATGAGGGGGAACTCCAGCACCGGCCTCATCTCGGCCGGCATGACCTTCATCCCCTCACGCAGGTACCAGTCCGGCGGGTTGACGCCCGCCGCGCGCACCCGGACGAGCACCTCGCCCGGGCCGATCTCGGGAACCGGCACCTCGTCGTACCGCAGAACTTCCGGCCCGCCCGCCTCGTGGAACTGGATCGCCTTCATCGCGCCTATCGCTTTCTCAGGGAAACGTTGCTCCTTCAGTCAAGGCCCTGGACGGCGTGGCCGTCCAAGACCCCTTCGGCAACCGGTCATTCCGAAACAGCATGACGCGTACCCTGTGACGGTGAACGATCTCGGGCAGGACCTGGAACTGCGGCTGGTGCGCTACTTCACCGTGGTGGCGGCGCACCAGCACTTCGGCCGGGCCGCCGCCGATCTGCACGTAGCCCAGCCGGCGCTGAGCCGCCAGATTCAGCGGCTTGAGAGATATCTCGGCACACGACTGCTGGACCGCACCTCCCGGGGCACCCGGCTCACTCCGGCCGGCCAGACATTCCTCCCCCGGGCCCACGCCCTGCTGCAGGCCGCCCGCCAGGCCGAACTGGCCGTGCGTGAACAAGCCCAGACCGAACGAATCACCATCGGTTACGTCGAAGACCTGGTGATCACCACCACCGTACGGGAACTGCGCCACCGTCACCCGGACGCCGAGATCGCCACCCGGCATCTGAGCTGCCGCGACGTCGGCGCACTGTCCGACAAGCGCGTCGACGCCCTGATCGCACGGACCCCGTTGCCGCTCGCCGCCGACGACGTATTCACCACCCCGCTGTACGAGGAGCCCCGGATGCTCGTGGTCCCCCGCGGCCATCCCTTGGCCGACCGCGCGTCGGTGACCGCGGAAGAACTGGCCGACGAAGAGACGGCGCCGTGCGCGTTCGAGACCGCGGACTGGACGTCCTACCGGATCCTCGGGGCCGGCGTGCCGCCGATCGAGAGCTACGAGGACAAGCTCGAACTCGTCGCCGGTGGCAGGGCGATCGCCGTCCTACCGGTCGGCGATCGGCGCAGTTCACTGCGTCCCGACCTCGTCACCGTCCCGATCGAGGGTGCTCCCCCCAGCCAGGTTGTCCTGGTCAGCCGCAAGGGCGACCCGAATCCAATGATCAAGAATCTCCGGCTGGCCGCAAAGGCCGTCCTGGCCGCCCCGCCATCCTGACCGGACCAGGCCGGGCGATGGCCATGGGCGGCAGGTCTATCACGGCCTCCGAGCGCAGGCCCGCCGGTCACGGTGTTCATCGACGCGGCCGGGTCCGAACAGGTAGGCACCTCCCACGCCAGCCGAGTGAGATCCGCCCGGGCGCCACCGCAGGGCCAAGGCGACGCCGCGCCCGCCGAAGAAGAAGCCAGACGCCTCGGCGGGCAACTGGCGCGGCCCTGGTGCTGCTCGGCTACGCCACCGCCGCCCGCTCCTCGGAACTGGCCGCGCTGAACATCAGCGACGTCGCCGAGACCGCCGAGGGGCTGGTGGTCACCGTCTACCGGCGCAAGATCAAGAAGTACACCGAGACGGCCGTGCCGTACGGGTCCAACCCGGCCACCTGCCCGGTGTGAGCCACCCGCACCCTGCTGGCCGCGCTCGCCGAGCACGGCCGCACGACGGGGCCGCTGCTGGTGCGCATCGACCGGCACGACGGCTGGGCGGATGCTCCCGCGCCCTGCTGGGGTATCTGGAAGATGCCGATCAATGGACCGACAATCCGGTGGTGGGGCTGTAGATGAGTGACGAGCCGGACCTGTACGCCGCCCTGGCGACGATCGCCGCGGCGGCGCGGGCCGCCTACGCCGACGGCTCGCACCTGCGGGTCCGGTCGTCGGGCATCGTGCACGAGGTCGCCATGACGAAGTGGTTCGCCGACGAACGCATGCCCGGCCCGGCCTGCATGGTCGGCGTCAGCGGCTGGGACCCCGGCGCGGCCCACCCCGACCGCGGGCCGGTCACCTGCCGCCGATGCCTGAAACTCACCAGCGCCGAGCCGGGCAGCGAGCAGTTGACGCTGTTCGGCGCCGACGAGCAGGACGCGCCTGCAGATGGGGGTGGTACGGCGGACGCCACAGCTTGATCCGCTGTTTACAGGCAGGGTCGCCCGGTCAAGCCTTCTCGTCTGGCGCGTCAACCGGTCCGGGCTCGTCAACCGCGTCTGCGACCAGATAATCCTCGCCATCGGACGTCATCTCCAGGCGCCATCCATCCGGCCACAGGTGACCGTTTACGGGAGCAGCCGTCGCGTCGAAGAATTCGACGCCTTGGGGAAAGGCCGCCATGTGGAACACGGCAACGTCGGTGAAGCCCAGTACGAGCAAGACAGTGCGGCCCGGTGCGAGGAAGACGACCCGCCCGGGCACCAGGTAAGGGTTGGGGCGTACAGGTGTCCCAGGCCGGCGTCGTAGCCCCAGGTGCTGTAGTGATCCCAGCCCGGCATGGTGAACGCCTGGATGGCGCCGATTGGCGCATCGGCGGGCTGCGCCGGGGCGGTGGGGGCGCGGTCGGTGTAGGAGTCTCCCATACGCCGTCGCTGTGTTCGAGCACGTCCATCCGGACCGTGTTCTTCATCGTGCGCGGCAGGTGCCGAAACTCTTGGGCGCTCATCTTCGCCTCGACGGCAGGCCTCGGGATGTCGGCGTCGCGCAACTCCAGTCCCATCACCGACGGCCGCTCCTGGTTCCAGGTGTTGGTGCGTTCGGCCAGCAGCAGTAACACGCGTTCGACGGTCGGATCGGCGAGCTGGAGTCCCTGAACGTAGGCGATGGCGTGTTGCTCACGTGCCCTTCCCTTCGGCCGGCGGACAAACAGGTGGCGCAAAACGGCCTTCTCGGTGTCGAGATGCGCCTACGACACCACCCCCAACAGCAAACGCCCGCTGCCGACCGCGCAGAGGGGTTTTCCTGAGTTCCGCAGCGCTTGACGCACGGGCGCGCGAGCCCCTACCGGCCGACCGGCGTCTGCAGGGTGAGCAGCCCCTCGTCGAAGGCGAGCCGGAGCGCAGATCCCCGCGGATTGGCGTTCCGTGAGGCGTTTCAGTGAGAATGCGGGAATGGATCTTGCGCCCGATCTCTGCGCGCACGGCAGGAGACAACCACTCGCGCAAAACCGCGTGTCCGGCGCGCCGGAAGGTGGTGGCGATGGCTGAGTTGATCGATCTGGTGTACACCACTGCCGGCGGCATCGTGGGCGCCGCGGTGACCACGTATCTGTCGCGTAACCATGAGCGGCGCCATCTGCGCGCCGAAGTGCAGCAGCGGCTGCAGCGCGTCGCCGCGGTACGGGCCGGCGTCCGCGACATCGCACCGAGGGGGGCCGGGAACGGGCGAGGGGGTCGGTACGTGGCGGGCAAACGCCTGCTCGTCTCAGACCACTTCAGGCTGTCGGTGCTCCTTGAGGACGGCATGGACGCCGAACGCGCGCTGCGCGAAGCACTCGATGGCCTCGTCGTGAGCGCGCTGTCGGCAGGTGTGCCCCGCAGAGTTCTGGATTTCGCGGGCGGCGGTGAGGAACAGGCGTTCCAGGGCGAGGTCTTACGCCTCATCGATTCGCGCCTCGGCGGCGCCCTGGATGAGGCGAGCCTTGATGCGCTTGTCACTGCTGGCGATGACTACCTGGAGGCGACCACCCAGCTTCTCCTGCAGGCGCTCTGGCACCCATGGCGGAGCCGGCTGCGCATGCGCGCCCGGTTGCGCGCCCTGCGCGCTCAGGCAAAGGCCCTGCACCGGCGTCAGCAGGCTGCCATGGCCATCCTGGCCGGGCCCGAGCACACCCGCGCTCTCGACCAGGCCCTCACGCTCAGCCCT
Organism: Streptosporangium sp. NPDC020145; assembly: GCF_040631275.1. Classification (NCBI taxonomy): domain Bacteria; kingdom Bacillati; phylum Actinomycetota; class Actinomycetes; order Streptosporangiales; family Streptosporangiaceae; genus Streptosporangium; species Streptosporangium sp. NPDC020145. The sequence continues at coordinate 198,725 of NZ_JBEXZT010000013.1, read as the reverse complement.
GACCGGGCTTGAGCCCACGACGGCCCCGGTCGCCTGCGGCCGCCGATGCGGTGCGGGCACCGCACGAGGGACTTGCCCGCGGGCAGCACCGACGGCTTGCCTGTGGTCCCGGGCCGGGGCGAGCGCAGGAACGGCGGCGAACGGATGCGGCTACCGGTGAACCGGCGCCTGCACGGTGAGCAGGGCTTCATCGAAGGTGAGCTGGAACAGCTCCCCCAGCCGCACCGTCACCCAATCCTCGCCCGGCGGTGCGGCCGGTGTGGCGCTGGTCTCGGCGTTGGCGGCCGTCTCCAGCAGTCTCTGCAGCAGGGCGTGCGCGTGGCCGAGCGGATACCTGTTCACCTCTGCCCTGCGCGTCGTCTTGGTCCACCGGCGCGGCAACCGGAGCATCCCGTCCCGGACTGCTTGCGCCTGGGCGGCGATCGTTGCGCTGAAGACCGGATCGACCGCCGTACGGGCCTAGACGCGCTGGCCGTGGCGACGATACAGCTCCTGCGCCGCGAAGGTCTGCGCCGGATCGGCCGGTGGGTCATCGTGGGGTGTGTCGTCTGCGTCGTCCTGTCTGGGTGTAACTGTTGCGCGCGGGATTGTTGGGCTCTGGCTCACCTTCGGTGATGAGTTACTCAGAGCGAGTTCAGAGCGTGCTGGACGTCCTGCCTGAGTGATCGCCGCAGTGCTCGACGAGGCGACGTGGATGCTTGCCATCAGCCGGATACCGGTGCTCGAATACGGGGGAACGATGCCACGCCATCCGTTCCAGGGCGGGAAGGGCCAGCTGTCACATCGACCTGGTTGGATTCCTGCATGACGGACTGGTCGCAACTCAGCCACGCCTATGGCTCTGCCGAGGACATCCCTAATCTGCTGGATCGGATTGAGAGGGACCCAAGCGCCGACTGGAACGATCTGTGGTCGGCTTTGTGCCACCAGGGCACCGTCTATTCGGCCAGCTTCGCAGCTCTGCCCTGGCTGACGGCGACCGCTGCCAGAGACGAGGGCACACGACTGAGTGCTCTGTATCTAGTGCCGTGACCGGGAAGGTTTGCCGGGTGGGCGGGTGCAGAACGACGTGGCGCCGATCGGCCAGGGGTTGTCGTACCCCCGGTGTAGCGTCCAAGCCGGAGTCAAACCATGTTCTGCGGTTGGCGGAGGCGCGCGGATGACAAGTACGACTGGCGAGGCCGTGGTGGGCGGCGTTCCGGCTCAGCAAGATCCCGGCGCAGGGCGCCGTTCGGTGAACGCTGAACTCGACGCGCTCAAGGGCGCCCTGGACCGCCAGCGCGCGCACGTCCTCGGGATCCTTGAAGGGCTCTCGGAGGAGGATCTGCGGCGGTCGGTGTTGCCCAGCGGCTGGAGCTGCCTGGCGTTGCTGCGCCACCTCACCGTGGATGTCGAACGCTTCTGGTTCCCCGGAGTGATCGCGGGCGAGCCGGATGTGGCCGGACAGCTCGCGGCAGGCGCTGAGGCGCACTGGCACGTGCCCGAGGGGATGAGCGCCGAGGAGGTCTTCGCCGACTACCGGGCGGCCATCGCACGCGCAGACGTCGTGCTCGCCGCCGCCAACCTGGAGCAGGAGCCCGCCGTGTGGCCCGTGGACATCTGGCCGGCCTGGCGGCTGCCCGACGTACGCCGCATCCTCATCCATGTGCTCACCGAGGTCGCCTGCCACAGCGGTCACTTGGACGCGGCACGCGAACTGATCGACGGCACCACCTGGCTCGGCGGCAACCCCTACGCCGGATAGTCCTCTGACCCAGTGAGGGGCGTCGGAGTCTTCAGGCCGCGGCGGCGAGGGCGCGTCCGCCCCAGCGGATGCCCTTTTCACTTCGGATGCGGGCGCGTTCACGTCGTTCGGCGGCCAGGACGTCGCGGTGGCGGGCATTGGCGTTACGCCAGCGCAGGTAGGCGTGCAGCGCCCGGGTCTGCACGGTGTGGTTGGGATGGCTGGAGTTGGCGATGGTGAACTGCCGCAGCGGTCCGAAGTGAGCCTCGATCGGGTTGGCCCAGGATGCGTAGGTCGGGGTGAAGCACAACTCGACCTTGCTCTTCTTCGCCCAGCGGCGGATGTCGGCGCCTTTGTGGGCGGACAAGTTGTCCAGGATCACGTAGACCGGGGCGCCGTCGGGCCGGGCGGCCCGGATCGATTTCAGCGCGGCCAAGGTGTTCGCGGCACCCTTCTTGCGGCGGTTGACTCCCCACAGGGTGTCGTCGCCGATCGGATAGCACCCGTGGAAGTAGTGGACCCCGTGGGTGCGGTGGTAGGTCGCGGGGCGCCGCTCGGGCCGGCCTTGCTCGGCCCAGCACGACCCTGAGGTGGGCCGGATGCCGAGCGGTCCGAACTCGTCGAATGCGAAGACCCGGTCCGGGAAGCGCTCCAGCACCTCCTCGATGCGGTCCAGCTTGATGTCGCGCTCCGGATCGGGCGACTCCTTCCATGTCTTGGTCCGCTGGAAGGTGACGCCGCGGCGGGCGAGCAAGCACCGTAACGCCTCGCGGCCGATCCGGATGACACGGCCGTGCACTCTCCGCAGGTAGGCGACGAGTTTGCGGATGGACCAGCGGGTGAAGGGCTGGCCGAGCTTGGTCGGGCGGGTGGTGGCCGTCTGTACGACGAAGTCCTCATCGTCAGGGCTCAACAGGCGGGGACGGCCTCCCGCCCACCGAGGGTCCAAGCAGGCCAGCCCGATCTCGTTGAACCGGTGGATCACATCCCGCACCCTGTCCTCATCGGCCTGCACCAGTTTCGCGATCACCGGCACCCGATTCCCACCGGCCGACGCCAGCAGCATCATCGCGCGCCGGTAGCGCACCGAACTGGTGCTGCCGCGGCGCACGATCTGCTGCAGCTTCTGACCCTCCTGGTCGGTCAGTCTGCGTACATGGACAGGTTCTGCCACCACACCCCCAGCAGTCGGCGCGGACATCACCGTGCATCCAACCGCCCGGACGCCCACCCCGGCGAACCTTCCCGGTCAGAGCACTAGCGGGCGCGATCGTGGCAGAAGCCGACCAACCACATGGGGCTGGCGATGTTCGCCAGAAGTACGCGACCGAGATCGCAGAGCTGCTGTGGATGGCCACCGAGCACCGACGAGTGCTGCATGACCGCACCGATTATCTCTACATGCTCCAGGCCATTCTGGGATTCGAGGGCGTCCCAATATGGTGTGAAAACCTGGAAGGGCTCGTGATCGGAGAGTACGAGGTCTCCTGTCCTACCTGTGAAACCACCCTGTTCATCGTTATCAGTGGCGACGAACACTTCTCCACCAGCGGTGACCACGCCCTGGAAGACGACGTCGCCAAGACCCCCCTACACTCTGCGGACCCAAAGAGTCTGCGCGGCATCGGCAGACGCCTATACGAAGTTGCCCTGACCGACGGACGGCACGACGTCGCCGCCGCAATGACCTACCTGTTCGGCAACGCACGGTGTACCGACTGCGGAACGGGTTTCTGTGTAGCCGACCAAGTCGGACGTGCTTGAGGGACCTCCATAAGCGACCGCTGATCGCGATTTCATAACGGACCGCGTACACGAACGACCGCTCGTCAACGATCTGGTTTGTCGAGGCCCGATCACCAACGAGCGGCCGCGGGGTCAATTGTGCTGCATCCCCCGGTGGGCAACGATGCCTGCTGCCTCCATCTGTTCTGCCCCGTCGAGACTCGATGACGCTCGCCACATACGAGCTGATCGACGCGGAGAAGGCCGGCCGCGGCATCGTCCGGATGCGCCGATGACCGTAAATGTTCCGCTCGGGCCACCACGAATGGCGCCGGCGGCCCGCCCCGGCCACCGCCCAGCGACGCGAGCACCTCAACAGGCTCATCCCCGGCATCTCCGCCGACAACCACCAGACCTACGGCTACCGCCACGTGCACGCCGCACCGCCCCGAACCGGGCAGCACTACTCGGCGGAACCGGTCCAGGCGCTGACGCGCGCGCCGGAACCGACCCCGCCCAGACGCGGGCGCTCCGGCCAGCCACCACCCAGCAGGGCGACTTCCGCGGCATCCCCGATCCGGTCCACCGGGACTTCACCGCACCCCGGCCGGGACCAAACCGGTCGGCGACATCACCTACATCCGCACCCGGGAAGGGTTCATCTACCCGGCCACCGTCATCGGCTGGGCGATGGCCGGCCACTACCGCACCGAACGGGTCAAAGACGCCCCGCGCATGGCGATCGACACCGGCCTGGCCGAGCCGAACGCCGTCTTCCCCACCGATCACGGCTCGAACCACACCAGCGACACCTCCGGTCGATACTGCGCCAACCGGCGGATCCACCGCCCGACCGGCCGCACCGGCGTCCGCCACGACAACGCGATGGCCGAATCGTTCTTCACCGCACTCAAAACCGAGTGCCCGGACCGGTTCGTCCTCACCACCCGCGCCAAGGCCAGGCAGCAGGTCATCCGCTCCATCGAGGGCTTCTGCAACCGGCGGCGCCCGCACCCGGCGCTCGGCTACCGCACACCCCTTGCGGCACTCACCGAGCATTCCGCACACCCACGAGCCACACAGGCTCAGCCCACAAGCCGACTGCCCGGAAAATCCTGGGCATCCCAGGGTCGTTATGCTCGATGAGCCTGCCGCCGATCATCAGCCATTCGGCGTAACCATGGAACGCCTCGGCCTTGTTCGTGATCGCCGTGATCTGCTCCCGCAAAACCGGTTCCGACAGGGACCTCAGCAGCGTGATCGTGCGGATCACCCGCCCCATCTTGTGAAACGCCCGATAGGCCTTCGGGGAGGATCGGACCGGATTTTGGCGCTAGAAAGTCGATCTTGACGACGATTCGGTGACGACGACTGTTTGTCCTGGTCGAGCGCCCTAGCGTGCCTGCTCATGCCTGTGGATTTCCTCTCAGATGAGCAAGTAGCCCGCTATCGTCGATTCCGGCCTGAGGTGTCGGTGGCCGAGCTCGAACAGTTCTTCCGGCTGGACGCCAAGGCGCTGCAGGCGCTGGCCGGTAAGCGCCGCCCGGCGACGAAGCTGGGGTGGGCGGTGCAGTGGGGCACGGTGCGGATGCTCGGCACCTTCCTGGCCGAAGATCCCCTGGATGTACCGGGACAGGTGCTGGAGTTCATCGCCGAGCAGCTCGGCGTCGACCCGGCGTGCGCGATCGAGTACCTGACCCGGCCGAAGACCGCCTACGAGCACGCCTGGGAGATCCGGGATCTGCTGGAGCTGGCGGAGTTCTCCAAACGCGAGCAGGAGGTCCGCGACTACCTGGCGGCCCGGGTGTGGTCGACGATCGAGGGGCCGCGGGCGCTGTTCGACCGGGCCGTGGTGCACATGCTGCGCGAGGGCATTCTGCTGCCCGCCGGGATCACCACGCTGCCCCGGCTGATCAGCGAGGTGCGCCGGGCCGAGCACGCCCGGTTGTATCGCACGCTGGCCGAGCGCGCCGGTCCGCAGCTGCGGGCGCGGCTGGCCGAACTGTTGCAGGTGCCTGCCGATCGGCGGGTCTCGGAGCTGGAGCGGCTGCGCACCGCGCCGACGCGTGCCTCGGGCCGGGTGATGGTGGCGGAGTTGCATCGGGTGGCCGAGATCGGCGGGCTGGGGGCCGGGGCGGTGGTCACCGAGCCTGTGCCGGCGGTGAAGCTGACCGCGCTGGCCCGTTACGGCCTGGCCTCCAAGGCGCCGACGTTGCGGGATCTGGAAGGCGATCGGCAGGCGGCCACGCTGCTGGCCACCGTGCGGCACCTGGAGACCTCCTCAGTTGACGACGCCCTCGATGTGCTGGACCTGTTGATCACCTCCAACCTGCTGGCCCGGGCCGAGCGGGCGGGCAAGGCCGAGCAGCTGCGCACCTTCCCCCGGCTGCGCAAGGCGGCGCGCACGATGGCCTCGGCGGTGGAGGTGCTGATGTCGGCCCCGGAGGCGACCGAGGATCGACTGGTGTCGCTGGTGGAGGTGTGGAAGGCGATCGAGGAGGTGGTGCCGCGCGAGAAGCTGGCCTCGGCGGTGGAGACGGTCGCGACGTTCGTGCCTGCCACCGACGATGACGCAGCCGCCGAATGGCGGGCCGAACTGGTCAAGCGCTACCGCACCGTACAGGGCTTCATCGAGCCGCTGCTTTCGGTGATCCGGTTCCGCGCGGTCGAAGCCGGCACACCGGTGCTGGCCATGGTGCGCGCCGCGGCGGCGATGGCCAAGAGCCGCCGCCGCTACGCGCCGGGTGACATCACCGCGCATGACGCGTTGATCACCGGGTCGTGGCGGCCGCTGGTCTACCGCAACCCCGACGTCCCGCAGGGGCAGATCGACAAGGCCGCGTTCGTGCTGTGCGCGGTGATGCACCTTCACCAGGCGCTGCGCCGGCGCGATGTGTTCGCCGAAGGATCCGAGCGCTGGAGCGACCCGCGCGCCCGGCTCCTGGACGGGGATGCGTGGCGGCAGGCACGGCCACGCGTGCTCACCTCGCTGGAGCTGGAGGTCGAACCGGCCGGGCATCTGGCCGAGCTCGCCAGCGCGCTGGAGGGCGCGTATGCGCGGGTGCTGGACGGACTCGGCGCCAACACCGCGGTGCAGTTCGTCGGCGGCCGGTTGCGGCTGGAAAAGCTCGGCGCGGCCGAAGAGCCGCCGCTGATGAAGGAGCTGCGGAGCCTGGTCGACGGCATGCTGCCCCGGCTGGACTTCCCCGAGTTGCTGCTGGAGGTCTTCGACCGCACCGGCCTGCCGTCCGATTTCACGCACATCTCCGGCGCCGACGCCTCCCTGGAGGACTTCGGGGTCAGCCTGGCCGCGTTGATCGTGGCTGAGGCGTGCAACGTCGGACTGGTGCCGATCGAGAAACCGAACGTGCCCGCGCTGACGAGGGCCCGGCTGCTGCAGGTCGACCAGGGCTACCTGCGTGGCGAGACGATCGCGGCGGCCAATGCCCGCCTGATTGCCGCCCAGGCCGAACTCGACATCGTCGTCTGCTGGGGCGGCGGGCACATCGCCTCGGCCGACGGGCTGCGCTTCGTGGTGCCGGTGCAGAATCTGCACACCGGCCACAATCCGATCTACTTCGGCCGTCAGCGCGGTGCGACCTGGCTGAACGTGGTGAATGACCAGGTGATGGGCATCGGCGGGCTGGTGGTGCCGGGCACGCTGCGCGACTCGCTGTTCATCCTGGACGCCATCCACAACCTCGATGGCGGGCCCAAGCCGGAGACGGTGGTCACCGACACCGCCAGCTACTCCGACATCGTCTCGGGCCTGTTCGCGATCTGCGGCTACCAGTTCTCCCCGCGGATCGCCGACCTGGCCGACACCCGGTTGTGGCGTACCAACACCCGTGCCGTCTACGGGCCGCTGGAGCACATGTCCCGCCATGTCGTGCGGCTGGACAAGATCCGTGCGCACTGGGGTGACATGTTGCGGGTGGCCGGGTCGCTGACGATGGGTACGGTGCGCGCCTACGACCTGATCCGGATGTTGTCGGCTGATGGCCGCACCACCGGCCTGGGCGAGGCGTTCGCCCACTACGGCCGGATTTCCAAGACGCTGCATCTGCTGCAGTTCATCGCCGACGAAGGCTACCGGCGGATGATCGGCACCCAGCTGAACGTGCAGGAGGCCCGCCACCGGCTGGCCCGGAAGATCGCCTTCGGCAACCGGGGCCAGCTGCGCCAGCGCTACCGCGAAGGTCTGGAGGACCAGCTGGGCAGTCTGGGTCTGGCGTTGAACGCGGTCATCTGGTGGAACAGCCTGTATCTGGACGCGGCCGTCAAGCACCTGCGCGAGCAGGGATTCCCGGTCACCGATGAGATGTGCGCGCGGCTATCGCCGATCCAGTACGACCACATCAACTTCCTGGGCCGCTACGCCTTCTCGCGCGCCGATGTGGCCGGGGGCTTGCGTCCCTTCCATGACGGTACTCACCACAGCGGCTGAAGCCCGGGTTGAGGCTCTGGTTCAGGCGGCCCGCAGCAGGGCGGCTAGATCGGCGGGCACGGGCATGGGCTGGGTGAGGCTGACGCGGGCCCGGCCGGTGTTGCCCTCGGGATAGCGGCCCAGCGCGGAGCCGGGCGCCGCGACGATGATCCGCACCACCTGGCCGAACGCTTCGCGGCGGTCACGCTGGCCTACCGCGAGGGCGAACATGGCGATGTGGTTGGCGGTGTGCGGCCAGGACCAGGGCTGGGAGATGATGTGCGCGCGCTCCAGGTGCCGCCAGCGCGCCTGCGGCTCGGTGGCGGTGCGGGCATCGGGCGGCCGATCATCGCTTGTCCTGCTGCGTGCTGGTCTGCGCCGGTGAGCAGCAACCGTCTGAGCAGCCGTCAGCCGCGGAGGCGGTGCCGGTCACAGCGCCCCCGGAGAGGGTGGTCGCCGGGACGGCACAGCAGGTGTCGCCGCGCCAGGCTTGGTGGCCTTCCTTGACCGCGACGGCGGCGATGACCAGGGCGGCGATCGGGTCGGCCCAGGACCAGCCGAAGGCGCTGTTGAGCGCCAGGCCGGCCAGCAGTACGCCGGACAGGTAGGTGCACAGCAGGGTCTGCTTGGAGTCGGCGACCGCGGAGGCGGAGCCGAGTTCGCAGCCGGCGCGGCGTTGCGCCGCCGACAGGAACGGCATGATCAGCAGGGAGAGGGCGGCCAGGATCAGGCCGGGTGTGGAGTGTTCGGCCTCGCCGGTACCGAGCAGGGCGCGCGCGACGTCGAAGGTGACGTACGCGGCCAGCGCGAAGAAGCTGATCGCGATGACGCGCAGCGCGGTCTTCTCCCGGCGTTCGTGGTCGGTGGCGGAGAACTGCCAGGCCACGGCGGCGGCGGAGGCCACCTCGACGATGGAGTCCAGGCCGAAGCCGATCAGTGCGGCCGAAGAGGCGACGGTGCCGGCGGTGAGGGCCACCGCCGCTTCGATCACGTTGTAGGTGATGGTGGCCGCGACCAGTAGCCGGATACGGCGTTGCAGTGCTGTGCGCCGGGCCGGGGAGGGGCTGAGTCCGGGCAGGTTGATCGCGCTCATGCCATCACCTCGCCGGTGGACTGCACGCCGTGCGGGCGAGTGGCGCTAGGAACGGCGCCGGGGGCGGGGCAGAGCATCACGGTGTGGCCGGTGACGGCCAGCAGCTGCTCGGCGGAGGCGAGCAGGTCCATCAGTTCGGGCCGGGTCAGGCTGTAGAAGGACTGGCGGCCTTCGGCGCGGTAGTCGATCAGGTCGCAGTCGCGCAGGCAGGCCAGGTGCTTGGAGACGGTGGACTGGGCCAGGCCGAGTTCGGCGACCAGGTCCACTACGCGGGCCTCGCCTTGGGCGAGGCGTTGCACGATGCGCAGCCGGTTCTCATCGGCCAGGGAGTGGAACAGTGCGGCCGCCGGGGGGACGCCGGCGGCGATGTCGGCGCTGACGCAGGAGCCAGCATCACTATCAATCGCCATATGGCGATGGTAGTCCGATATCGTTATGTCATGACAAGAGCAGAGTGTTATCTGCCTTATGTGATCTTGCGGGGATGGGGCTCGGGGCCGGGCGGCGTACGAATGAAAAGTCGCGTTAGCGGGCGGGGCGGAAGCGGCGTGGTGTGACAGTTCCGTTCCGGAGCAGGCCTCCGCAGGGCCGGGCCGTGCTTTGGTGTCCCCAGGGGGTCGGTGGGCTGAGGGGTGGAGAGGCTAGGCGCCCCGCTCGGGTTACTGCGGTTGGGTGCGAGGTGGCCCTGTGTATTGGTCGTGACTGTTTGTGTTCTCAGAAATGGTCAGTTCTGCGAGAGCTCGCGGCCCTCCGGTGAGTGTCCGATTTGTCTTCCGTCTTCGTTCTCGGAACCTCTCGCAAAACCGTCTTCTCAGAATGGTGATCGCGATAGGTTTTGCGACATGACCGAGCTCGCGGATCCGGCCGCCGCCGTCGAACAGTTCGATTGCCCGATGTGTGAGGCACCTGCGGGCAGCACCTGCCGGACACGCGGCGGCAAGATCGCGCCCAAGTACCACACGCCTCGCTTCATGCTGGTGCCGCAGCTGCGTACCGAGTTGGAGGTACGCACTCCCGCCGAGCGCGGGCCCGGCCGCCTCTGGCAGGTGGGACCGGCCCTGGACGCTGTGGCGCCGGTGGCCGCGACGAGACCGACCCGGGTCGGCTATGCCCGGTGCAGCACGGCCCAGCAGGAGCTGGACAGCCAACTCGACGCCCTGAAGGCGGCGGGCTGCGAACCGATCTTCGCCGAGAAGATCAGCACACGCGTCAAAGTGCGGCCGGAGTTCGCCAACGCGATGGACTACGCCCGCACCATCAAGCAAGCCGTCCCGCACCAGCGCGTGATCGTCACGGTGCACGAGATGAAGCGCCTGGGCCGGGGCGCCGCTGAACTGCTCGCCATCGCCGAGAACCTACGCCGCCATGACATCGAGCTGGAGCTGCTGAGCGGCCCGCTGCAGGGCATCTACAACCCCTCAGGGCACGGGGCGGCGTTGTTCGCGTTCTTCGCCGGGATGGCTGAGTCCGAGCGGGAGTACATCAGGGAGAAGTCCCTCGAAGGCCAGGCCTCGGCGCGTGAGCGTGGCCGCCACGGCGGCCGGCCGAAGGTGTTCGACGACGACATGATCGCCTACGCCCGGTCGCTGCGGGAGCGTGGGGTGCCGGTGCCGGAAATCGCCCGCAAGTTGGTCATCCCTGCAGGCAAGAACAAGGGCCAGCATCCTTCGGTGGCCAGCGTTTACCGGGTCCTGACCGCCGACGGCGAGATTCCAGCCAGGAACTGATCACCTTGCCCACCTTGCCGGGCAGAGTCAGCCGGTCTGGTCGCCGACGGGCACCACGGCGATCGTCGCCTCGGCCGAGGACCCGGGCACGAGGCGAATGGAATCGCCCGGCCGGGCGGAGGCGAGCTCATCAGGGTCGTCCGGCCGCACGTGGTGATAAAGGACGCGGCGTTGAACGTCGTCCAGGACGATCTGCCGTCCAGCCAGATTCACCTGAACCTGACTGGTGAGCAGGACGCTGAACTCCGGATCGGTGGGCGGCGCCTCGCCGGAGGCGCCGCGGGTCATGACGATCTCCGACCAGGTGGTGCGGACTTCCTCACCACGCAGGAGCCGCGCCAGCTGAATGAGCTCGCCGACTTGCTCTGGGGCGAGCTCATTCAGGTCGGGGACGGTCACGCGGTGGAAGGTGTGGGCCTGCACGGTGAGCAGTGCCTGCAGGAGGGTGACCGTCCAGCGGGCCATGTCCGGCAAGGGTGAGGCGCGCACTTCGGATTCCTCCGGCCGCCACAGCGAGGTAAGGGGGCGGCCGCCGCGCACCGCGACGAGGAGTCCGGTGGCAGCGGGCAGGTCGGCCACCATCTGTATCGCCGGAAGCACGTCGGCAGGGGTCTTTCCGACGACGGAGGTCAGCGCCATGTTGATCTGGTGGTGGTCGGGTCCGTTCAGCCGGGCCTGAAATTCCAGGACGCCGGAGCGATCGGTGGCTGACAGCCACACGCCAGGCCCGTCCACGCCACGCGCAACCTGCACGTCAACCAGGTCCAGCGTGTGCGCCACCGTGTCGTCCGCAACCAGGAGCCGGATCTCCAGATCGGGCCGGTCGGCATCGCGCTCGGCGGCGACCATGAAACTGAACCGGCCCGGCCCAGTGGGGGTGGGCAAGCCAGGTGGTCCGGTCACGTTGGTGACCGTGCCGGGCACGTCGTGGAAGGGGGCGCCGTAGCGCAACCAGTCCTCGACCGCCTTTTGCTCGGGCGAACCGGCGGGGACCTCCAGGTGGACCGAGGTGGTGATCGGTCGCAGCCGCAGCGACTCGGCGCAGCGGGGCAGCAGCCGCATCAGCAGATAGGACTCCTCGTTCAGCTGCCGGTAGTGCACGCAGGCCACCGGCACGGGGCTGTGCAGATCGCCGTCCCATGCTTGCTCGCGCACGCGGCCGGAGCGGATCTGCACCTCGTAGCGGTAGAAGGGGTCCACCTCGTTCAGGGCTGTGGCCAGGCTGCGTTGCCGGGTGATGATCGCCTGGAGCAGGTCTTCGCCGGGTGCTGCCTGGGGCAGGTCGCGGCCGCCTTGCAGCGCGTCGGCCATCAGTCGTGCCAGGCGTTGCCCGCCGTCGCCGAAGTAGTACTCGACCAGCGCGGGGTTACCCGCGGCCAGCCCGTCGAGGGTGATGCCACCCATCCAGTGGGTGCGGATGCCGTGGCCGGTGGTGAGCCGCTCCAGCCAGTCCAACCGCTCGTTGGTGGGGTTCCAGGGAGTGACCAGGGTCCAGGAGCGCACCGGGAGCACCGGCAGCGTCTCGGCGACGAAGGTGTTCCAGGAGCCCACTATCGAGTTGGCTCGCCTGGTGTCGAGCTTCTCGGCGTAGCGCTTGACCTGGTAAACGTCGTAGCCGTCGGGATTGAAGACCCGTACGTCGACGCCCCGGTCGCCTTTCGAGGGCGTGATCCGGTTGCCGTGCGGGTGCTTGAGCAGCAGCAGCGCCGCGACGAACTCCTCGACCTTCTCACCGGGTTCGCGTTCCCAGTTCACCGTCGTCATGGGTCATAGCGAAGCAGGAGCCTGCGACATTTCGCCCGTCACCGTCACCCGGTGGGGTGGGCGGCGGCCATGACGCCGTGCACGGCCTGGCTGATGCGGTCGGCGGCGTGCTCGGGGTCGGGCTGGCCGGCGTCCAGCCAGGCGATGACGGCCTCCAGGGTGAAGCCGGGAATCAGATGGGCGGCCCAGTCCAGCCACGGCCCCTCTGGGATGACGCGGGCGAGGTTGCGGCGGCCGATCTCGTGGGAGGCGGCGGTGATGGAGTCGATCAGGTCGCGGAAGTCGGGCTCGCGGGCGGCGTAGCGAAACAGCAGCCGGAATCCGTCGGGGTCGGCGGCGGCGGCGCGTAGCAGGGAGGGGATGGAGTCGTCGTCGAAGTCGTCGGCGCCGGTGGCCTCGGCCAGTCGCGTGCACGCGCGGTCCAGGACCGCCCGGTACAGGTCGGCTTTGGAGTCGAAGTGCCGATACAGCATGGCCCGGGTCAGTTCGGCCTCGGCGGCGATGTCGTCCAGGCCGGTGGCGGCATATCCGGCGCGGGCGAAGGCGCGGGTGGCCGCGTCCAGGATCTGCTCGCGCCGCTCCGCGCGGCGCAGCCGCCGCACCGGCGGTGCCGTGACGGCCTCGCCGCCTGCTTCGGGATTGCTCATCAGCCCTCCACTTGTAGAAATCAAAGTATACATATAGCTTTTTAGACATTGAAGTATACAAATTCTTGTCTACTTTCTGGAGGGTTCATGCCGACCGTCCCTGTCCAGCTGCCGTACGAGCAGCCCGACCCGATGCGGCCCGCGCCGCTGCTGCGCGAGTTGCAGTCCCGCGGCTCCATCCACGCCATCCGCACCGCGGTCGGCCATCCCGGCTGGCAGGTGCGCGCCCTGCTGGACGACGACCGGCTCGGCCGATCCCACCGTGAGCCGGACAAGGCCTCCCGAACAGGGGAATCGGCCGTGTTCGGCGGCCCGCTGGGCGACTTCGACACCGAGCGGGCCGACCACCGGCGTATGCGCTCGCTCCTGCAGCCGCACTTCTCGCCCAAGCGCATGCGCGCGCTGCGAGCCCGGGTCGAAACGCTCACCAGCGGTCTGCTGGACGATCTGGCCGCCGCAGGGCCGCCCGCTGATCTGCACGCCGCGCTCGCGCTGCCCCTGCCCATCGCGGTCATCTGCGAGCTGCTCGGTGTGCCGTACTCCGACCGCGCCCGGTTCCGGGCCTGGACCCAGGCCGCCGGCGACGTCACCGACCGCGCCCGCTCCGAGCAAGGCCTGACCGAGCTGTTTCTCTACGGCCGACACCTGGTGACACGCAAACGGGCCGAGGCGGACGCGGACGCGGATGTGATCTCCCGGCTGGCCGCCACCGCCGGGGTGAGCGACGACGAGGCCGCCTCGATGAGCATGTTCCTGCTGTTCGCCGGCCACGAGACCACCGTCGCCGCGATCGACGAGGGAGCGCTGTGGCTGCTGGCCTACCCGGAGCAGTGGCAGGCCTTGGTGGAGGATCCGTCCCGCATCGACGCGGCGGTGGAGGAGATCCTGCGCGCGCCGGGCCTGGGCGGTGGCGGCATTCCGCGCTACGCCCGCACCGACTTGGAGATCGCCGGTGTGCAGGTGCGCGCCGGAGACCTGGTGCTGCTGGACAACGGCGCGGCCAACCACGACGCCACAGTGTTCGCCGACCCGGACCGCTTCGACATCGACCGCGCGGCTGTGCCGCACCTGTCGTTCGGTCACGGCGCCCGCTACTGCATCGGAGCGCCCCTGGCCCGCATCGAGCTGCACGTGGTCTTCTCCCAGCTGGCCGCCCGATTCCCCACCCTCAAGCTTGGGTGCTCGACCGAGGATCTGAGCTTCAACGCCCACGTGCTGACCGGCGGCCTGACCGCCCTGCCGGTCACCTGGTGACCACCGTGACCAGGACGCGCACGAAGACGAACCTGCGGCGGCCGGTCTTCGGCCGGATGCATCCGAAGACGGCCCGCGCCCTGAACGAGAGCGGACCGGCCGAGCGCCGCCGCGAACTGCTGACCGGCCTGACCAGTGAGGTGATCGAGGTGGGGGCCGGGCTGGCCGAGCGGCTCTCAGCCCCTGATCTCAGTGCCGTGCTCGCTGCCTGAGGTCGCGGTGGCGCTGGCCGAAGCCCGGTGAGTGCTCACGCCGGGCGGGCAGGGTCGTCGGAGCCTGGGGCGACGGCTGTGGCGCATCAACGCAGGTGCGCCCGGACCGGTAGCGGCCATCCGCAGGCGATCAGGACCTGGGGTGCTCGGTGATCCACCAGGCGGCCAGCAGCCCGGAGCCGGCGGTGAGTACGGCGGCGGCGACGACGGTGGCCTCCAGGCCGAAGGCGTCGGCCAGAAGGCCGGCGAGCAGGGCTCCGGCAGCGTAGCCGATGTCGCGCCAGAACCGGTAGGTGCCCAGCGCGCCTGCCCGCCAGGCGGGGTGGGCGTGGTCGGAAACCGAGGCGATCAGCGCCGGGTAGACCATGGCGGTGCCCAGTCCGAGCGCGACGGCCGAGGCGATCCCGGCCAGCAGCGGCCGCTCCAGCAGGACCAGTGCGAGCACGAACCCGCCCGCCTGGACCAGCATTCCGGACACGATGAGGGGCTTGCGGCCGATGCGGTCGGCCAGGTGCCCGGTGGGGATCTGGCCGATGCCCCACAGGATCGGGTACAGGCCTTTGATCAGGCCGACGGCGGCCAGGCCGAGGCCGTGGTCGGTGAACAGCAGCGGGAACACTCCCCAGGTCAGGCCGTCGTTGAGGTTGTTGACCAGCCCTGCCTGGCTGGCGCCGCGCAGCGAGCGTTCCCGCCAGGAGGTGCGCGCGAACGTGGAGGCCAGCCCAGGGTGTTCGCCGTCGGGCAGCGGCTTGGGGTGCTGGGCAAGCTCCAGAGCGACGTGGGCGGCGGTGTCGCGCACGATGAGCGACAACGCCAGGCCGGCGGCGACGAACACGACACCGATGAGCTCGGGAGCCGGGCGCAGGCCATAGGTGGTGGCCAGGTAGCCGGTGAGCAGCGCGGTGAGGCCGACCGCGGTGTAGCCGGCGGCCTCGTTCAGGCCGGTGGCAAGTCCCCGGCGGGCCGGGCCGACCAGGTCGATCTTCATGTTGACGGTCATCGACCAGGCCAGGCCCTGGTTGAGGCCGAGCAGTACGTTCGCCGCGACGATCCACCACCACGACGGCCCCCACGCGAGCATGAACGGCACCGGCGTGCCGATCAGCCACCCGGTCAGCAGGAGCTGCTTGCGGGTGAAGCGCGCGGTCAGCGCACCGGCGGCGAGGTTGGTCAGAGCCTTGGTCGCGCCGAAGGCGATGATGAAGGAGAACACCGCCAGGTCGCTGGTCAGCCCGAACACGTCGGTGCCGATGAGCGGCACGGTGGTGCGCTCCAGCCCGACCAGGCCGCCCACACAGACGTTGACGACGACGAGCAGGGTGAACTGCAGCCGGTTCTCCCGCAAGCCGAGCCGTACGGGCGCGGCCGTGCCTGTGCTCACCGGGCGCCGCCCTCAGTCGCGTCGAGTTTCGTGCCGTGGGCGGCGGCGTAGTCGGCCGGGCCGCCGTCAAGGACGGTCACGCCGGTGTGCCCGGCGCGTTCCAGCAGGCTCGCGGCGGTCATGGCGCGCTCGCCGTGCCCGCAGGCCACCACCACACCGGCCGGGGCATCGCCTGCACGGCCGGCGAGGTCGCCGAGTTCGAGGTGTAAGGCGCCCCGCACGTGCCCGGCGGCGTATTCGGTTTCCTGCCGCACGTCGAGATAGGGGCCGTCCGGCGTCTGGTCGGCGGTGACGAACGCGGTGGTCGTCTGAGGGTGGCCAGCTTCCAGCCAGGCGGACATGCCGCCGGCCAGGTGCCCGGACAGCCGCTCATAACCGATCTTGTACGCCTGCCACACGACCTCCGCCAGGTCCTGCCCGTCACCGGCGACGAAGACCAGAGGCGTGGTGTCGGGCAGCAGCCAGCCCAGCCAGGTGGCGAACTGATCCCGTAGCGGGATGGACAGCGCACCGGGGATGTGTCCGGCCGCGAACTCGGCGGCAGGCCGTACGTCCACCACCTGGCCGCCGTCGGCGAGCATCGCCTTGACCTGCCCGGCATCGAGCGCCGGCAGCGGCGGTGTGCCGGCCAGGACAGCGGGGCCACGCCGGTTGGCCTCGGTCAGGCGCGCGAAGTAGGCGGGGTAGGAGCCGAGGCTCGCCACCAGCCGCTCCACGAAGGTGTCCTCATCCGGTGCGGCCAGCAACGGGTTGGTCTGCTTCTGCGCGCCAATGGTGGTGGTGCGCTCGGCGCCGGGCGGCGCCGAGCAGAACGAGCCCGCGCCGTGAGTGGGCCACACCGCGGTCGCGTCCGGCAGCGTGGCCAGCCGGCGCAGCGAGCGGTACTGGGCGCGGGCCAGCTCCTCGGTGCGATCCGCGCCGAGCAGGTCAGTGCGGGCAGCAGAATCCACGATCAGCGACCCGCCGGTGAACACCCCCAGCTCGCGGCCGTCATCGAGCAGCAGGAACGACAGGTGCTCGTCGGTGTGGCCGGGCGTGGCCAGCACACGCAGCCGCAGCCCGCCCAGGTCGACCTCGTCACCGTCGGCCAGATCCTGGTGCGGGAAGGCGCGTACGCCTGCCGCGGAGGCCAGCACGCTCGCCCCCGTGTCGTAGGCAAGCTGCACAGCGCCGGACAAGAAGTCGGCGTGCAGGTGCGTGTCGGCCGCATAGGCGACCGTCAGACCGCGACGGCGGGCGACGGCACGCAAAGCGCGCAGGTCACGGCTCGCGTCCACGGCCAGCGCCCGGCCGTCGCCCAGGTCGAGCAGGTAGGCGCTGTTGCCCAGCCCTTCATCCACCAGCGGCATCAGGTGGTCGTCGATGAACCCCACGATGTCCTCCAAGATCTGACCCCGGCAGGGCCGCGGAGGGTCGCGCACAACCCTCACCTCTATGTACAATATTCCATAGATTAATGGAGGATTGGATGAGTGACGCAACCCCCGTCCAGGCCAAAGCCCGGCTGTATGAAGCATTCGCCGCCAGCGGCAAGGCCCTGGCCAGCGGAAAACGCCTGGAACTGCTCGACCTGCTCGCCCAGGGCGAACGCACCGTCGAGGCCCTCGCCACGGCGGCGGGCCTGAACCTGACCACCGCCTCAGCCCATCTGCAGACGCTCAAGCAGGCCGGGTTCGTCACCACCCGCCGCGACGGCGTGCGCATCCACTACCGGCTGGCCGGTGACGACGTCGCCCGGCTGTTCGCGCTGCTGCGCACCGTTGCCGAGAACCACCAGGCCGCCGTCCCGCCCGCACGGGAGGCCTACCTCGGCCAGGACGGCGCGGCGGAGGTCACCCGCGAGGAGTTGCGCGAGCGCGTCGCCGCGGGAGACGTCGTGGTGCTCGACGTTCGCCCGGTGGAGGAATACCTGGCCGGTCACATCCCCGGAGCCGTCAGCATCCCCGTCGCCGAACTGGCCGGTCGGATCGACGACCTGCCCGCCGACGCCGAGATCGTCGTCTACTGCCGCGGCGAATACTGCGCGTTCGCCTACGACGCGGTCCGCCTGCTGACCGGCCGCGGACGGCACGCGATCCGCCTGGCCGACGGCATGCTCGAATGGCGGCTGGCCGAGTTGCCCGTCGCCGTCGGGAAACCGGCGTGAGCGACACACCCGCTGAGCGGGTCTACCTGGACTACAACGCCACCACGCCCGTCGATCCACAGGTGATCGAGGCGATGCTGCCCTATCTGACCGTCCACTTCGGCAACCCCTCCAGCGGCCACCCGTACGCCGAAAGGCCCCGCCGGGCACTCGCCGACGCCCGCACGCAGGTCGCCGCCCTGATCGGGGCGCACGCGCCGCAGGTGGTGTTCACCGCCTCCGGCTCCGAGGCGAACCTGCTGGCCATACGCGGCGCGGTACTCGCCGCTGGGCGCCCGCGCCCGCACGTGATCACCCAGGCCACCGAGCACCCCGCCGTGCTGGAAACCTGCCACATGCTGCGGCGCCTGCACGGCGCCCGGGTCACGGTGCTGCCCGTCGACGGCGACGGGCTGGTGCGCCCGGCCGCGCTGGCCGCCGTACTGGATGAGGACACGGTGCTGGTGTCGGTGATGGCCGCCAACAACGAAACCGGCGCCCTGCAACCGGTCGCCGAGCTGGCCGCCCTTGCCCACGCCCGGGGCGCGCTACTGCACTGTGACGCCGCCCAGGCAGCGGGCAAGATCCCGCTGGACGTCACCGAGCTGGGTACGGACCTGCTCACCGTGGCCGGGCACAAGATGTACGCGCCCAAGGGCGTCGGCGCACTGTACGTACGCGAGGGCGTGGCGCTGGAGCCGGTCGTCTACGGAGGAGGGCAAGAGCGCGGCCTGCGTGCCGGCACCGAGAACGTCGCCCTGGCCGTCGCCCTCGGCGCCGCCGCCGCCCTGGCCGCACGCGACCTCGCCACCGGCGTGCCCGCCCGCCTCGCACAGCTGCGCGACAACCTGCACCGGCTCCTGGAGGCGGCGCTGCCGGACCGTGTCCACCTCAACGGCCCCGCGCGTGAGCGCCTGCCCAACACGCTGAACATCAGCATCGACGGCGTTGGCGGACACGACCTCCTCGCCGCCGCGCCCATGGTGGCGGCCTCCACCGGTTCGGCCTGCCACAGCGGCACCCACACTCCGTCCTCCGTGCTGTCGGCCATGGGCCTGCACGCCGCCAGAGCGCTGAGCGCGCTGCGGCTGTCGCTGGGCCGTTGGAGCACCGGCGACGACGTCGAGACAGCGGCAGCCGCGCTGGCCGACGCGACCCTGACCGTCTCCCTCCGCTCCTCGGCGTCGTAGAAACGACAGCGCCATGAACGACGAGCACGCGAACGCCACCGCGGACGACGGCGCCGACGGCCCGCCGGAGCCTGTGGTACTGGACGGCGGCGGCCGCCACTGCGTCCAGCTGCTGATCGAGCTGAGCCGTTTGGTGGCCGGCCTGCCCCCGCGCAGCGTCGTACACCTCATCGCCGCCGACCCTGCCGCGCCGCTGGATCTGCCCGCCTGGTGCCACCTGACCGGGCATCGCTACCTCGGCCCGGTGCCCGGCCGTGACCGGCCCACCTACGCGCTGCGGGTCAGCGGCGAAGCCCGCCCCACGAACCCGGGCGCGCCCTGGCACCCGGACGGCTGAGAGCCGGTGACCAGGCACGTTTCACGGCCGTCGGTTCTCAATTCCAGGCGAGCCGCTCGGTCAGCAAAGCTTGCTGGGCGGGGTTGGTGGCCAGCGCCAGCGCCCGCTCGTCGCAGGCCCGTGCCTGCTCGGCCGCTCCCAGCGCGCGCAGGAACTCAGCGCGGGTGGCGTGCCAGAGCACATAAGAAGCCAGATCGCGCTCCAGCTCATCGACTTCGGCCAGCGCCGCCCCCGCGCCACGCACGTGGCGCAGCGCGATCGCCCGGTTCAGCCGGGTGACCGGCGAGGGGGCCATGCGCAGCAGCATGTCGTAGAGCACCAGGATCTGCGCCCAGTCGGTCTGTTCGAACGAGGGCGCCTCCGCGTGGCAGGCCGCGATCGCCGCCTGCAGCTGATAGGGCCCCGGCCGTCGATGCGCACGAGCCGTGCGCGTCAGCAGCGCGCTCGCCTGCTCGATCGCATGGCGGTCCCAGCGGGAGCGGTCCTGATCGGCCAGCAACACCAGACGGCCGCACTCGTCGAAACGGGCCGCACCGCGTGCCCGGTGCAGCCGGATCAACGCCAGCAGCCCGGCCACCTCCGGCTCACCCGGCGCCAGGTTGACCAGCAGGGCGGCCAGCCACTCGGCGTCCTCGACGAGATCACGCGCCTGGGCGCGCTCGGCTGTGCTGGACAGGTAGCCCTCGTTGAACATCAGGTAGACGACCGCCAGCACCGAGGCCAGCCGCTCCGCCAGCTCGTCGGCCGCCGGAACGCGGTAGGGGATGCCGGCCTGGCTGATCTTCTTCTTCGCCCGGGTGATGCGCTGGGCCACCGTCGCCTCCGGCGCCACGAACGCCGCGGCGATCTGTCCGGTGGACAACCCGCACACCACCCGCAGCGTCAGCGCGATCCGTGCCGCCGGGGCCAGTGCCGGATGACAGCAGGTGAAGATCAGCCGCAACCGGTCATCGGCCATCCCCGGCTCGGGCCGGCGCAGCTGGGCCAGCTTGGCCCGGTAGTTCGACTCGCGCCGCAGCACATCCAGCCCCCGCCGCCGCGCCACCGTGTACAGCCACGCCTGCGGCCGCTGCGGGATCCCCTCGACGGGCCAGCGGCGCAGGGCCGCCTCCACGGCGTCCTGCACCAGGTCCTCGGCGGCGGAGAAGTCACCCAGCAGCGAGATCAGACTCGCCGCCAGCCGGCCGGCGTGCTCGCGCACCACGTGAGCCAGCACCTGCCCGCTGTCGCCGCCGAGACCCTCACCGGCGATGCCGCCAGCGGGCTGGTCCGCGGGGCTGGTCATGAGGCGGGGCGGATTTCCACGATCGGGCACGCCGGCCATGAGCGGGCCAGCTTCAACGCCTCGTCCAGATCGGCCACCTCGACCTCGGCGAACCCGCTCACCACCTCTTTGCCTTCCACGAACGGCCCATCGGTGACCATCGGCTCGGCGCCGTTCAAGCGCAGCGTGGTGGCGGTGTGCACCGGCGCCAGATGCGTATGGTGAGTGATCACTTCAGCGTGCTCGGCGAACCACCGGCCCACCGCCTCATAGGCCTGGCGCCGCTCCAGCTCGCCCATCGCCTCCAGCTGCTGCGCGAACTCCTCGGTCTCGATGAACATCAGCACGTACTTCATGCCGCAATCCCCTTCGCCGTTGTCTCATCCGCAGGTCAGCCGGCCGGAAGCGCGGCGTACAGGTCGACGCCGCCTCCGTCCGGGTCTGCCACCGTGGCGTACCGCATCCCCCAGAACGCGTCGAACGGCTCGGCGAGCCCCCGATACCCCGCCTCGACGAGCTCGGCGTACATGGCGTCCACCTTGGCCGGGGCCTCGAACGCAAAGCACAGCAGCGTGCGCGGCCCGCCCCTCGGCGCACTCCAGCCGGGCAGCAACGGTGTGCGGAAGCCCTCGGTGTCCAGCATGACGTGCAGCCCGTTCGGCAGGTCACAACCGGCGTGCCCGGGAGAGTGCTCATCGATCGTGAACTCCAGCCCGAGCCGGGCGTAGAAGGCGATCGAAGCGTCCAGGTCGGATACCACGATGTCGATCGTGTTCAGCGTGGGATTCATCATGCGCTCCTTCGCGCTCAATCGGTGAGGTTCGGCCAAGGCCGTCCGCGAGATCCCCTGCCGGATACACCTCGCCTGACCGCGAGCCGGACACCGCGACATGCCCGCCGACGGCCTTGGCCCTCACCTCACCGACGATCGGCCGAAGCCTCGATACGACAGGGACACCGAAAAACCTTCCCGCGCCGGACACAACCTGGTCAGCGCAGGCGGCCCATGACGATGAGCCTTCCGGACAGGACGCGCCGCATCCAGCACGGCCTGCCACAGCCCCCACAGAATCGCGACGCGCAAGCCTGAAGAGGGTGGGAATCGAGTGCTCCGGAAAGGAGCCGCGCCGGGGCGTAACCACAGGCCCAGACCGGAGGACTTGAAGTCCGTACCCAGGTACACCCTTACCGTCGAGGCGGAACCAGCCCCTCCTGGGAGGGGTGGCGCCGTCTTCCGCGGGCGCGTTGGTTTCCGCCTGCCCCTGTTTCTGGTGACGTTGAGGAGTTCGTGATGGCTGACGCGGCACGGGTGCGCCCGGTGTGGATCGTCGTGGGTGCGGTGTTGGGCGCGCTGGCGGTGAACCTGCTGATCTGGCTGATCGGCCGGGGCCTGGGCGGGTCGTTCGTCTACCTGGAGGCTGGCGGCCGTCCGCATACGACCACGGCGCCGCAGGGGGTGATCACCATGACGGTGGTCCCGATGACGGCCGGGCTGGTGGCCGCCGCGCTGCTGGGCTCGCGCTGGCCGGTCATGGTGCGCGTCGCCCAGGTGGCGGGGCCGCTGCTGGCGCTGGCCACGGTGGCCATGACGTTCACCGCCGGGTTCGACGGGGTGAGCCAGATCGCGTTGACGTCGATGCACGTGGTGATCGCCGTCGTGGTGGCGGGCGCCCTGCAACTGCTGGCCCGCACGCTGGGGAGCCCGGACCGTGCGAGCCGCTCAACGGCCGCGGCCTGACCGCCTACCTCTGACCTGGAAGGTCAGCAGCCTGCCGCAGGGGTCGTGTCCGACGGAGCCGCATCGGGTACCAGCTTGGGGACCAGGCGGACGAGGGTGACCATCGCCACCAGTTCCACCAGCGTCTGGGTGACCACCGCGAGCGGCGCGAGGCCGAGCGCGGGCGGCAGGGCGAGGGCGAGCGGGAGCACGACCAGGGAGTTGCGGGTGGCGCAGGAGAACATGACCGCCCGCGTGGCCGCCACGTCGAGGCGCGCCGTACGGGCGGCGAGCCGCCCCACGGTCACGGCGAGTACCACGAAGGCGGCATACAGCGGAAGCAGCCGCGCCAGTACCGTCGCCTGCGCGCCGACCGCGGCGATCTGGGAGCCGACGACGACGGCGAGGGTGGCCATCATGAGCGGCACCATGGCTCCGGCCATGATCTCCTCGATGATCTGCCCGGCCCGGTGTCGTCGCGCCAGCGCCTGCACGAGCGCGGCGGCGGCCAGCGGCGCGGCGATGAGCACGGCGAACGCTTCGGCGAACGGTGTAATCTCCACCATGGCCAGCACGTCCGCCCCGGCGAAGAGGAAGAGATAGACCGGCAGCAGAAGCATCTGGACCAGCATCAGCACAGGCGCGGCGGCCAGCAGCCGCGCCTGTGCCCCGCCGGCCAGCCCGGTGAAGACGATCACGTAGTCGATGCACGGCGTCAGCAGCACGAGCAGCAGCCCCAGCAGCAGGGCGCGGTCGTCGGCGACGAACCGCGACAGGCCGTAGGCGAGCAGCGGAACGAGCGCGAAGTTCGCCACCAGTACCGTGGCCAGGAACCGCACGTCACGGAAGGCCCGTCCGATCTCGCCCATCGGCACGGCCAGGAACGTCGCGAACAGCAGAAGCGCCAGCACCGGGTTGATCGCCGCCTCCAGCCCGGGAGCGGCCTGCGGGGCGGCCAGTCCGGCGAGCGCGCCGACGGCGATGGCGGCCAGGTAGAGGGGGATCTGGTGCTTGTCCCACCAGGCGAGGACCCGGGACGTGCTCACTGTTTCTCCTGATTCTTCCGCTGGTCGTCGGTGTTGCCGGGGCGGCAGGGGCCGTGCGGCCGGGCCAGGAGCATGCATTCGCTGCGGCAGGAGGCGCCGCTGTCGGGGCAGGCCGCCACCTGGTCGGTCGCGGCGGCGAGCCGATCACGCAGCAGGTGCAGATTCGCCAGATGCGCGTCCAGCTCCTGCAGCCGCTGGGCCAGTTTGGGGTGCAGTGCTTCGCGGACCTGAGTGCAGGTGTCGCCCTCGACGACCACGAGCAGTTCGGCGATCTCCGGCAAGGCCAAACCGAGACGCTGGGCGGCCTCGATGAACGCCAGCCGCCCCAACACCGTCTCGTCGTAGTCGCGGTAGCCGTTGGGTTCACGGCCAGCGTGGATCAGACCGATGCCGTCGTAGTAGCGCAGCGTGGTCGCGGGAACGCCGGACCGGGCCGCGACCTCGGAAATGCGCACGCCCGCCAGGGTAGAGGTTTGAGTTGGCTCAAAGGTCCAGTCCGGCACCCGTCACGGCGGCCGCCTCCCGGGGCGTGACGGCGAACCGTCGCGGCTACTCGGCGGGCGTGCTGATGCGGCTACGCCGCCGTAGCGCGGCCACCACACCGAGCCCACCCAGCACCAGCAGCGCCAGGACGGTGAGCGCCACGGTCCAGGGGCCGAGCCCGTCGACCCAGGCGGCGAGCGTGTTCTGCAGTTTCGCGGCGGCGTCGATGACAGGATCAGCGCTGTCCCGCCCGGCCGTGACCTGCAGCTCGTGCCAGCCGTACCAGGCGACATAGGCGCCGCTGACCAGTAGAAGCACACTGCTGAGGCGCCCGATGTGCGGGAGGGTGCGGCGCAGCAGCCGGGCGGCGCCGTTCTTGGCCAGTGCCGCGCTCACGGCCAGGACGCCGACGACCGCACCCATCCCGGCGGCGTAGGCGAGGTAGGCCACCAGGCCACCGACGATGTTCCCGGCCCGGAAGGTGGTGGCGGTCACGACCAGGAACGGGCCGATGGTGCACCCCAGCGACGCCGTGGCGTAGGCCAGTCCGTACCCGAACAGGGCCGCCGGGCTGGAAGCCGGGTGCCGACCGGCACGCAGACCGGCGCGCGAACCGACCGCAGGCAGCTTGATGGAGCGCCCGGCCAGCATGAACGCCCCGAGAATGGTCAGCACGCCGCCGATGACCACGGTCAGCACCGGGATCCACCGCTGCAGCCCGCTCGCGAACGGCGCCAGCACCAGCCCGAACGTGCCGAAGACCGCCAGGAAACCGGCGCTCATCGCCGCCGTGGCGGCCAGCGCCCGCCCGGCCACGGCCAGCCTGCCTGTTCCCTTGCCGTCCGGGCCGGGGCCGGAGATGAACAGGGCAAGGTAGCCGGGCAGCATGGCGAACCCGCACGGGTTCACCGCCGCCAGCGCCCCGGCCGCCAGCGCGAACGCCAACGTCTCGATCACCGGTCAGCTCCCGGTGAGGTCGGCGACCTTGGCGGCCAGCGCCTCCTGGCCCAGCTCGCCCCGGACGACCTCGACGGTGCCGTCGTCGTCGATGAAGGCGTAGGCGGGCTGGCGGACGATACCGAAGCGCTTCCAGATCTCCCCGGTGACATCGGCCAAGTGCGGGAAGGCGTTCAGCGTGAACTCGGCGACGAAGCCCTTCATGTCGGCGACCTCGCCCAGACCGGCCACGCCGACGAAAACGGCCTTGCCTCCTGCCGAGGCCTGCACGGCGGCCACGTTCGGGGCCTCGCGGCGGCACTCGCCGCACCACGGCGCCCAAAACCACAACACCGCGTCCTTGCCTTGCAGGGTGGTGCCCTGGAAGGCGGCGCCGTCCACCGTGGTGGCGGTGAAGGCGAGCTTGCCCGCGGGTTCCTGACCGGTGCTGCCGGAGGGGGTGGTGCCGCAGGCCAGCAGGACGGCCGCCGCGGCGGCGAGCGCGGCAGCGAAACGTAGACGACACATCAAGAGACGATCTCCAGATCGTGGGTCGGAAAAGCAGGGCATGACGCGACGGCGCGCCGGGCCGGTGTCCGGGCGCGCGGTCGCGTCAAGGACGTGAAAAGAGAGGGAAGAGTGGCCTGGGCGCGTGCGCAAGAGACCGGCGAGAGGAGGGAAGACAGCCGGTGCGCCAAGCACCGGAGACAAAAGGCGCGGGGCCGGGAAAGGGAACGCGGCCCCACAGCGGTGGTGCGGGGTCAGCAGTCGCCGCAGCCGCACGCCGACGAACCGCACGCTCCCCCGGGCGGGGCGCTTCGGCCGCTCCTGCGACGATGCAGCCACCACATGCCGCCCGCCGAGGCCAGCAGCAGGCCCGCGACAGCCAGAAGGGTCTGTTCGGCGAGCGCGGCGCCCGCCCCGGTCAGGAGCCCGGCGCCGATCAGGACCGGCAACGCGCAGCAGGCCGTACACGCCAGCACCGCCAGTGCGGCAGCGACCTTGCTGCGCCGCGGCGGCCCGCCGTTGACGCTGTTGGCGCCACGGTCACGGTTGTTCGCCGCCTTAGCGGATGTGGCCAGAGATACCGCGACCGGCGCACGGTGATCAGGGTTGCCGCTCACCGGCGTCAATCCTCCTTCGGGGTGCGGCCTTCGGCCAGATCGGCGAACGGCATCGGGCAGTCCGGGCAGGTGCAGTTCGTCAGGCTGTCACAGCCTGCGGAGACCACCTCGGCCAACGCGGCACGGATGGTGGTCAGGTCCGCGATCCTCTCCTCCACCTCGGCGATCTTCGCCTGGGCGCGGGCCCGCAGGTCCGGGGTGGGGTGGCCGCGCCGTCCGGTGTCGAGCAGCTCAGCCACCTCCTCCAGCGTGAAACCCAGCCGCTGCGCGGCCTTGATCACCGTCAGCAGGGTCACCGTCTCCGGCGGGTAGGCCCGGTGGCCGCCGGGACTGCGCACCGGCTCGGCGATCAGCCCACGCCGCTCGTAGTAGCGCAAGGTCTGCGGATTAACCCCGGCCTGCTCAGCCACCTGCCCGCTGCGCAGGTACGGCCCACCCGGGCCCTGCAGCACGATGTCCTGCCTCATGCCGTCCTCCCCACCGTGGCGGCGGGCGCGGGGCTGCCCTCGAAGGCCAGCCCCGCCTCGGCCCAGTCCTGCTTGCCTCCGGCGTAGACACGCACGTCGGCGTACCCGAGCCGGGCGAACGCGGCAGCGGCGATCTTCGAGCGGTTGCAGTACGGGCCGGAGCAGTAGACCACCACCGGGGCCGCCCGATCAGGGGCGACCTGCCCGGCGAGTTCGGCCGACACCTGGTCAGGAACGTTGCGGGCACCGGGAAGGTGCCCGGAGGCGAAGGCGTCGGCCGGTAGGGCCTCCACCACCTGCACGCTCCCGGCCTCCAGGAGAGCGAGCAGGTCCGCACGGCTGATGCGGTCCATCATCATCGTCTCCCCGGCTCAGCGCGCGGCCGCGGAGACCGCACGGGACTGCAGTGCGTCCAGAACGTCGATGTGCTCGTCCGGGACGGCGACCTCCAACGTCAGGCCGCCGTCGGCGACGGTGAGGGCGAAGGAGAAAAACGAGCAGCAGCCGTTCTCCCTGGCCATCAGTTCGGCGGCCCGGGCGGCGTTGCCCGGACCGAAGGCGAGGTCCAGGCGCAGCCGGGCACGCTCCGGCCGCGTCACGCCCCGCACCGCGTCGGCGAACAAGGCGTCGAACTCGGCCACGCGCAGCGGCTGCTCGGCGGTGGGAAGGGTGCAGGCGGAAGGGACCCATCCCAGGTCAACGGCGATGTCCTGTGTCATGTCTCGACGGTAAACCTGTACCTAGGTACCGAATGCAAGCCCCTGATGGCGTAGCGCCAAAATCCGGTCCGATCCTCCCCGAAGGCCGATACAAGCCATTCTTGTGTGAGTTGATTGCCCAACCGGCGCAGCAGCGTCACCGAGGAGACCCGGCCCTCCCGGATCGAAGCTCCCCCGAAACGCTCGAAAGGCCGTCGGCGGTCAGGGCTTGAACCAGCCCTCGAACTCCTCGGATTCCTCATCTTTCTGCGCGGCCGGCACCTGTGCGGCGGCCGCGGCTTGTTGCCTACGGTGCCGGGTTCCCGGCCGGACGCCCCGTGCCGGCCACGATCAGGGGGTCGAGCAGCAATGGAACGGTCAGTGGCGTTAGTGAGGCCTCGGGGCGCGGCCTGCCGCCCGCCAAGGATCGCGGTGGGTCGGTGCCCCGCCCAGCGCGGGTATCGCGCGGCGGCGTCTTTGAACTCCATCGGCGGGTGGGTGATCGCACACAGGAAAGGCGAACGCGGTTTCGGGTCAGGGCGTGGCCGTCCCGCCCATCCTTGCCCGGCCGTGGGGTCGTTCGCGACGTCTGCCCCTTTCGGCCCGAGTCCCGGCCTTCGTCAACGTCGGCCGCGGCGAGGGGAGCCATCCATTCCGACCGGCGACGACACGAAAGGGTTCAGGCTTGGGCGCGCACCCCCTCGTGGCGCCACAGCCAGAAGTCGATTACCGAACGTTGACGATCAACTACGCTCCGCTATCAATGGGGTGACTGGATCCACAGAAACAGCCCTCGCGGCAGCAAGGAGCGATCATGAGGAGGCTTCCTCCACGAGACCGTTCTCGCGCTGACCGTGGCGCGCGACACGGGGCCGACGCCCGAATCGTCGAAACCCAGCGCCAGGCCCTTCTCGACGTGGGGGGGACGACGATGACCGCTCACCCCAGCCGTGGCGGCGACCCCGGCGAGGACATCAAGACCGTACAGGCCGACGCCACGGACCAGGTACACCCGGTCCTGGTTTGACCCCGCCCCGCACTGATCCCACCCCAACCCCCTTCGGAGCAGCGATGAGACCGAGCACACGATCGGCGGTGGCGCGTCTGATGGCCGTCGCCGTCACCCTCGGCGCCCTGATGGCGCTCGCAGCACCCCCGGCATCGGCCGGTGCTCTTGCCAAGCGTGGTGACTTCTCCCGCAGCGAGGACCTGGTGTTCTCCAACCCCTACAGCCTGCCCTGCGACGGCGTCGCCTACGCGGTTCGCAAACCGTTCAAGGCGGTCTACACCGAGCCCGGCGGAGACGCCGTGGTGATCAGCAAGGGCGACGCCAACCAGCACACCCTGACCGCGACCAACACCAGAACCACCACCAACACGGTCGCCGACACCTACAGCGTCAGCGCCAAGATCGCCGGGAAGCTGGTCCCGGTGGAGAAGATCTTCGAGGTCAGCGGCGAGACCGTCTACACTTCGACACACTCGGTGAGCACCGCCAAGACCGTCACCTTCGCCGTCGCCGACGCCGTCGTGATCAAGCCCACCGGCAACTCCCGGATCACCGCCACCCCCACCTTCTTCAAGACGCAGGTCTTCGCCGAGTACTGGACCCGCGGCGGCAGTCCGCCCGAGTGCGGCACCCCGAACAAGACCGCCCACCGCGCCCACATCGACGCGGTGGGAGGCATGGGCTGGGTTATCCAATGCGACGGCCGCCCCTGCCAGGCCGGCAAGGACTACATCCCCGTCAGCAGGAACCTGCGGTCGGATGTCATCGCCCAGCCCGACACCCTGCTGACCAAAAAGCACTCGCCGCTGACCTACAAGCTGGTGAAGAACTGCGGCCTGCCCAGTTCGAATGCGGACTACTGCCAGTTCCAGCTCCCCACCCAGTGCAGCGTCGACCTCAACAGCAGGGACACCCACCAGCTGTCGCGGGACTGGACCGCGTCGGTCACCTGCCCGTGGAGCATGCCCTTCGCCGAATACGACCTTGTCTCCAGCACCTACATCGAAACCAGGGACTTCGACGGTCTCGGCCCCTGGAAAGACGACCCCACCGAGTACCGAACCCACTGCAAGGTGGGGAAGGCCTGCGAGGTCAAGGTCACCCTCGACGGCACGCAGCGCGTCGCCTACAGCTTCAGCGGCGGCTCGTGGAAGTTCGGCTCCTCACGCACCCTGCTCATCCCCACACTGTGAGACCCCTTCTCATCCCCGGCCACCCCGTCCGTGAGGAATCTCAATGACCATGCCCCGCCCGCGATGGGCTCGCCGCGCGGCCGCCGCCATCGCCGCACCCCTGCTGCTGACCGTGCACGCCCCCGCGGCCGACGCCACCGCATCCGTCGACGAATGCTGGAACCAAAAGGCCGTCCCCGTGGACGGCTACGCACCCGACATGCCGACCGGCGACCAGCCCACCAACCTGCGCTACGCCTTCACCTACCCCGATGCCGCGCACGGCGGCACCAACCGCGCCTGCTCCCTGCGCGTCAACTTCTACGCCAAATATGGGCCCTCCGGCCAGACCGCCGACCTTGTGGCGGTAGCCATCAGCTTCACCTACAAAGCCGCGCCGAGCCGCCGCATCGTCGACAACATCACCAACAACGTCCCCAACAAGGCGCAGCTCATTCAAGTGCAGGATCTGGAGGTCGTGGTCATCCCACCCATCGGCACCGCGACAGACCCTGACCTCGCCTCCTGCTGGAGCAACGCCACCAAATGCAGCGACCAGAGCGACGACCTGCACTACACGTATCCGTGATCGATGGCAGGGCGGGGTCAGGTCGCGCCCGGACCCCGCCCCGGCGGCGCAGCACGGCCCAGGCGTTGAACACCGTGGCGTAACTCTTGGCCGCTGCGGCTCCGACCGCCCAGCGCCGGTTGAAGATCTACACCGAGAAGTAGAGGAGCACCGGTCGCCCAGGACCAAAGCACATCCGAACCCCAACTGGAAAAGTCCCCGACGTGGGCAGTTACGCGCTCCTACTTCGCTGAATCTCATCTCGACCATGGAACACCGCAGGTTCTGCGAGTTTGCCGACGCTGTGCGCACTCACCGCTACATCGGCCTGTGCTACGACCAGCCCGGCGTCGGCAAGACCCTCTCGGCCGAGACCTACGCCTGCTGGACCGAACAGCGTCACCTGCTGGAGATGCCGCACGCGCTCGTCGACTGGTTCCACAGCGGCGCCAACCGGCCCGACTGGCACACCGTGTTGTATACGCCCCTGATCAACACCCTGCCCGGCCGGGCGCTCAAAGAGCTGACCGACATGACCAACCGTCACGCGGTGGTCCGCTCCCGCGACATCGACGACCCCAAACGCGAGACCAACCTGCATGACGCCTGCCCCTACACCGAACTGGTGATCATCGACGAGGCCGAACGCCTCACCACCCGGGCCATGGAACAAGTCCGCGACTTCTACGACCGCAGCGCCCTTGGGCCTGGTCCTCATCGGCATGCCCGGCATCGAAAAGCGGCTGGCCCGCTACCCGCAGCTCTACAGTCGCATCGGCTTCGTCCACCACTACCGAACCCTTGCCGCCGACGAACTCGCCACCGTCCTGGCCACCGCGTTCGGCCATCTCGGTCTCGGCATCCTCGACGCCACGACAACCGAGGCCATCGCCGCGATCGCCCGCACCACCGCGGGCAATTTCCGGCTCGTCACCCGGCTACTGGACCAGGCCGAACGTGTTATGAAGCTCAACGAGCTCGACCGGATCACCGCTGAGGTCATCGACGCTGCCCGCGATGCCCTCGTCATCGACACCATGTGACCGCTGAGCCAGATCACGTTAGTTGGCACCAGCAAGCCGTCGTGACCTGGTCTGCGGGATCCCTCGGATCAGGCTTGTTGGCACTGATAGGTCACGCTACCTGCAACCGAACGGGGAGGCCCCTGGGAGCGGCGGTCCAGGACGGCGGGGTGAAACACTCGGAAAGGGTGTCGGACATGTATCGAGATGTCCGACACCTTGGCACGAGGAGAGTCATCTGTGACCCATCCCCCGGGAGCGCGAGACCGCTTCGAAGCGATCTACAACGCGCACTACCCGGCCATCCACCAGTACGCCGCCCGCCGTACGGACTCGCCCGAGGACACAGCGGACGTGATGTCCGAGACGTTCCTCACCGCGTGGCGGCGCATCGCCGACGTGCCCGAGGGCGAGGCCGCCCGCCTGTGGCTGTACGGCGTGGCCCGTCGCGTCCTGGCCAACCAACGGCGCGGCCAGTCTCGTAGGGCCGGGCTGGCAGAACGGCTGAAGGACGAGTCGTCCGCCACACGGCTGTCCGGGCCAGACGGGCTTGACCATGTGCGGGGGGCGTTCGACGGCCTTCCCGCCCGTGATCGCGACGTGCTCGCGTTGGCCTGCTGGGAAGGCCTGACCGGCCCGGAGATCGGCAAGGTACTCGGCTGCACGGCGACGGCGGCCCGCATCAGGCTGCACCGCGCACGCAAGCGGCTGGCCAAGGCGCTGGGCCTGACGGAAGCAGACCAGGCGATCACGGAACTGAGAGGAGAGAGCCTGTGAGCAAGATCGACCGGCTGGTGACCGCCATCGACCCCGTACCCCACGCGCCAGAACAGGGGCAGGACGCGCGGGAGTTGTTCCACGAGATTGTCGCGACGCAGGTCAAGGCACGTCGCAGAGTGCGCTGGCCGGTGTTGATCCCCGTCGCCGCAGTGCTGGCGGCAGCGGCCGTCACGGGGGTGGCCTTCATGCCCACCGACGCGCCGAGCGGCATCACGCCGGCCGCCGCGCTGGCGTTCCAGCGTTCGGGCGATGACTGGATCGTCACCGTCAAGAACCTTTACGCCAGCCCCGAGCGCTTCGCGTCCGAGTTCAGAGCCCGCGGGTTCGACATCCGACTGTCGATCGCCCCAGGCTCGCCGAGCACAGTCGGCCATGTCACGGGCGGGGAAGTCACGGAGGGAACGACTCGCATCGAGGAGGAGTCGGTGGAATGCGAGTCTCCCGGCGGCCGGTGCGCGGTCTCGTTCCGCATTCCCGCGGAGTTCCAGGGCAGCGCGCAGATCTGGCTTGCCCGTCCAGCCCGGCCCGGTGAACGGTACGAATCGGCCGGTGATGTCGATGCCACCGGTGAACTGCTGCACTGCGTCCCGTTCCGCGGCATGACCGTGGACGAGGTACGGGGAGTGCTGGCCGAGCGGGACGGCTCGATCGAGGAGTTCAGGGTCGGCAAGAGGTCGGAGCGCGCTCAGCAGGTGCCGGGCAACTGGTTCGTCAAGGACGCGGTGCCGACGGCCCCAGGGCGGGTGCTTGTCTGGGCGCAGCCGGACCGGGTGAAGTTCACTCCCGAGCTGACCACATACGTGGAGAAGAAGATGGCCGGATGTCCCAAGGGCTGACCGGGAAATGCCCACATGAGTATGGCGCCGCGGCAGAAGGTGCGGCGCCGTACGTGCGCTGACTGCCGGAACAGCACAACCGCGGTTAGGTTCCACCTAACGTGATCTGGCTCAACCGCGTCGCTGACGGTGACAGATCGGCCAAATAGCGTTGCCGATTTCCGGCCACGAAGCATTGCCCGTCACAGCCGCCGCCGGACTGGCTTCACGCGCG
The DNA here is from genome assembly GCF_040631275.1 of Streptosporangium sp. NPDC020145. NCBI lineage: Bacteria > Bacillati > Actinomycetota > Actinomycetes > Streptosporangiales > Streptosporangiaceae > Streptosporangium > Streptosporangium sp. NPDC020145. The sequence continues at coordinate 165,785 of NZ_JBEXZT010000013.1, read as the reverse complement.
CACATGTAAGGCTCCCCCGAAACGCTCGAAACGCCGTTGCCCGTCGGTTACCGCCCCGGCGGCGGGGGGTCGAGCGGGCCGTACAACGGCGGCTCGTGGCGTGGGGAAAGGCCTTCCGGGCTCCGCGCCGCCGGGGCGGGTGCCGGTGGTGCGCAGCCGGGCGACCTCGGCCCTCACCGAAGCGCGGCCGGTCGAGGCGGGGCGTGCCCACTCGGCCAGCACTTCGGCCGGGGTGGCCGCCGGATCACCGTGGCGGGCAACGCGGGCCCTCGCAAGCCCGCCCCACCCGTGAACGCCGCACACCATAATCATTCCGCCTACCGCACCGGCGACGGAGGACACACGGGTAACGACGAGCCGCGTGAAATTCCCGCGCGGCGAGATCGTCGCCGACGACATCAACGCGACCGTACCGGCCCGCCAGGGGCTCTGCAGGCGCCACCCGAAACTGCCGCAAGGCGAGTCCTACAACGATGACGCGCGTCTGATCAACGCGATCGCCCTGGACGACCTACGCGCAGAATGGCGGAATGTGGCGCTGCGCGACGACGAACGAGCCAGCGCGGAAGACGTCACCGACGCGCTGACACTGCACCTTGCGGAACGCCGACGCGCCGAGGGCAACGAACGCCTGCTGATCGACATGGCGCGACGACGAGAAGTGGCCTGGGCGCACATCGCGCACCTGCTGGGCTACGCCGACGGCGACACCGCCCAGCAACGCTGGCCTTCCTCATTCAGCAGCGCACCGGCGACCACCGCATCACCCTGGTCGACGACGCCGCCGTGGCGCGGTTCCCACACATGAACGCGACCGACTGACCACGACGACGATCGGCCTCGGCCAGGAACCAGAGAACCTGGTCGGGGCCGCGTCGACTCCGGCACTCGTCAAGCCGTAGCGTGATCGGCCCCTCGTTAAGACCGTGTCCTATGTGGTGAGTCGGACGTTCATCTGCACCTGGGCCGAACGGGCAACCGCGACTGTCATTTCAGGGCGGAGCGCACGGATCCCCTGACCCGCTCGCCGGTGGCGAACAGGCGCGGTCTTCCGAACCGCGCCTGACATGGTGGGGTGGTGAATTGGAACACGCGAGCGCTCGATGTGCTGGCGGTGGGTGAACCCACCCCGCTGATCGACTTGCCGATATCGGCGCCCGGGATCAGGCTGCTGCTGAAGGACGAGTCCGCGCAACCGACGGGGAGCCTACGGTACCGGCACGCCAGGGCGCTGTTCCGCCAGGCCGTGCTCGACGGTTCGGTCACCGAGGGCGTGACCGTGGTGGAGGCGACCGGCGGCAACGCGGCCGTGGCCCAGGCGTGGTTCGCGCGGCGGCTCGGGCTGCCGTACATCGTGGTCATGCCGGGCGAGCGCAGCCAGGCGCGGGCGCGGGCGGTGGAGGAACTGGGCGGGGAATGCAGATTCGTGACGCCGCCGCCGGCGATCTACGAGGCCGTCCGGGAGATCGACGGGCACTTCCTGGACCAGTTCGGGCGGGCCGCGCCGCACGACCTGGCGGAGGAGCTGTTCGGACAGGTGCGGCCGGACTGGGTGGTGACGGGCGCGAGCACCGGAGCGACCTCGGCCGCCCTCGGCCAGTGGATCCGGGCCCACGGTGCGGACTGCCGGGTCGCGGTGGCGGATCCCGAGAATTCGGCCTACTTCCCAGGATGGACCCTCGACGTGCCCGACTACGGCACCGGGATGCCCTCGCGGATCGAGGGCATCGGACGCCCACGCGTCGAGCCCGGCTTCCGGCCCGACCTCGTGGACCTGGTCGTCCCCGTGCCCGACGCGGCCGGTCTGGCGGCGGCCCGGCACATCCGCGAGGTGACCGGGCTGCCGGTTGGCGCCTCCTCGGGCACCGCGTTGTGGGCGGCGCTGGAACTGGTGGAGCGCATGCGGGCCAGAGGCGAGACCGGCACGGTGGTGTCGCTGATCGGCGACGCGGCCGATCGGCATCTGGCGACCTGCCATGACGACGGGTGGGCCGCCGGGAAAGGGCTGGACGTCGGACAGCACATGGGCACCCTGAGGCGGCGCACCAGCTTGTGACGCCTCGACGTACGGGGTCTACGGCCTCGCGTAGCCACCGGCGTCGCCCCGGGTACCTGCTGTGACCGGAGGTGCGAGCTGAACTTGACCGATCGGCCTTGCGCCTGCCGAAGTTCCTCCGCACTCCGCCCAACCGATCAACCGGACGCCTCACGGCGTACGCCGAAATCCAGGTGCCCGACGAGTTGGCGATCCGGCACTCTGCCCGCTATGACCTTGAGAACGACGACCGAACCCCCCGCAGGCGTGCTCGCAGCCTTCCGTCTGGCGGGAGCACCCCGCCCGCTTGCTGGTGGCCAGGGGCAGAGCTTCCGCGTCGGGAACGCGGTCTTGAAGCCGGTGAACACCACGGAGGAGGCCGAATGGTGCGCAGAGGTGTTCGCGGGCCTGACTTCCACGTCTGAGTTTCGAGTTCCCCGGCCCTGTCGTGCAGATGACGGAAGCTACGTCGTAGCCGGGTGGGCGGCCTTCGAGTTCGTGGACGGCCAAGCGGGGCCGGCCGGCGAGTGGGCGACGCTGATAGCCGCGGGCAGGGCCTTTCACCGGGCCTTGCGTCATCTGCCCCGGCCCGGCCTGCTTGACCGGCGCCAGCATCCCTGGGCGGTAGCCGACCGCATCGCGTGGGGCGAGATCAGTTCGGTGACATCGGCTCACACCAACGGGCTGCTGGCGACGTTGCAGGATCTCCAGCGTCCCGTGGACGCGCCCAGCCAGCTCGTGCACGGGGACCTTACGGGGAATGTGCTGTTGATGTCCGGGCGACCGCCTGCTGTGATCGACTTCTCGCCGTATTGGCGGCCGGCCGGGTATGCCGAGGCCATCGTCGTCGCCGACGGCCTCCTCTATCATCGTGCAGAGCCTGAACTCGTCGACAGGGTGCTTCCCGGCCGCGATGGGCTCCAGATGCTTATCAGGGCTCTGACCTTCCGGTTGGCCACCACGGCCCTCTTCGAAGGCCCGAGCGGGACGCTCCCTCAAGAGGAATTGGCACGCTTCGCACGTGTGACCCGTCTGGTGGCGGAACGGATTCACACAGATCATCACTTCGGCATCGGCCTTCGGGAGCCTGAGTACAGAAATTAGCGGTAGAGGCTGCCACCTGCGGAAACGTGTGATCATGACCAGACGGAACGTTAACTCTGTCCGGTCTTTCAAATCACATCCGCCCAGGTCAATGCTCTGGGACGTCCGAACGCCATGATTCGGCCACTGCCCCACCCTGGTCGTCCACAGCCGTAACCACTCCGGCGGCCACCCGCAGCCCGGGCCCTCTGACCAGCTCGGACGCTCTACTTTGCGTCTGGTGACACCGACCCGAGCGCCGGGCCTGGACGGGTGAGTCCGCGCCGGGGGAACCGACGAGGTACGGCCCGTCTCGGCGACCGCCCCGGGCGCCGGGGCCGAGTACGAGACCTGGCCCGGAGAAGTGTCCGCCCGGCATCCTGTGGCCGTCCGCGGAGGGAGAGAACGGCGTGCCCGGGACTCCGCACATCCGAGTCCCGGGCACGCCGTTTTCAGGGGGCTCAGCCGACGGCGTAGGCGCGGGTGATCGTCTGCGTGACGCCGTCGCCGGCGGAGTCTGTCACCGTGGCGCGCAGTGAGACGAATCCCGGCGTGCCGGGGTTCGTCAGAAGGGCCGTCCACCCTGCCCGGGAGGGGATCGCGGGAACCGGACGCCAGGTCGCGCCGTCGTCGAAGGACGCCTCCAGCTTGATCGACCTCACCTCGGCCCCGGGAGCTCCGGGGTTCCTCTCGACCCAGACGGGCAACCGGGTCAGCGACCGCGGCCTGGCCCGGTTGAGGTCGTCGAGGCCGGCCGGCGCGTAGCGTACGGCCATCAGGGGCAGCGGTCGCGGCGTGGCCGTACCGGCCGAGTGGAACGTCCAGACCGCGTCCACCGCGGTGGACAGCGTCGCGTTCGGCACCTGCCTGCGTGCCGCGGCGGTGAGGGTGTAGACGGCGGCGTCCGGGGGGAGCTTCGCCGTCAGGCAGTTCCTCACCCGAACCGCGCAGTCCGCCAGGTCGGCCCTGGCGACCACCTTGGTGTCCCGGGTCAGGGTGACGTCGCCGGTGACGGAGGCGTCGGTGCCGGTCCGCCCGGCCACGCCGTCGGTGAACAGACCGCCGGGGAAGAAGGTCAGCTCATCGCCCGTCCGGGCGCCGCCGGAGGTCGCGAACGCGGGACCGGTCACCGCGGGATTCCACAGCTCGCGGTGAGGTCCGCCCGCCGGGTACCGGTCGGTGCCCGTCGTCGAGAGGGTGCCGGACCGCAACTGAGAGTCCCAGACGAACCCGGGGGTGCGGTAGTGGGTCATGGTGCCGGGCAGGTTGACGTCACGCGTCGGATACACGATCGATGAGCCGGACTCGGGGAAGAGGGGGCCCAGGGCGATCTCTCCCTTGGCGGCCACACCGGACGCCCGGTAGGTCGCGGTCACCTTGACGAGGTCACTCGTGCGCGCGGTGTAGGAGGGATCGTCCGGGATACCGCCGGTGCGATGGTCGACGAGGTCGTAGCGGTACGGACTGGGAACGGTGTCCTTCCTGTGCCATACGGTCCTGGTCCTGTAGCTCAGTCCGGCCTGGCGGCTCGGAAGCACGAAGAAGGACCGGTTGGGGTCGGCCCAGGCGATCCACGCGAAGTTCCAGGACCCGTTGGCCAGGGCGAACTCCAGGACCTGGTCGGGTACGGCCGTCGGCTCGTCCAGCGAGAACCGGACCTGCTTGCCCTGGCGCGCGTCCAGTGCGATCCGCCGGTCGCCGTCGACCTTCACCGGCACGTGCGCGGTCGTGATCGCGATCGTGGACTCGGTCACCACCTCCGCGTAGAGATTCCACTCTCCTTCGGGTAGCCGGACCTTGGCCGCCCCGTCCCTGAAGGGCAGATACTCCTGGGCGCCGGTCTTGAGGTTGTACATGTGCCCCTGGACGACGGCGGAGCCGCCGTCGAGACCGGTCGCGGTGATGGTCACGTCGTGGGACTTCGGCTCCACGTACGCGCCCGCCAGGGTGCGCAGGACGGTGCCGCCCGATGTGGCCGTGATGATTCCGGGGTAGTCTCCCGGCGCCTTCCCCTCGGCATCGATTGTGAGGGTGAGCGAGGACTCTCCTCCGGCGGGCACCTCAAGCCGCTGGACCGGCAGCTTCAGTACGTCGACGTCCGTGGTGAGGTCCAGGGTGACCGGGACGTCGCCGGAGTTGGCGTAGGTGAGGGTCCTGGTCGTCTTCCGGCTGCCGGACTCCTGCCAGGGGAAGACCACCCAGAGATCGGCCGATGGCGACACGACCGGCTGCGCCAGCGCGCGGACCAGGTCCACCCGCCCGGTGCCCTGCTCATACGGCGTGGCGCCCGCGGTGGGCGCGGCGGTGCCGGTCAGCGCCGCCTTGAGCCGTTCGCCGTTCCAGTCGGGGTGGCGCTGGGCGAGGATCGCGGCGGCCCCCGCCACGTGCGGGGCGGCCATTGAGGTGCCGCTGTGCGCGGCGTAGGGGCCCTCGGCGGTGCCCTCGGCCGCCGCGGCCACGATGTCGACGCCGGGGGCGGTGAGGTCCGGCTTGATCGCGTGGTCGCCCACCCGGGGGCCGCGGCTGGAGAACTCGGCGATCTGGTCCGCCCGATCGACGGCCCCGACGGTCAGAGCCGCCTCAGCGCTGCCCGGGCTGCTCACCTTGCCGAGCCTGCCTTCGTTCCCCGCGGACATGACGAACAGCGCGCCGGTCCGGGCCGACAGCGTGTTCACCGCCTCCTCCAGGACGTCGATGTCCGGTGTGTCCTGCCCGCCGATGCTCACGTTGATGATCTTGGCCTTGACCTCGGAGGCGGCCCATTCCATGCCCGCCAGCAGGGCGGAGTCGGTCACCCCGTTCTCGTCCCCCACCTTTCCGAGGGCGATCTTGGCATCCGGCGCCACACCCCGGTACTTCTCGCCGGCCCCCGCGATGATCGAGGCGACGTGCGTGCCGTGGCCCTCACCGTCTCGCATGTCGGGGGCGTCGCTGAAGTTCCGCGCCTGGGTGACCACGCCCTTCAGGTCCGGATGGTCGGTGTCGTAGCCGCTGTCGAGCACGGCCACCGTGACGCCCTTGCCGGTCAGGCCCTGCTTCCACGCCTCCGGGGCGCCGATCTGCTTGACGCTCCGGTCGAGGCTGAACGAGCGGCGGCCGTCGAGCCAGAGTCTGGTCCTGCCCGCGGCCAGGGCCCGGGGGCCGTCGATCAGGTCCTTCCAGGTCTCGCCGGCGTGTGCCTTGGGGAGGCGCAGGGCCGTCATGCCGAGATCGGCCAGCTGCCTGGTCTGCCGCGCGGCTCGCGGGGCGGGCGCGAGTCCCTGGGCCGACTGCGCGATCACCGGGATGTCGGTCCTGTCCGCGTCGCCGTACCGCCATTCAAGAAGCTGGGTGACGTCGAACAGCCGTTCGTCCAGCACTCCCTCGGCCACCAGCGGCATCGCGTCTGAGGGGAGGACGAGGAGATGGCCGCCGCGGCGCTGTACGGCGTAGCGCACCTTCCTGCCGGGCCCCGGCTCCACCCGGTGACTCCTGCCGGTCACGACGACGCGGTCGCCGGTCACCAGGGTCACGCTGCCGGTCTGCTGTGCCGTCCCCCGCGCCTCCTGTGTCGTCCGCCCTTCTCCTACGACGTTCTCCCCTTGGGGAACGGGATCCTGGACAACCGTGACGCCGACCGCCACGGTCAGAATCGCGGCCATCAAGCCACTGCCCAAGCTCATGCGCACCTCTCGATTCAAAGGAAATGGATCATCCGCTTCCCTTGGGCAGTTGGCCGCATTTGGTTACAGGCCTCCCCAGCCGCCGCCGAGCACGTCCGCACCCGGCGCGCCCACGGCGCCGGATCCCGTGGTGGGACAGGGGGTCACGCGAGGTGCCGTTCCGCCGCTCACGCGTAGGAGCTGAGCGGCCGGATCAGACAGTCGGCTGCCAGTTGCTCGTCGATGTGGGCCATCACGAAGATCGGGGTGAACGTCGGGATATCGGCGTCCTCCAGATACCCCAGCAGGGCGCGGGAGCCATCCGCCCAGCCGCCGTGGCGGCTTGGGCGACGTCGTCGGCCTCACGCAGCGCCCCGTGCACGGCGGCCACGTCGCCGACGTGTCCGGCGCGGGTGGCCTCGACCATGAAGAACATGCCTTTGAGCAGCGTCCGCATCGCCTCGGTGTAGCCGTGGGCGTCGCGGGCCTTGCGGCTTTGGTTCATCGCCGGGCCCAGCGTCGTACGGGTCTGCTCCAGCAGCCGCTCCAGGTCGGGCAGCGCGGTCAAAAGCGCCGCGCTGGGGCGGGGGGGGTAGTGGGGGGCACCGGTCGTCTCCTACGGCGGGGGGCGGATACTGGCGGGGGCTACCAGCGTCTGGGCGAAAGTCTCCACCAGGGCGATGCCCGCGGACGGGGAATCCGGGTTCACCACCAGATGGCGGAAACGCCAGCCGAGCGGCCAGGAGCATGTGCCGTTCAGCGAATCGGGTGCCGCGCCGGGGCGTCAGCGCGGCCCGCTGGGCGGGCGGGGCGGCAGACCACGGCGGGGTGACCGCGTCGGCGACCTGGCGTGCGAACGCCTCGACGGCAGCCGTACCCGGTCGCACGCCGAGCTGCGCGGCGCGTGGGCCGTGCTCGGCGACGGCGCGGAGGACGCCTTCGAGTGGCCAGGCGTCGGTGGCTTTTGAGCCACACCATCAGGGCCAGCAGATGCGCGTCGGTCGAGGACTTGTCCCGCGCCCACTCGATCTCGTCGTCCGACGGGGTGAACGCGTCGGACAGATCACGCGACGCCCATCCGCTTGAACGTCGGGTAGGCGGTGTGATCGATCGACGTCACCCGCACCTCAAAGATACGACCGACAGGACCCCTATTCGCTCGCTCGGCGCCTCCACCACGGGGATACTGCATGTCGATGATCGAATACGACAGTCCGGCCTCGTTCCGCGGTCAGCTCCAACGGGGACGCGGTGCCGCAGTGCATCGTACGTCGACCGCCCCCGGCGCCGCCGACACGGTGTATGAGTGCGTGATTACGGACACGCGCTGGGACCGACAAGTTGATCAACGCGACAGCTACCTCGCCGGCCTCATCGCTCGGCTCGACCTGCCGCTGGCACCGATCCAACAGCACCTGCTCACGTACGACGGCGAGGACGCTGAACCGGTTGAGCTTGCCTTGCAGGTCCTTGCCCTGCTTCCGATGGTCGGTCGACTCGACGCGGCGGCCGTGCTGCGCGGGTACGCGATCGACGGGCCGCATTGGTCCACGGCACTGGAGGCGATCGTCGACAGCGGGGCGATGAAGCTTCCCACCATCTGGGACGGGCTCGCTGACGACATCATCGCCAACCGCGACGATGCCCAGCTTGCACAGGCGATCTGGTGCGACACGGAGCCGTGGACAACGTTCGCGCAGTCCCAGCCACGGGTCCGGCGAATCATCGACGAACTCAGGGCCTCCCGTTCACCCGGACCGGCCAGGCGCGACACACGACCCGAAATCGTCGCCATCGACAACGAAGACCTGATCGGGCTTGTCGCTGCCGGCGGCTTCGAGCAGCCGCGGGCGCTGGAGGAACTGGGCAGGCGCGGCGATCGCATCGTCTTCGACTTCGCCGAAGACTCCGGCCTACGCAACGCGGCCGGGTGGCTGCCGGGTATCCCACAGGCGCTCCACCACCTTGGGCCAGACGCGCTGCCACGCGCCCGCACGTGGATCGGCAGCGGCGACGACACACTCGTCGCGTTCGGGGAGCGTGTGGTGGCAGAGGTCGGCGACCGGGGCGATGCGCCGGTGTTGCTGGCCGCGTTGCACCGCACAGTCGTCGCTGGGGAATGGTGCGCTGCCGAGGTTCCGGCACGAGGCCTGGGCCGGTTGGGGATCCATGAAGCCGCAAGCGAGCTCATGGCCGCATGGGAAGGCACAGTTCATTCACTTGCCCGAGAAGCGTTCCTGGACGGGCTTCGGGGATGTGCGCCGCATGAAGCCGAAGCCGTCATGGTCGAGGGACTTGACGATTGCGAGCCAACGGTTCAGCAGCGCGCGTGTGAGGCGGCGCCAGATACGGCCGCAGTCCGCTCGCGTCTGCGGGAGTTGACTGCCGATCCCCTGGCACCTGAGGTTCATGAGGCCGCGAACACGAAACTGCAGTTCCTGGCCATTGATCCCTGAGCTTCTCAACCGCGCGGCATCACCTGACCAGAAGCCGGCGTCGACCTGCGGGGAAGCACTACCAAGATCGGGTCATGGCCCCTTTCCCACGTATTCGGTTCCCAGTCATCGAGAGGGCGAGATTCCTGGCCAGCTGCTGATTGTGCCAGCCGTCCACCATCACTTCGAACACCTGCTCCCGGGGGGGTGCAGTAACGTCACCCCATCGGCCAGCTGCAGCCGAGCGGTACCTGGAAGCCGGTCGTTCGTCCTGGACACCGTCACTCTCCGTCGTTCGCATCCAATGCGAAGGCTGTATAGCGCCCCAGGTCAGCGTATGGATCCCTACCTTCTCGCCTGTCTCAAACCGCGCTCGGATAGGTAGAGTGCAGTCGGCCGAAACGGCGCGCACAGCAGCCTCTTCGTCGAGTCCGAGCCGTCGGGCGCGAGGGGTCGCCAATTCGCATCTGATGCGATACGCGACGGTCCCGGAATACGGCGGAAACGGGCTGCGTCCGCCGGAGACCGCAGGTCAGGCGGTGGGAGCGTACACCGGGTTTCGGCTGTGGATGGCGGTGCCCGGTGTGGGGCCGGATTGGTTCCCGCTGCGGCCTCACCCCGCTGAGCTGGTCAGACGCCGTTTCAGGAACCGGACAGAACGCAGGTTCTGTCCGGTCAGCGTCCCGGAGTGACCTGTTTCCGCCGTATTCGGCCCAGGACTCCCGAAGCTACGGCCAGGGGCAAAGGAGGAGGCTGACCGGACAGGACTACGACTCTGTCCGGTCAGCGGAACCACATCGTCCCAGGTCACGGCTCTGACTCCGAGCGCCCCGCCAATCCGGTCCCCCATGCCGACCCGGGACGGGCCGCCGAAACCCGGCCCCGGCGGGCGGTAATGAAAACCCGCGCTGAGCTGGACTGATCCGCCTGCTTTGCGGCTCGTCGCAGCTTCGGGAGTCCTGGGCCGGAAGGAACGGGGAGGAGGACGGTCAGTGGTGAGCGGGAACGGGAGCGGCGGTGACGGCGCCCTCCCGCACGGGGACGCGGTGCTCCAGGACGGCGGACCAGACGGCCAGCAGGAGGGCGGACCCGGCGAGCAGCGCGCCGACCCAGTTTGGGGCGGTGTAGCCGAGGCCGGCGGCGATGACCTGGCCGCCGAGCCACGCGGCGAGGGCGTTGCCGAGGTTGAAGGCGCCGATGTTGACGGCGGAGGCCAGGGTGGGCGCGCCGTGCGCCTGGTCGAGCACGCGCTTCTGCAGCGGTGGGACGGTGGCGAAGCCGAGCCCCCCGACGAGCAGGATGGAGACCGCGGCGAGGATCTTGTTGTGTGCGGTGAGGGTGAACAGGGCCAGGACGACGGCGAGTCCGCCGAGGGAGGCGTAGAGCATCGGCATCAGCTTGCGGTCGGCGAATCTGCCGCCGAGCAGGTTGCCGAGGAACATCCCGACGCCGAACAGGACCAGCAGCCAGGTCACCGCGCCGTCGGAGTACCCGGCGACGTGGGTCATCATCGGGGCGATGTAGGTGATCGCCGCGAAGACACCGCCGAAGCCGAGGACGGTCATTGCCATGGCGAGCAGGACCTGGGGGTTGCGGAACGCCGTGAGCTCGCGGCGCAGGTGGGCGCCCTCGGGGCGGGGCAGAGCGGGGACGAGCTTGGCGATGCCGAACAGTCCGACCACGCCGAGCGCGGCGACGACGGCGAAGGTGACGCGCCAGCCGACGGCCTGGCCGATGAAGGTGCCCAGCGGAACGCCGGCGATGTTGGCGACGGTGAGGCCGGTGAACATCGTGGCGATGGCGCCGGCCTTCTTGTCCGGGGCCACGAGGTCGGCGGCGACCACCGAGCCGATGCCGAAGAACGCGCCATGGGCGAGGGAGGCCACAATGCGGCCGGCGAGCATCACGCCCATGATCGGTGCCACGGCGGAGAGCAGGTTCCCCACCACGAACAGGCCCATGAGGATCATGAGCATCGTCTTGCGGCCGATCCGGGTGCCGAGCGCCGTCATCAGCGGGGCGCCGATGACGACGCCGATCGCGTAACCGGTGACCAGGAGTCCGGCGGAGGGGATGGACACCCCGTAGTCGTCGGCGATCTCGGGCAGCAGGCCCATGACCACGAACTCGGTCGTACCGATCCCGAAGGCCCCGATGGCCAGGGCTAGGAGCGCGAGAGGCATGGTGTGCCGCCCTCCATACGATTGCTGTTGCGCCTTACACGCTTAGACAATAATTGCATACGCGGGCTAAGTGCAAATGCGGGTATTTGTTCGTCAACGATGGTGGGCGACGGCGGCGACGGAACGCGCGTCCGGGCGCGATGAGGGTGATACTTGCATGAGCGGGATACACGTGTTAGCCGGTATTGCGTGCAAGGGTTTATCTTGGAGGGCATGCACCATGGAAGGAGAGTCGCACCCATGACCGCCACGGACCCCGCGCTCACCGCCCTCGCCAACGGCTGGGCCGCTCTCTACCTCCTGGCCGGCCGGATCGAGGCGCACATCGAGCGTGCCCTTCAGGCCAAGCACGACCTGAGCGTGCGCGAGTACTCGCTGCTCGACGTGCTCAGCCGCCAGCACGACGGTGAGGGCGGGCACCTGCAGATGAAGCAGGTCGCCGACGCGGTCGTGCTTAGCCAGAGCGCCACCACCCGCCTCGTCACCCGGCTGGAGGACCGCGGCCTGCTCTCGCGCTACCTCTGCGCGACCGACCGCCGCGGCATCTACACCGACGTGACCGGGTCCGGCCTGGAACTCCTGGAAGCGGCCAGGCCGACCAACGAGGCCGCCCTCCGGGAGGCGCTGGACGAGGCCACCAAGAACCCCGAGCTGGCCCCGTTGGTCGCCACCGTCGAGGAGATGAACATGTCGCGACGGCTCCCGGAGCCCGCTGCCACACGCTGAGCACGACGAAGCTCCGGGACCTCGACAAGGCTCGGGGCCTGGGTCGGTGTCACCAGGGGCAAAGTAGCTCAGCGTGAGGTCTTACCAGACAGAACGTAGCTCTGCCGGATCTTCCGAATCACATCCGACCAGGTCAGCACCCTAGGACTCCTGAACGCTATGATCCGGCCGCTGCCCCGCCCCGGTTGCTCACAGCCGTAACCACCCCGGCGGCCACCCGCCGTCCGAGCCCTCTGACCAGCTCGGACACTCCACTTTGCGCCTGGTGACACCAACCCGAGCGCCGGGCCTCATCGCCAAGCGCGGCCGCTGGGCTCCGGCCACCCCGGCCGTGCTGCGCTACATCCGTGCCGTCGACCGCCGGCGCGACAACGCCATGCGCAACGTCGGCCTGTGACCCGTCCTATAGGGCTTCACCGCTCGTGGCCAATTCTCATTGGCCACGAGCACGGTCTGGCTGTCGGCGAGACATCGAAGGTCGGGGCATGGCCATTCGTTTGTGAGTTGAGGAACGTGTCACGTCTCTGAGCCGGAAGCACTCCCAGGGGGCTGGCCATCAATGAGACGTCGCGGGTCACCGAGGCGCCGTTGGTCACGATCCGCGAGGCCCCACAGTCCTGCAGGGCCTCAGGCTCCGTGACGCTTTCTCATCCGTCCTCTGGGACGCAGCGGTGCGGTGAGGGCGCCAGGCGGCCACCGAGCCTTCAAAAAGGCCTCTGAGCTGCGCACTGACACCTCGTGCGGATTCGCACAAACGGACAATCCACGTCGCAGAAGACCTCCGATCCGCCTACTTGCGGGAATTGTCATTCCCGGTAGTAGTCGATCTGTACCGTCAACGCAACGAAGCGTGATTATTGATTTTGAATTTCTGGAAAACAGAAAATGCTAGCCTGGAGGGGTGAGCGAGAGAGCCGGCGCGGTGACGCCGTGCAAGCACTGTGGGATGCCGATCGAGCAGCGCCAGGGAAGAGGACGGCCCAAGGCCTACTGCCCGCAGGGTGACTGCCAGGCGGCGGCCAAGCGCGAACGGGAGCTGAAACGCGCGACCCCCGGCCTTGAGGGCGCGCTCGCCCGCGCGGAGGAGTTCTACGAGCGGATGGAGAAGGGCATGGCGGCGGCGATCGCGCCGCTGGCGCAGATCCTGGCCGACGAGCTGAGTCCCGCCGGGGTCGAGGCGAAACTGAGCGCGGTGCAGGCCGAGGCCCACACCCGGGTGGCGATCGCGCGCACCGAGCGGGAACAGGCCTTCGAGCAGGTACGGCTGGCCCGCGAGGCCACCGGACACGCCCGCCGGGAGCGGGACACCATGGCCCGCCAGGTCGAGGAGGCGAACGCCGAACGGGACATCGCCCTGGCCGACGCCGAGACCGCCAGGGAACAGGCGCTGGCCGCCCTGCACGAGGCAGCGGCCACCGAACGGCTCGCCAAGCACGCCGAACAGGAGGCCAGACGACGGGCCGACCACGCCGAGGCGGCCAGGGACGCCACGTTGAGGGAGACGGCCGAGCGGATCGAGACGGCCGAGACCGCCGCCGAGCAGGCCCAGGCGCTGGCCGTACAGGAACGAGAGCAGGCGGAACAGGCCCGCGCCGAGCGTGACCAGGCCGAACGGGCGGCGAAGGCCGCGCAGCGGGCGAGGGCGGAGGCCGAGCGGGCCGCCGTCGCCTCCGAGGCCCAGGCCAGAGCGGCCGAAGCCGAACGGGACAGGGCCCAGGCCCGGGCGGACGCCGAGGCTCAGGGCCGGGCACAGGCGCTGGCCGAAGCCGCCGAGGCCCGGGCGCAGGCGGCCCGCGCCGACCGGCAGTCGGCCCAGGCGGACAAACGAGCGGCGCGCCAGGTCACCGAGGCGGAGGAACGGGCCATGGCGAAGGTCGCGGAGGCGGAGGAACGCGCCGCCGCGCGGATCGCCGAGGCACAGGCGGAGCGGGACAGGGCGCTCATGCAACTGGCCATGGAGCAGGTGAGGCTTTCCGATCTGCGGGAGCAGATGGAGGCTCTGCGCCTGGAGGCCGCCCAGCTCAGGGAACGCGCGGTGACAGCGGAACTCCGCGCCCCCGCCACTCCCCCGGAACCGGCTCCATAGGCGTCGCGACCTGACGTCATCAGTCCGCTACGCGGGCCTCCAGGTGCTGACGTGTCCATGTCGGCCCGAAACCAGGCTGGAAGTGGAGAGGCACCTTCTCCGGGAGCTGACGAAGATTCGTCCGTGTCTTCCCAAGACCCCGCGACACGGCCGTCCCAGATCCTCGGAGGCCATAACCGGAACGGTCGGACGCCGCGGTTGCCGAGTCTCCGGACGGCTCGTGCTCCACCTGGTTCTCACAGGAGTACACGAGTCGGCCCGCTCCTTCACGGAGGGACGGCCGCCGGTCCTGTCTATGCTCAGGCCCATGGCACTGGAATGGGAACAGATCATCGTCGACTCCGCCGACCCCGTCGCTCTCGGGCGCTGGTGGGCAGAGGCTCTCGGCTGGGTGGTGGTCGACGAATCCGAGGAGATCATCGAGATCCGGCCTGAGCCGGACCGGATGCCGGGGCTGCTCTTCGTGCCCGTCCCCGAGGGCAAGACGTCGAAGAACCGGCTCCACCCCGACTTCCGCCCTGACGACCAGGAGGCCGAGGTCGCCCGGCTGCTCTCGCTCGGTGCCCGGCGCGCCAACAACGGGCAGGAGGAGCAGCACTGGGTGACCCTCCTCGACCCGGAGGGCAACGAGTTCTGCGTCCTGAGCGACCGGAAGAGCTGAGCGGAGGCCGGCGGTTGTCCGGGCCCGCGCATCCCCCGCAGCAACACGGACAGAATTGACACGGAAGTGGTCTCCGGCACAGATCGCCGACGTGCTGACCATCCGGTACGCCGCGGGTGGGGCGGCGCGAGACCCGCTCGGCCTCGGCGATGCCCAGCGTGCAGGGCGGTGGCGTCCTTCACGATCTGGTCGTACTGCTGCCAGTCGATCGTCTTGGTGGACAGCGTCGGCGCCAGGTGGGGCCAGTTCTTGTCCTTGCCGGCCGTCGGCCGGTACGGCTTCGCCGAGCCGATGTTCTTCAGCCTCGGCCTCAGCTTGAAGTCCAGCATGTACGCGAAGGCGAACCCGACGATCAAGGCGCCGTGCGTGTCGGTGTACCGCCGCGACACGCTCTCGATCATCGAGGCGACCTCGGAGGCCGAACAGGATTTCAGCCGGTTGTAAGCTTCCGCACCCTCAGAAGCTTGTTCGCCTCCGCCCACGGGCTTTCCATCTTGGCGGCCTCGGGGAACCGGGCATCCACCTCGAAGAATTTCAAAGGGTGTCGACCAGGGTGACTTCGGCGGTTCCGACGCCGCCGTCGGGCCTGCGGTAGGTGACGGGGACGACGGCTCCCGCGCGCAACACTCCGACACGGGCGGCACTCTGCTCCCTGGCATTGGTGATGACCCTGCCGTTGAAGGAGACGATGACGTCACCGGGCCGGATCCCGGCCTTGTCGGCAGGGCTGCCCGGCACCACGTCGGACACCAGCGCACCGCTGTTGTTGGGGGCGTCCTCACGGACGACGCCGAACAGACCCTGCTTCCCCTCGGTGATGACCACGTCGAGTGGTTGCCGCTCACCGTCGACGCTCAGGTTTCCGCTGTAACGGGCCCGCTGCATGGGGGCGTTGGCGGCGGCCTGAAGCCAGACCCGTACCGGCACGTTCCAGCGCCAGCGCCCGGGGCCCGTGCGGGCGGTGGCGGTGGAGCCATCGGTGGCGATCGCCTCCGCGCAGGGCCGGGGGCGGCAGTTCATCTCCAGGCGCGTGATGCGGGTGTGCGGAGGGGCGGTGAAGACGAAGGTGCCCGATGTGGGGCGGGCGCGATGGTCCGGCGGATACGTCACGGGTTCGGCGGCGCCCGGGGCATCGAGTTCAGGCACCTCTTGCTGTGGTTCGACCTGCGCGGAAAGTACTGCCGGTCCGGTGACCGGAAACGCGGACGAGGCGGGGGCGAAGACCGTGGCGGTCAGGACGGCCGACATAAGGCACGCGGTGACCGCGGTGCGCCGGACACGCGGCCGGTGGGCACCGACGGAGTTGCTGAGGTTCACGGGGAACGCCCTTCCTGAAGGCGGCCGGGCAGCGGTGACCGTCGATGGGCGCCGGGGCTGTCCATACGCGCGGAACACAGCGTCCAATACAGTGAGTAGTCGTCTCATGGCTGCGAGTGTCCGGCAAGGTCGGACCTTACTACAGGGAATCGGACCGAAGTCCGACCGACTCGCGGCTGCCTCCCGCCACACGTGCGCAGGGCAGGAACGGGCCGCCAGGCCGTGGGCGGCGTCTCGGCGTTTCCCCGGGACTCGGCTCGACGCCCCTGACAGGATGAGGTGACGTTCACGGTCGCGGCGGGAGGGCTGGGCGCGCGATGCTGGGTCGGCTCGCCGGGCAGTTCCGGCTCATCACGCGTTCGTTTCCCGCCGCGCGACGGAGATACGGTGTCGTCCGGACGATGCGGCTGGTCTCGCATGAGCTTCTGTTCGACGTCCGGCACGGGACCGACACCTCTCTGGAGCCGCCCGGCTGCGCGACCGCGCACGAGGGCACCAATCCGCTGCTCTTCGCGGAGATGCTGCGAAACACCCCGTTGACCACCGACGGGCGGGTGTTCGTGGATTTCGGGGCGGGAAAAGGACGGGTGCTCATGCTCGCCGCGAGACACGGTTTCGCCGCGGCGATCGGGGTGGAAGCGTCGCCGGAGCTGTGCGCGATCGCGAACGCGAACATCGCCAGGTTCGGCCGCCGCCGTCCCTGCGCGTTGAGCGTCACGTGCGCGGACGCCGGGTCCTTCGCCGTCCCGACGTCCGTGACCGTCGCCTACTTCTTCCATCCGTTCGGTGCCGAGACCATGCGCGCGGTCGTGGAGCGCATTCTCGAATCGCTCGCCGAGGCTCCCCGGGACTTCTACGTCATGTACCTCAACCCGCGGTACGCCGACATGTTCGTCACCGCTGGATTCGATGAGACCAGCCGGTGGCACGACGCGGTGCTTCTGTCGCGGCCTCGATGAGAGTCCGGGCCACGCGCGAGCGGTACCAGCGGCTGAGGAAGTCGTAGAGGACAAGCTCCTGGGCGCGCGCGGCGGCGGGCAGCATCCGGTTCGCGTGCATGTGCAGGAAGCTGCCGACGAGGGCGGTCGCATGACGGGTGAGCCGGCCGGCCCCCGCGCGCGCCGCCAGGTCGCCGGCGATGGGGCGCAACGCCTCGGAGCGTGCCCGGTACAGATGGTCCGGTGCGGCCAGGAGCGACTCCAGTCGCGTCCGCTCCCGCCGGTAGCGGGCGCCGAGCCGGTGGGCGAAGGCGGTGTCGGCACCGAATTCGCGGCGGAAACGATCACGTGCCGCCGTACTGACGGAGAGCCGCCCGGCCAGGTCCAGGCCCAGATCGTCGAGCAGCCGGTCGAGACCGACCAGCGCCAGCCGCCAGCGTGCGTCCATGTCGCGGGGAGTCTCCCCGATCACCTTGAGCGCGGCGTCGCTGTCGGCGTGGAACAGCCGCTCGGCCAGAACGATCCCGTCGGCTCCGCCGTAGCGTTCGACCTCGCGTTCGTAGGTGTCCAGTTGGATCCGCCAGAGGGTGCCCTCGGCGTGGAACGGCGCGCAGGCGGCGAGCAGCGCGGGCAGCACCTCGTTCATCAGGCGGCCGGGATCTCCGTGCAGCCGCAGCCGCAGATGCGGGTCGGGATCGGCGTACCGGACGAAGAACCAGCGATCGACTGAGGCGTCGGACACCGCCGCGCGTACCAGGGGCCGCACGACCTGCTGGAGTATGGTGTCGGCACCGACCGGGCCGCTGTACAGCTTGGCGTAGAGCCAGGGCGATCCGGGCGGGAAACTTCGGGTGAGCGGCCTCTCCTGGCGCGCCGGGGTACCGGCAGTGGGCTCGGGAGCGCTCGTGCGCAGGAACGGCACGATGATCTCGTGCGCGAAACGACCCTCCGGCCCCGTCGCGGGCACCTCGTCCGGCCCGAAGAACACTTCCTCAAGCCGCACCGGCCGGTGCTCGCGGAACAGGTGGACGGCCATGTCGGCGAAGAGGGGGTTGTCCAGGTCGATGGGCAGTCTCCGATCCGCGTCCACGACCGCGACCCATCGCGGCAGGCGAAGCAGGCGTCGCAGATCCTGAACCGCGGCGAAGCGGGCGGCGGCCGTCGGGCCCTCCAGGGACGCCAGTTGCGCGTCCGACAGACGCCAGCGGGCCCGGGACAGCACCAGCCGGCCGGCGGTGACCCTCGGCAGATAGGGCGCGTCGTCCAGGCCTCCGAACGAGAAGGACAGCCCGCCCGCCCTCCCCTGGCGCTGCAGGTGGCACAGGAAACGATACAAGGCCGGGCTGCCGGCTCCGTCGAAGCGGTGCGCGACCGTGAGCCGGGGCAGAACCTCGCGGCCGAGCGAACGCGAGCGAAGCACCACCCGCTCGCCGGTGACGGAGACCGTGAGGTCGTCGAGGGGCATTCGCCGCTCCGGCGCGGCCGGTCGGCCGAGGTAGACGATCTCGTACTCGCGAAGGCGCGGCCGGACCAGGACGTTGCCCACCTTGCCCGGCACGGGATGCACGATCTCCGCGTAGACCGCCTCCGGTCGCAGCGCCTCTTCGGCCCGTAGGTGCCGCTGCAGATGGCGGAGCAACCGGTCGTCACGCCGGCAGAACCGGCCCATCAGCGTGGTTCCGGACAGACCGCCCACCGCGGACAACATGATGCGGTAGCGTCCCGCGGCCACCTCGTCCTCGTCGGCCGCGATGATCGTGGCGACGACCCCGAAGGAGTCCGGCGGCGAGGCTGCCTCGCCCGCCTCCTCAAGGGCCCGCACCTCGGCCTCGCCCAGCGACAGCTCCGCCACGCCCGCGCACGCGGCTTCGGTCAGCCAGCGCGTGACAAGCGCGTCCCGCCTGCTGAGCCGAGTGTCCTCGGCCCGTGGAGGAGCCGGGAACGCCAGATCGTCCAGCAGCGGAGCCGGTGCCGCCCCGAACGGGCCGTCAGCGGGGAATCCGACACCGATCTCGTCGTCCAAGGCCTCGCACAGCGGCACCTCGCGCCGGTCGTACCGGTTGAGGAACGCCTCACGGAAGCGGGCCAGAGGGTCGCCGCGCCGCCCCGCGCCGACGCGGCGCAACAGACGCACCCCGCGTTCGATCTCCGCGAGCACGTCTCGTCCCAGTGTCGTCCCGGCGGGCTTCGTGAGATCGACGTGGAAGGAGACCGGGACCTCGGCCAGGGCCGGAAGCGCCGCGGCGACTTCGCGGTAACGCTCCGGATCGGCCCCCGGCGGCGACTCGTCCAAACCCGCGAGCATGGTCCGGGCCCGGCGCAGGGCCGAGACGACCGGCCGGGCGCGCTCTCCGCCCGCCCGGTCCAGCCGGTCAAGGAGGTCGTCGACCGGCTCGGGCCCGCTCACCGTGGGGCCGAGTTCGCAGACCAGGAGCTGTGCGTCGATCAGCCGGTCCACGAAGTCGAGCGCCTCGTCCCGGCCGACCTCGGGGTCGACGGCGCCGACGGCGCAGGCCAGCTCTCCGGGCAGGGCCCCGCCCGCGGCCCGCTCAAGCACGGCCTCCAGGTGGGCCGTCGGTTCGACGGCCACCAGATGGTACGACGTCCCGGCGCCGGCAGGGCGCGTCTCGGTGTACCTCAGACGCCCGGCCGCCCGGTAGACGCTGGAGTTCGGCAGATACCTGAGCCGCGGCCGCAGGGCCGGATCCCGCTGCAGGGACTCCGCCAGGGCAGCGAGATATCGGGCGTCCAAACTCGTGTGGCGGCGGTAGGCCTCCCGGCTCGCGAGGCGCAGCCGGGTCTCCTCACCGACCGTCCCGAGCGAGCACCCGGCGAAAAGCCCGAACGGCGTCGGGCGCCCCGCCATGCGCGCGACATACCGAAGAAGACCATGGCCGATCCTGAGCCCGCCCCGCGGGTCACGCGCCCAGCCGTCCAGCCGCCCCTCCAGCGACGGTGAGGCCACCCACAGGGCCTCGCGCACATCGGGCCGCAGGCACAGCGCCCGCAGCCGGTCGAGGGCACGCGCGTGCTCCGCCGTCGCACGCTCATGCGAGAAATCCGTCTCCACCAGGCCGTCACCGCCCAGCGCGAACAACGCGTCCAGCGGAAGGTACGGTGTGCGGAGCACGAAGAACTCCGCAGGCCGCCAGGCCGGCTCCTCCTCTGCACCCGTCATCCCCGCAGCAGCCGCCTCACCCGGGCCGACCCCCGCCGGAGCAGGAACCGCCACAGCGACGGCGTCATGACGCCCTGCGGAAACGGACGCGGCCAGAAGAAGTTGACGTTCAGCGCCCACGGCGTCACCACCGTCACCTGGTGATACCAGCCGACCGGGATGTAGAGCGACTCCCCCGGCCGCAGAGTGCACTGCCAGCCAGACGCCCGCCGTGCGAGCGGGAACCTGTCGAAGTCCGGAACGTTGGGGTCGAAGCGGCAGTGGGTGATCCGGGGAATGCGGTACACCAGCCGGGACTGCGAGGGCGGGAACAGAACGAAATGCTTGCGGCCGATCACCTGGACGTTGCAGTTGGGAGTCACATCGCAGTGCAGTCCGGAGGAGGTGCCCAGGACGCCGCACCACAGATTGGTGTCCACAGGGGAGGCGCGGAACCAGTCCGGGGCCGGCGCGTCGGCGGCGAGCCTCTCTGACAACTGGCTCAGCTTCGCGTCGAGGTAATAGGAGTCCTCGAAGCCGCTGGCGGCGACCGCCTTGGTGATGGCGCCGACGTCGGCGTGTCTTTCGGTGACAGGCCGTAGGTCGTGCGCGGTTTCCACCACCCAGTCCAGATAATCACCGAAAGACGTACGCCCGCCGCGGGCCAGATTCTGGAAAATATTGCTGGGTGGGCCGTTCGTCTCTCGCACGGCGACCTCGCGGTGGCCTGCCACGGACTTGAGGTAGGCGCTGTTCCAGCTCTTGACGGCCCGCCATCCGGAGACATTGTCCACGACCACCTGAGGAAGGCCGGCGAGGCGTGCCGGCCGGAAGTCACCACGTGAGACACGTGGAACCGGTTTCAGATTCAACGCCGACCCACCGTTTTCGTCTACTTGACCCGCTCGCCCTGAATCTCATGCTCGGAGCCGGCGTCGTCGCACGTCCACAGACTCCATCCCTGCGTGCTCAGGATGGGGTCATTGAGGTTGCGCACCGTCTCCCGGTCCAGTGAGAGTTTCTTCCGCGGCTTTTCCGCTGTTTCTTCCATGAATATCATCCTTTCTCGTTACGACGACCGGAACCCGTCCCGGGACAATCCGGGCGTCCGGCTCCGTGTCAATTGCTTACCGGCTCCGCCGGTGCGGTTTTCCTTATGCCCTTCATTTCCTCGTGTTAATTGTGGTGACCGGTAAACAAACGGGCGGCGTTCGCAAACGGTCACCGGCCCCGGGAGCCCTCGAAGGGGACCGTTCCCGTCGGGCACCCGACGGCAGGCGGTTGTTCGCCGGAGCCTGGCGGAGGAGCGGGAGGCCGACCGGCGTCTTCGCCGAGGGACCCGACGCGGAGCCGTACGACGACGACCTGCGCGGGCATCGCCGACGCACGGTCCGGTTTACCGTCATCGGCGTACGCCTCAGGGGTCGGTCGTGATGTGCCGGTTTGGCAGACTGCTGGTCATGGCGAGTGAACGGGTGCGCGTCGGTGTCCTCGGCCCCCTGGTGCTGGACACCCCCTCCGGTCCCGCGCAGGTGGGAGGCGCGCGGCTTCGGGCGTTGCTGGCCCGGCTGGCGCTGGACGCCGGGCGTGCCGTACGGCCCGCGACCCTGACCGAGGCGCTGTGGGGCGAACCGTGGGGTGCGGAGGCGCCGGAGGACCCCCAGCGTGCGCTGCAGTCGCTGGTCTCCCGGCTGCGCCGTGTCCTGGGCGACCCCGGGCTGCTCACCCTGGGGCCCGCCGGATATCGGCTGGCCGTCGAGCCGGAGGCGGTCGACGCCGTCCGGTTCGAACGGCTGGCCCGCGAGGGGCGCGACTCGTACGCGCGGTCCCGGCCCGCCGAGGCCGCCGCGACCCTGCGCGAGGCCCTGGAACTGTGGCGCGGTCCCGCTCTGGTGGACGTGCGTGAGGCGCCGTTCGCCGACGCCGAGGCGGAGCGGTTCGAACGGGCCAGGCTGTCCGCCCTGGAGGACCGGATCGAGGCCGACCTCGCGCTGGGCGCGGAGCCCGGCCTTGTCGCCGAGCTTGAGTCGCTGACCGCCGCGCACCCGTTGCGGGAACGGCTGCACGCCCAGCTGATCCGGGCCCTGGCGCTGAACGGCCGGGGCGCCGAGGCCCTTGCCGCCTACCAGCGGATCCGTGACCTGCTCGCGGACGGTTTCGGCGGTGATCCGGGACCGCACCTTCAGCAGGCCCACCTGGCGGTGCTGCGCGGCACGTCTCCCGGCCCCCGCCGATCGCACGGAAACCTGGACGTCCCGCTCACCAGCTTCGTCGGCCGCGACGAGGACGTCCGCCGGGTGGTCGGGTTGCTCGGCCGCGTCCGGCTGGTCACCCTGGTCGGCCCCGGCGGAGCGGGGAAGACCCGGCTGGCCAACGCCGTCGGCCGACGGCTCTCGCCGCCCGGCGGGGTGTGGTTCGTCCCGCTGGCCCCGGTCGCCGCGGACGACGTGCCCCGCGTGGTGCTCGACCTGCTGCGGAGCCGCCGGGAGGGTGTGCCGTCCCGGCCCGTCACCCGGGAGGACGTCCCGGACCATCTGGCCGAGACGCTCGCGGACGACGACCTGGTGCTGGTGCTGGACAACTGCGAGCACGTGATCGAGGCCGTCGCGACGCTCGCCGGGACCCTGCTCGCCCGCTGTCCGGGCCTGCGGGTGCTGGCCACCGGCAGGCAACCCCTGCGGATCGACGGTGAGACCCTGCATCCGGTGCTCCCGCTGGAACTCCCCGAACCTGGGGCGAGCCCCGAGCGGGCCCGTGCCTGCGCGGCGGTCCGCCTGTTCCACGACCGGGCCGCCGCGGTCCGGCCGGACTTCGCCCCCGAGGGTGGCGCGCTGACCGCGGTGACCGAGATCTGCCGCCGTCTGGACGGCCTTCCGCTGGCGATCGAACTGGCCGCGGCGCGGTTGCGCGCCCTGCCGGTCGAGGCGGTCGCGGCGCGGCTGGACGACCGCTTCCGGCTGCTCACCGGCGGCAGCCGTACGGCGTTGCCACGGCACAGGACGCTTGGCGCGGCGGTGGCCTGGAGCTGGGACCTGCTCGGCTCCGACGAGCGGACGCTGCTGGAACGGTTGTCGGTCGTGCCCGGCACCTTCGCCGAGGACGCGGCGGAGGCCGTCGGCGGGCTGGGTGAGGTGCGGGAGTCGCTGGCGGCGCTGGTCGACAAGTCCCTGCTGCACCCGGTGGAGTCCGCCGACCCGGTCGAGCCGCGCTACCGCGTGCTGGAGACCATCAGGGAGTACGGCCTGGCGCGTCTGGCGGAGCGGGGCGAGGTGGAGGCCGTACGGGGGCGGCACGTCGCCTTCCTCCTGCGGACGGCCGAGTCCGCCGACCTACATCTGCGCACCTCAGAGCAGCTTCGCTGGCTGGTACGGCTGTCCGCGGAGCGGGACAACCTGTCGGCCGCGATCCGCTGGGCGGCCGAGTCGGGCGACGCCGGTCTGTCGGTCCGGTTCGGCGTCGCGCTGTGCTGGTTCTGGTTCCTTCGGGACCATCCACCGGAGTCACTCGACCTGCTCGACCGGGTGCTCCAGGTTCGTGGTCCGGCGGAGCCGCAGGCCCGCGCGCTGGTGGTCGTCGCGCACGCACTGGCCACCGTCGAGGCCGTCGGCGAGCCGGAGGAGGCGAAGGAGGCCTTCGACCGGATCGGGAAGGCACTCGAAGAGGCCTCCGGCACCCACCCCGTCCTGAGGATGGCCCGGCTGGTGCTCGCCATAGGCGCGGGCGCACCGGACATCCCCGGCTCCCCCGACGAGGAGACCGATCCGTGGAGCCGGTCGCTGACCCTGCTGGTCCGGGGCGTGCTGGCCATGAACACCGGGCGGGCCGTGGAGGCGAGACATCTGTTGTCGCACGCGCTGACCGGTTTCGAGGAGCTCGGCGAGCGGTGGGGGCTGGCGACCACGATGAGCACCCTGAACTCGGCGGCGCAGCGGGCCGGCGAACCGGCCTCGCCCGTGCTGGCCGAGCGGGCCACCCGGCACTTCCGGGAGCTCGGCATGCCCGAGCACACGATGGAGAGTGAGGTCGCCACCGCGCTGCGTCTGGCCCAGACCGGTGACGCGGACGGCGGGCGACGGCTGCTGACGGACCTGCTCGCCCAGGCGGGCCGGGCCGGGTCCGCGGAGTCACAGGCCCAGGTGTGTCTCGGCCTGGCACGGCTGGAGTGGCAGGCCGGACGGCCGGGGGCCGCCCGCGAACACGCCGAGGCCGGTCTGACCGAGGCTCCGCCCGGCCGGGCGACCCCGCACCTGACCGCGTTGCTGCTGGCCGTGCTCGCCCAGGTGGACGTCGCGGAGGGGGCGCCCGACGAGGCGGCGCGCCGGCTCGACCACCCGGCGGTGCGCCTGACGCTGGCCTGGCACACGCCGGTCGCGGCCTCGATCGCGGTCGCGACCGCCGCGATCGAGCTGTGCCGGAACCGGGCGGAGCGGGCCGGACGGCTGCTCGGGGCCGCCGCCGTACTGCGGGGGCGGGACGATCCCGGTGACGCGGACGCGCGGACGGTCGAGCGGCGGGTCACCGCCGTCCTGGGAGCCGCCGGGTTCACGGCCGCCTACGCCGTGGGCGCGGCGACGTCACGCGCCGAGGCCGAGCGGCTGGTGTCCTCGGTCGTCACCTCCGCCGGGGTCGGCCGTGCGGGTCAGCCGGTGTGAGCCGGGGCGGCTTTGCCGAACATGGCGCAGATCGCCGCGAGCTGGAACGCCTGGGCCGCCTTGGCGAGCTTCGGGTCGCTCTCGTACTCGGCCCAGGACTCCGCCAGGACGATGAGGGTCGCCGTACGGCCACCGGCGCGGTCGGTGACGTTGGTGGTGAGGTAGCCGGGGATGCCGCCGTCGTGGCCCCAGAACGTGCCGCACGGGGTGGCGCTGGTCTGGACGCCGAGCCCGTAGCCGGCACCGTCCGGTTCCCGGGGGTCGACCGGCACGGTGGCGCGCAGCTGCGCGAGCTGGGCGGCGGGCAGCAGCTTGCCGGACATCAGCGCGGTGGAGAAGCGGGCCCAGTCCTGTGCGGTCGAGACCATCGCCCCGGCCGGTCCTCCCCACCCGGGGTCGTTGCCCGAGACGTCCACGTGCCCGTCGTGACGGGTCCCGGCGAAGTTCCTGAGCCCGGCGGGCACCGTCGGCGGCATGTGGGCGGCGTCCGGTTCGTAGCCGCGGGCGTACGGCCCGCGCCAGGTGGAGTCCGTGGCGTAGTAGGTGTGCCTGAGGCCGAGCGGCCGGGCGATCCGGTCCCGGACAAGGTTCGCCAGGCTCGTCCCGGTGACCCGTTCGAGAACGGCGCCGATCGCGGCGTAGTTGGTGTTGCTGTATGACCATTTCGTGCCGGGCGCGAACAGCGGGTCGTGCTTCACGCCCACGGCTAGCAGCTTCTCCGGGGTCCATCGCCGCCGGTCCCTGCCGAGGATCGACGGCCGGAGCGCGGGGTCCTCGGTGTAGTCGAACAGGCCGGCGGTGTGGTTCAGCAGCATGCGCAGCGTGATCGTCCTGCCGTTGGGCACCCTGCCCGGCAGCCACTTCTCCACCGGGTCGGACAGGGCGACCCTGCCCTCGGCGACCAGCTGCAGCACGAGTGTGGCCATCATGGTCTTGGTGTTGGACCCCATCCGGACCTCGTCCCCCGCCTTGAGCAGGTGGTCCCTCCTCGTCCAGGAGGCCTGTTCGGCGATCTCGACCGGTCGGCCGTCGCCGTCGTCGATCCGTGCGATCACGCCGGGCGCTCCGGCGGCGACCAGTTCGCGTGCCAGCCGCCTCAGCTGGGCGCTTCGCGCCTCGTCACCGGTCTGGGAGGCGCTGCTCTGGGTCGCGGCGGCCGGGGACGCCAGGGCCACGGAGTTCGCGACCAGGCTCGCCGCCAGCGCGAGCGCGGCGGCCACGCGCGGGCGGCGGCGCCGTACGGCACGGTCGTGCGGGAGGAGATTACGGGGCATCGGACTGTTCCTTTCGAGGATGGACGTCCCCACCCTCGGCCCCTCCGCGCACAGACCGCACTCAGTGCGCTGTCAGCCGTCTGTCATGCCGCCTTCCTCCAGGCCGTCCGCCTGGCCGTCCCCCGGGTTGTCCGTCAGGAGGAAGGGAGCCGTGACCGACCAGAACTCCTCCGGTTTGAGGCTGTGCACGCGGTGCCCGGCGTCCTCGACGGTCACCAGGCGGCAGTCTCCGACGATCTCGCACACCCTGGCCAGCGCGTCCGGCGAGACGTGGCTGCTCGGCCCGCCGCCGACCAGCAGCGTGGACGCGCTGACGGCCTTCAGCTTTTCCCACCAGAGGGGCTGCGGGGTCCTGAACTCCGTGATGAGGCGACCGGTCGGGTACCGGCCGGGCCACGCCCCGCGCAGGGAAGGGGCCTTGAGCCTGCTTTGAGGGTTTCCCTTCAGAGACCCTGCCATTGTCGTGGAAAGTCTCAACAGAGTGATCAACGATACCGTTTAAGGCATGGTTGCTGATGTCAGGGGCGTCGTGCGTCCCGTGGAGTCCGTCATGGGGCTGTTCCCCTCCCCGCCACGGCTGCTCGCCCTCGGGGAGCCGACCCACGGCGAGGATGTCCTGCTCGATCTGCGCAACGACCTCTTCGAGCGGCTCGTCGAACAGGAGGGTTACCGGACGATCGCGATCGAGAGCGACTGCCTGGCGGGGCTGGTCGTCGACGACTACGTCACCGGGGGAGCGGGCACTCTCGACGAGGTCATGGAACGCGGATTCAGCCACGGCTTCGGCGCGTCCCCGGCCAACCGCGAACTCGTGCGCCGGATGCGCGCCCACAACGAAGACAGGCCCGCCGCCGAACGACTGCGTTTCGCCGGGTTCGACGGCCCGCTGGAGATCAGTGGCGCCGCGAGCCCCCGGCCCGCCCTCACCGCGCTCCACACCTACCTCGCGGCCCGGGTGGACGCTGGCCTGCTCGCCTGCACCGGGGAGACACTCGACCGGTTGCTCGGCGCCGACGAACGGTGGACCGACCCCGCCGCGATGATGGACCCGTCCCACTCGGTCGGACGGTCCGAGGAGGCCGTACGGCTGCGACTGCTCGCCGACGACCTGGTCGCGCTGCTCGACGCGCAGACGCCGGACCTGATCGCGACGTCATCGCGGGAGGAGTGGGAGCGGGCTCGTCTGTACGGGCGCACCGCGACCGGCCTGCTGCTCTACCACTCCTGGATGGCCGACACCTCGCCGGGCCGGATGACGAGGCTGATCGGCCTGCGCGACGCGATGATGGCCGCCAACCTCCTCGCTCTCGCCGAACGGGGGCCGGTACTGGTCCACGCCCACAACCGTCATCTCCAGCGGGAGCGGAGCACGATGCGGCTGGGTGCCCTGAACCTGGAGTGGTGGAGCGCGGGCGCCCTCGTGAGCGCGCGCCTGGGAGAGGAGTACGCCTTCCTCGCGACGGCTCTCGGCACGCTCCGGCACCGGGGGGTGGGCACCCCTCCTCCGGAGACCGTCGAGGGCCTGCTGTACGGGCTCTCCGAAGAGCGGTCCGTCGTCGGCGCCCATGACCTGGTCTCCGCCCTCGGGGACACACGGCTCACCCCCCGTGTGTCCCCATATTTCGGTTATTTCCCCCTGGATCCGGCCCATCTGGCGGACAACGACGGGATCGTGTTCGTCAGGGACCTGGGACCTACCGCAACGACGTCGTCGTCAGCTCCGGACACGCCCTGATCTCGGCCTCGGTGAACCGTTCCGTCACCCACAGGCCGCGGGAGAACAGCTCGGTCTGGTCGGTGTGGTGCGGCGAGGCCGGGTTGGCCGACAGCGAGTACGTCAGCACGGTACGGGTGCGCGGCCCGGCCGGCGTCAGCTCCACGGCGATCAGGAAGCTGGAGCCGGTGTTCACGTCCGGGTAACGCCCTTGCTCACCCAGCGGGCCGCCGGTGCGAATCCGGTCGAAGCACCCCTCCCCCTCCGTACAGCCCGGCACCGGGACGGCGCCGTAGCGCTGGGCCTGACCCGGCGTGAGCGTCAGCGGGATGTCGTTGGCGGTGAAGAACCGTACGGCGTCGGCCAGCGCGGTCGCCACCAGCGGGTCGGCGACGTCGAGTCCGCGTGGCGTGGTGAGCGGGTGCGCGGGGTCGAACGGCACCTTCCACCAGCTCTTCCGTGGGTCAGCCGCCTCTGACCGTCTGTGCGGGCGGTTCAGGTTCTGCAGGAACTCACGCCACAGGATGGCACCACGGCTGTCGAGGCGGGCCCGTCCGTCCCAGGCCGCCAGCGTGGCGCAGGCCCGGCGGACGTCGACCTTCCCACCGTCGCTCGCGGTCATCACCGGCCTGACCCGGCACAGCGCGCGCAGGTCCGGGCGGAGCAGTTCGGCGCTCAGGTTGCGCTTGCCGACGGCCGTCCGCTGCAGGGTCTCCAGCGTGAAGCCGGGGGCGCCGAGCCCGTCGCCGCCGGAAAGCCGCTGGGCGACCATGTCGAGGCCGACCCGGGTGCGCAGGTCCCGTTCGGTACGGACGTCACCGTAGACGCGCGGATAGCCGGTGAGCGGGGCCTTCGGATTGGTCAGCCAGGGGCTGGCGTTGGCGTTGGTCACGTAGTCGGCGCGGGTCAGCCTGGGCTGGGCGGCGGGGCCGAAGACGCCCGGTTCGATCGCGTCCGCGTCCCGGCCCCACAGACACGCCGATGTGGAGCCGTCCAGGACGAGCGCCTCGAGGTCGTCCCCGGCGCGACAGCGTTCGGCCTGTTCGTCGGTGACGTGCGGCACGACCGAGGCGTCGGCGAGGTACGTCTCGCCCCTGGAGTCGGCGGCGAGCGTGTAGACGAAGGGCATGCCCTGGTAGGTGTCCTGTGCCCGGCGCAGTTCGGTGAGGTCGCGGGCGGCGCCCATGGCCAGCCACTCGTCGGCGAAGCGCAGGTTGGCGGCGTTGACGTCGGCCAGGGCGAGCGCTTCCTTCCCGGTCCAGCCGGTGGCCAGCACCGGGCCGTACCTGGAGGTGTACAGGGTGGTGGTGACGGCGCGGGTCCCGCCCCGGGCGTCCCGGACGGTGACCGACACCTCCTGCCTGCCCATCGGCTCCGGCCGCCCGTCGACCAGGTAGGAGGTGCGCAGGCCCGGAGCCAGTTCGAGCCGGTACAGCGTGAACCGCTGGGCGTGGGAGACGGTGTGCGTCCAGGCCACGGTGGCGTTGTGGCCGATCTGGACCATGGGCGTGCCGTACAGGCTGCCGCCCGACACGTCGAGCACGCCCGGGATGGTCAGGTGGACCTGGTAGAAACGGCGGCTGCCGTTCCACGGGAAGTGGGGGTCGCCCAGCAGCATGCCGGCGCCGTCGCGGGTGGCCTCGCGCCCGATGGCGTAGGCGTTGCTGCCGGGGGCGGACGGCCCTCTCCTGACCGGCCGGTCCTCTCCCTGCTCCGACGTCCGTCCCGAGGCGGCGATGGCCTCCTTGAACGAGGAGCCGCCGCCCAGCCGGGCGAGGTCGAGCAGGTTCGTCCAGACATCTGTGGCCGTGATGGGCCCGACCCATTCCTTGCCCCGGCAGGTGGGGTCGGGCAGCCGGTCCACACCCGTCTCGCCCAGGTACCGGTTGAACCCGGCGACGTAACCGTCCACGAGGGCGCGCAGCTCGGCTCCGGGGCCGTGCGGCGCGGGCCGGGCGAGTATCCGGCGTAACGTGCCCGACGCCTGGATCCCCTTGTAGTACACGTCGCTGGCCAGGTTGGAGACCGGGTCGATCGGGTCGTCGGACATCGCCTCCGCGCCGAAGTACCGCGAGCGTTCGCCGCGCAGGGTGAGCACCCACAAGGCCATGACGCACAGGTTGTCCTGCGCGAAGGCGTAGCCGTAGCCGTAGCCGAGACCGCCGTGGTCCTTCGCCTGGATGTGCGGGATGCCGTACTCGGTACGCCTGATGTCGGCGGAGTAGCGGCCCTCCTCCGCCCGCACCGGCGCGGGCACCGCCACGAGAAGCGCACCGGTCAGCGCTGCCAGGAGCGGTACGGCCAGCCGCCGGACACGTGTGATGATCATCGGGGGTCCTGTTCGAAGTGGGCGTTGTCGGGCGCGGTCACACGCTTGAGCAGTGGCAGACCGGCGAGGATCACCAGCAGGGCGGCCAGCAGACCGCCGCCGACGGTCAGGAAGTAGGCGGGGCCCGGCAGCGCCACCGACACGTTCCTGATCGCCAGCCGGTCGATCAACGGCTTGGCCACACCGAGGCCCGCGGCGGCGGCCACCAGGGCGGCCAGTACCACGGGGGCCGCCGTCTCCAGCAGCACCACCCTGGACAGGGTCCGTGTCGGCGTGCCGCCCAGCCGCAGCAGGGTGAACGGCTGCCTGCGCTCGACCACCCCTCCCGCGACCGAGACCAGCAGACCGCATCCCGCCACCAGCAGGGTCAGCGAGACGACGGCCAGCGCGGCGCGTTCCGCCTGTTCCAGCAGCACCGCGCGGGCCTGGGCGACCTCGGCGAACGTCTGCGGCGTCTCGGTACTGCCGGAGGCGGCGACGTACGGGGTGAGCAGCGTGCGGACTCGTTCACGGACGGCCGGGTCCTCCACGCGGACCAGTACCGCCGCCAGGGGAAGGCCCGCGGAGGCGGCGAAGGTGTCGGGGTTGTCGGTGTCCACGATCGGCAGGTGACGATCGACGGCGAGCATGTTGTCGCCGGTCAGCAGCCGGTTGAAGTCGGCCTTCACCTCGCGGACGCCGGGGGCGCACCGGCCGAGCGCCGGGAAAGCGGTCAGGGCGTCGCAGCCGACCACGTGCCCGAGCAGGAAGTCGGGCCGGCAACCGGGCCCCGGGTCGCACGGCGGCGGCCCGTCCGGTCCGGGCGGCGCGTCGGTCCTGCGGTAGACCGGCAGCACGGTGACGCCGGACTGGGCACGTATCCCGGCCAGCAGCCCGGCCGCCGTGTCCGGCGGCAGCGGCAGGCCGTCGGCGGCCTCGCCGTACCCGAAGGAGGCCCGCATGACCTCGTTCAGCGTGCCGCCTCCCGCCGCCTTCTGGCCGGAGACGACCGCGGGGACGACACCGGCGACGGCCGTGCCGATGAAGACGGCCAGCACGATGCCGTTCACCGACCGGAAGGCCCCCTTCGGGTCGGCCGCCAGTCGTCGCGCGGCCAGCAGTGTCGCCGCTCCCGAGGTGACACGGGCGGTCGGTCGCGCGGCCAGCAGCGTCAGCCACGGCCCGGCGACCACGAGGCCGACCATGGTCAGCGCCAGGCCCACGTCGACGAGCACCGTGTCCGGGTCCCCGCCCTTGGCGAACACCGGGCCCGCGAACAGCCCCAGCCCGGCCGGCAGCGGAAGCGTCCGCCACCATCCCGGGGCGGAGGCCCGCACCCGGCGCGCCGTACCGAGCGGGGTGATCCGCACCCGGCGCAGCGACCACAGGGCGGCGCCGACGGCGGCGAGCGGCACACCGACGAGCACGGCGGCGTACTGCGGCCCGGTCGGCGCGACCGTTTCGGGGAAGAAACGGGAACCGGTGACCGTGACGCCCGCCAGGACCGGCCGCACCACCTGGAAGAGAAGGACGCCGGCGATCGCACCCGCCGCCGCGCCGAGCGCCGCGTCCGCCGACGCGATCGCGTTGATCTGCCGCGCGGTGGCGCCCGCCAGCCTGATCGCCGCGAAACGCGCCTCACGACGGGCCGCGGCCAGGCGGGTGGCGGTGCCGATGAGGACGAGCAGCGGGAGGATCAGGCCGACCGCGGCGATGCCGAAGCCGTGCTCGTACAGGGCGGTGGTCTCGTCGTCGGCGGGGGTGGTGGCGACGGTGTCGACGGCCGTGGTTCCGGCCATGGCGGCCAGTTCCGCCGGGGTACGGCCCACGACGACGACCAGGTCGTCGGGGCCGGACAGCGCCGCCGTCCCGATCAGGCCCGCGCGGGCGCCCGGGAAGCGGTCGGCGAGCTGCTCGCGCGGGACGGCGTCGACCAGTTCGGCGAGCGCGGGTGAGAGGTGGTACCGCCCGGCTGCGGGCAGGGCGGTGAGGCCGGGCACGGTCGGCGTGGCCGTTCCCCGGTCGAGGACGGCGACGTCGAGCCGTTTGATCGGGCGGCCCGCGTAGACGTCCCGGCGGTGGTTCCACAGCACGGCGCCCGGGGTGGCGCCCAGCGCCCAGCCGCCTGGCGCGGAGCCGGTCGTGCACTCCCAGCACGGGCGGTTCGCGGTGGTCCTGAAGGCGTTGAACAGCGCCACCGTGCCCAGCAGCACCGTCACCCCCGTCGCGACGGCGACGGTGACGAGCGCCAGCCTGACGGCGGCCTGCCCGCCGCCGCGCAGCGACAGCCGCAGGCCGAGCAGGAACGTCATCGGACGGCCTCGCTCGCGTAGGGGTCGGTGACCTTGCCGTCGCGCACCACGACCTCCCGGTCCGCGCAGGCGGCGACCCGGGCGTCGTGGGTGACCACGATCACGGTCACGCCCTCCTCGCGGGCCAGGCCGACGAGCAGTTCCATGACCTGCTCGCCGGAGAGGGAGTCGAGCGCGCCGGTCGGCTCGTCCGCGAAGATCACCTTGGGCCGCGTCACCAGGGCCCTGGCGATCGCCACCCGTTGTGCCTGCCCTCCGGACAGTTCACCGGTGCGCCGCTCCCCCAGGTCGTCCAGTTTCAGCCGCAGCAGCGCCTCCCCCGCCCGCCGGTAGGCCTGTTTGCGCCGGGTTCCGCCGAGCAGCAGCGGCAGCGCGACGTTGTCGGCCACCGTGAGCTCCGGCACGAGCTGGCCGAACTGGAAGACGAAGCCGAACGCCGTACGGCGCAGCTCGGAACGTCTGGCGTCGTTGAGGAGGTCCAGTCTCCGCCCGTCGAACCAGACCTCTCCCGTGTCGGGGGTGAGGATGCCCGCCAGGCAGTGCAGAAGGGTGGATTTTCCAGAACCGCTCGGCCCCATGATCGCCAGGATCTCCCCCGCCGCCACGGACAGGCTCGCCGCGCGCAGCGCCGGTGTCCGGCCATGGGCACGGTCCACGGAACGGGCTTCGAGCAGTGGGCCTGGAACGGGAACGGCGTCGATGGCGGCGGTCATGCGTTGCGCACCGTTTCCGCCAGCGCGCCGAGCCGGGCCGTGGTCACGTCGATCCAGCGCAGGTCGGCCTCAAGGTGGAACAGGGCGTGGTCGGCCAGCAGGGTGTCCACGAGGGCGTCACCGCGTTTGATCTCCGACAGTTCGCGCATGCGCCGCATGTGCGTGGCGCGCTGGGCGTCGAGGTAGCCCTGCGCGTCCTGGCCGAGCAGCAGGGCCAGCACGACCTTCGTGAACAGGACGGTCTGCAGGAACGGCTCGGCCGCCACCGGTTCGGCGAGCCACACCGCCACCTCCTGGCTGCCGAGCGGGGTGATCGCGTAACGCTTGCGGTCGGGGCCGTCGCCCGGCTCGCTCTGACCGGCCGTGACCTTGCCGTCCCTGGCCAGGCGGCCGAGCGTCGAGTAGACCTGCCCGAAGGGCAACGGCTTGCCCCTGCCGAAGTAGGTGTCGTAGGCGCGTTTCAGGTCGTATCCGTAGCTGGGCTCACGATCCAGCAGGCCCAGGAGGGCCAGGGGGACTGTCATGGAGCCTGACTATATACCGGGGGTATATACGCGGTGCATAAGGAAACGCGGGCGGGGTCGAGAGGTCAGCAGGACTGGAGGGCGGGGAGGCGGCCCTCGAAGAAGGCGGCCGGGGTGACGCCCATCAACGTACGGAACTCGGCCGTCATGTGGGACTGGTCGTAGTAACCGGTGGCCGCGGCCAGGCGGGCCCAGCGGGGACCGTCGGCACAGGCCAGGGAGAGGACCGCACGGAGGCGTTCGATGCGTTCGAAGTGTTTGGGTGACAGGCCGACCGCGTCGGCGAACAGGTCGCGCAGGTGCCGTTCGCTGACGGCGAGGTGACGGGCGATGACGGGCAGCGGTTCGTGCCGTCCACCCCTG
Organism: Streptosporangium sp. NPDC020145; assembly: GCF_040631275.1. Lineage (NCBI taxonomy): Bacteria > Bacillati > Actinomycetota > Actinomycetes > Streptosporangiales > Streptosporangiaceae > Streptosporangium > Streptosporangium sp. NPDC020145. The sequence continues at coordinate 131,663 of NZ_JBEXZT010000013.1, read as the reverse complement.
CGGCCGCGCAGCGCCCGGGCCGCGGCCCGGACCAGCGCGCCCCGCGCCCCGTCCTCCGGGGCCCTGGCGGACAGCGCCGCCTCCAGATGCCCGAGCACGAGGCCGTCGTCACCGGCCGCCTCCGTCAGCGCCTCCTGCAGCCGGTCGGAGGAGGCGCCCCACAGTTCCCCGATGCCGACCACCCGGTCCACGACCTCGCTCACCGGGACGCCGAGCAACGGCCGGGCGGCACCGGGACGCAGCCGCAACCGCAGGCCGTACGGGATGTCCTTGCCCGCGTGGTACGAGGCGCGGGTACGCGGGCCGACCACGAGCAGGTCTCCGCGCCCCGCCGGGGTCGTCCGGAAGACCAGGGAGGTGTCGGTTTCGGGGACGTGCACGAGCGGAAGCCGCCCTCCCCGTACGGAATCGCCCGCCCGCAGCGCGCTCACCGCCCTGACCAGCGACCGCAGGCCGTACGGCACGGCCATCGGGACCTCGATGCTCACCACCTCACGCTAGCCGGGCCGCAGGGCGGGCAGGCGTGCCGAAAACTCCTATAGGGGCTGGTGGGCGGGGCGCCAGGGTTGGCGCATGATTCTTGTCACGGGTGCCACGGGCACGGTCGGCGGTGAGGTGGTCCGGTTGCTGGCGGGCCGGGGAGAACGCGTCCTGGCGATGACGCGGGAACCGGCGAAGGTCGAGGAGTCGCCGGGGGTGGAGGTCGTCCGGGGGGATTTCGACGATCCGGCGTCACTGGCCGGGGCGGCGCGCGGTGCCGACGCGTTGTTCCTGCTCAGCGCCCCCGGCCCGTGGGTCGCCCGGCACGACGAGGCGATGGTCGCGGCGGCGCGGGCCGAGGGGGTGCGGAAGGTGGTGAAGGTCTCGGCCATCGGCACGGGAGAGGAACGCGAAGGTGTCACGGTAGGAGACTGGCATCTGGCCGGGGAGCGGGCGCTGCGCTCGGGTGAGCTGGACTGGACGATCCTGCGGCCGTCGAGCTTCGCCTCCAACGCCCTGGGCTGGGCTCCCCAGGTCCTGCGGGGGCAGCCGGTGCCGAACACGATGGGCGACGGCAGGCAGGGGGTCGTCGACCCGCGGGACGTGGCCGAGGTGGCGGTGACGGCGCTGACATCCGAGGAGCACGTACGGGCCGTCCTCACACTGACCGGGCCGGAACTGCTCAGCGTCCCGGACATGGCGAAGGTACTGGGCGAGACGCTCGGGCGGACCGTCGAGACGGTCGAGGTGCCGCTGGAGGTCTACCGCGAGAGCCTGATCGCCGCCGGAGTGGATCCCGGGTTCGCGGACATCGCGGTCGACGGCTCCCGGACGGTGGCGCGGGGCGGCAACGCCCGGCTCACCGGTGACGTCGAGCGGGTGCTGGGCCGCGCGCCCCGCACGTTCGCCACCTGGGCGGCCGACCACCGGGCCGCCTTCGTCTCCGGCTGAACCCGGGGTCCGGTCACGCCGTCTCGGCGCTGAGGGTCGGCGCCACGGGCCTGCGGGCCGCCAGGCGCGCGGGCAGCGCGGTGAGCGCCGCCGTCGCCAGGAGGGTCGCGAGCGCGGCGCCCGCCATCCAGAGGAAGGGGGTCTCCACCGCGTTCCTGGCGGTGAAGAGGGAGAGCATGCCGATGCTCAGGGGAACGCCGACGACGACACCGGGCAGGCCGGGCAGGAGCTGGGCGGCGGACAACCCCATGGAGATCTGCCCCGGGGTGGCGCCGAGTGTGCGTGCGACGGCCATGTTCGCCCGGGCCTCCAGGGCGGTGGTCCAGGTGAACGTGATGGTGTTCACGACGGCGAGGGTGATCAGCAGGATGGTGACGAGGAGCATCAGCCCGCGGTCGTGCTCGCCCCGCAGGTTGGGCAGGACGGAGGAACCGTCCAGGCCGTAGCCCCTCTCCGGCTGGGCGTTGAGGGTCAGCACGGCGACGATCGCGATCACCGTGGTGGCGGTCGAGCACGCCTGCAGCACGGCACGGCCAGGCCTGCGGGCGGTCAGCCGTACCCCGAGCAGCAGCGGGGTGGGCAGCAGCGCCGACAACGCGGTGATCCAGGGGCGGCGGCGGGGCTGGTGCGCGGTGGCGGACAGCGCCGTGACCGTCGCCGTGCGCATGGCCCGCAGTGTGGGGCCCAGCGTGGACAGCACCGCCACCACCACGGCGAGGACCGTCGCCGTGGCGACGGTGCCGCCGGTCAGCCCGGCGGTGCCGATCCTGCTGGCGGTGGGACTGGCGACGGCGGGCATCGTCAGGCGGGCGATCGCCAGCCCCAGCGCGTCGCCGGCCAGCGCCAGCACCAGATACTCGGTGAGCAGGACGGTCGCGATCAGTCCCGGGGTGGCGCCGACGGCCTTGAGCAGCCCCGCCCGGCGTGTCTGCTCGACGGCGCGTCCCGCGGCCAGCGCCGCCACCCCGGTGACGGCCAGGAAGCTGAGCAGCCAGCCGCCGAAAACCAGGATCGGCTGGCTGTTCCTGAGGATCACCGTGTCCTGTTCGGCTTTGAACTGCCAGGAATGGAAGGTGATCATGGCGCTGGAGGCGTGGGCGTCGCGGAAGGCCTCGGTCGCTGCGGGGTCGCGAAGCTTGAGGTCCAGGGCCAGGGTCACCGGGAGGTCGTGGGACGACGCCAGGGCCCGGGCGTCTGAGCGGGTCATCCAGGCCAGGCCGCTGTAGTCGCTGGGGCCGCCGTACGGGCCGATCTGCGCGGCCCAGGGGTAGATGGAGGTGACCGAGGTCACGGCGATCCCGACGACGGGGTACGGCCGGCCCGCGATGGTGACGCGGTCGCCGACGCCGACGCCGAGCGCGGTGGCGAAGCCGCGTTCCAGGACCGTGCCGCCCGGGCGTACCCACCGCCCCGAGGTCACCAGCGGCCGGTCGAGTTCCCCGGGGGTCTCGGCGAAGCCGTGCACCACCACCGGGGACGACGTGGAGCCGCGCACGGTGAGGTCGGCGTAGACGATGCGGTAGGGGCCGTGGTGGGCGACGACTTCCGGAGCCTCCGCCAACGAGGTCAGGGCCGAGGTCACCTCGGGGCCCGTCTCACCGGAGAGCGCCACCACGTCCGGTCCCGCGCTGGCCTCCTGGGTCTGCTCGTACAGCGCGTCGCTCACCTCGCGCAGGGACAGGCCAAGCGCCATCGTGGCGGTGGCCACCGTGACCGCGAGCAGGAGCATCGCGGCCTGAACCCTGTGCCTGCGCAGGTCGGCCAACACCAGACGCACGACGAGTACGGCGGAGCCCATGACGTTCAGTCCCCCAGTCCGATCAGCCCGCCGAGTCCGCGCGGGTGGGAGGCGGCCAGCCGGGTGTCGTCGACGAACATCCCGTCGCGCATCGAGACCAGCCGGTCCGCCGTGGCCGCGACCCGTTCGTCATGGGTGACGATCACGAGGGTCTGTCCCGCGGAACGCAGTTCCTCGAAGATTCTCAGCACGTCGAGGGTCGCCGCGGTGTCGAGGTTGCCGGTCGGCTCGTCGGCCAGGACGACCAACGGCTCGTTGGCCAGCGCGCGGGCGATGGCGACCCGCTGACGCTGCCCGCCCGACAGCTGGGACGGCAGGTGCCGGGCGCGGTCGGCGAGCCCGACCCGTTCCAGCAGCAGGTTCGCGCACCGCCTGGCCTGGCGGCGTGAGCGTCCGGCCAATAGCGCGGGCAGTTCCACGTTCTCGGCCGCGGACAACTCCTCCACCAGGTGGAAGGCCTGGAAGACGAACCCCACCGAACGGCGCCGCATGCGTGCCAGCGCTCGCTCGCTCAGCGTGTCGACGCGTCGCCCGGCCACCCACACCTCCCCGCCGGTGGGCCGTTCCAGGCCTCCCAGCAGGTGCAGAAGAGTGGACTTCCCACAGCCGCTCGGCCCCATCACCGTGAGCGTCTGCCCCTGGGGCACCTCCAGGTCGACCTCGTCCACCGCGCGGACCCGGCTCTGCCCCTGACCGTGGGTCTTCACCAGGCCACGGGCCCGGACCACGACGTCTGACACGTTCATCCACCCTCGACTTCGTCATCGGCCCCGGACCAGGCCCGTTCGCAGGCGTCCAGCCAGCGCAGGTCGGCCCGTAACCGCAGCACTACCCCCTCCAGCAGCAGGCCGGCACCCGATCCCGCCGGTTCGGCCAGTGCCGCCTGTTGCACCTCACGCAGACGGCGCAGCAACTCGCGGCGCTGCGCCGCCACCAGCTCGACCGGGTCGGCCAGCCGGGCCGCCGCGGCGGCGGCGAGCTTGAGGTGGAACTCCGCCAGGTCGGGTTTCGGCCAGCCCACCTCGGTCAGCCAGGCGGCCACCCGCCGCTGCCCGGCCGGTGTCAGCGCGTAGACCTTGCGCTCGGGCCGTTCGGGAAGTCCGTCCGCCCGCTCGCAGACGACGAGTCCCGCCTTCTCCAGCCTGGTCAGGGTCACGTAGATCTGACCGGAGTTCATCGACTCGCCCAGCGGGCCGAGACACTGCCGCAGCCGGGCACGCAGGTGGTACCCGTGTGATGGTTCCTTGGCGAGCATCGCCAGCACCGCGTCCTGCACTCCACCCCCTGACGGTTGGCAAATAGATAGCGGTTACCTATGGAAGATGTCAAAAGCCCCTGCACGGGCGGGGTGTGCGGGCACCGTCAGGGGTTCGCGTAGCGGGCGGCCATGGTGTGGAACGGCGAGCTCGGCGGCGAGTGAGAGCCGTTCCGGCGTGCCGCCGGTGACGCGCACGGCGGCGGTGCGGCGCAGCTCGTCGGTGACGACCCGGGCGAGGTCGTCGAGCGCGTGCAGGACCAGGGACTCCTTGGTCGGGAAGTAGTTGAACAGCGTCGCCTTGACGACCCCGGCCGCCTCGGCGGCCTCGTTGACGGTTACCTCGTCGAACCCCCGCTCGGTGAACAGCCGCATCGCCGCGTCCGCGATGTGGGCCCTGCGCCGGGCTCGTTTCTCCTCTGCGATCACAGCGGACAGGGCACACGGATCGGGTCCGTAAATGAACCCGATCCAAAACTATCCGTCGAGCGAGGACTCGGCCCCGTGGGCCTGCCCGCGCCGGGCGCGGATCTCCGCGGCCCCGGAACCACGACCAACCGCCTGGCGGCCTCTTACCGGAGCCCCGTGTCCTCAGGGGCGACGGTCGAGGTGGACGGTGGCGACCGGGGCGAGCACGGCGTCCATCCGGGCGACGAGGCCGGAGTCCAGGGTGACGCCGGACGCCGCTGCGTTCTCGATGAGCTGGTCGGGACGGGATGCGCCGACGATCGCGGCGGCGACGTCGCGGTTGCGCAGCACCCACGCCACCGCCAGCTGCGCCATGGTGAGCCCGGCCTCGCGCGCGAGCGGGCGAAGCAACCGCACCCGCTCCAGGACGTCGTCGCGCAGGTAGCCCTGGATGTTCAGGGCGCCGCCACCGGTGTGGTCGGACGCCCGGCTTCCGTGGGGAGCCACGCCACCGGGTGCGTACTTGCCGGTCAGCACGCCCTGGGCGATCGGCGACCAGACCACCTGCCCCATACCGAGCTCGCGGCAGACCGGCAGGACCTCGGCCTCGATGACCCGCCACAGCGCCGAGTACTCGGGCTGGTTGGCCACCAGCGGCACACCGAGTTCGCGGGCGTGGACATGCGCGGCCCGGATCTGATCGGCCGTCCATTCGGATACGCCTATATATAGGGCTTTGCCGGACCGAACCACATCGGCGAACGCCTTCATGGTCTCCCGCAATGGAGTGTGGTGGTCGAAACGGTGCGCCTGGTAGAGGTCGATGTGATCCGTTCGCAGACGGCGCAGCGACCGTTCGACCGACGTGATGATGTGTTTACGGCTCAGGCCTCTGTCGTTGGCGCCGCGCCCGGTCGGGAAGTAGACCTTGGTGAATATTTCGAGTCCTTCACGACGTTCACCGGCCAAGGCCCGTCCAAGCACCGTTTCCGCACGTCCGCCGGCATACGCGTCGGCGGTGTCGAAGGTGGTGACGCCGACGTCCAGCGCGGCGCGCACGCAGGCGATCGCCGTTTCCTCATCGACCTGTGAGCCATGGGTGAGGAAGTTGCCGTAGGCGATTTCACTGACCACGAGGCCGCTGCGCCCAAGCCGCCGGAATTTCACGCCGACGACCGCCCGCTGAGGTTAACCATTTATGAATCATCTTTCGTTGAAAGATATTCGGCAACTGGTAAACTGTCGACCCATGTCTGCCGCAGCGAAATCGGGGTCCCGCGCCACTTCCGCCATCCTCAGTGACGCCTCTGAAATTCTGCTGGCGTTGTCCAACGACCGGCGGTTGGCCATCGTCAACACGGTCGTGACGATGAACAAGGAGTCCGGTGCGGTGCGGCTGGCGGAGCTGGCCCGCGCTCTGGAGCTGGACGTCAGGAGCCTGTCCCGCGACGTGATGCGACTGGTCGAGGCCGGCGTGCTGCGTCGCGAGGGTGACGCGCTGATCGCCGACATCGCCTCGCTGGGGCGGGTCGGCGACTCGGTGGTGGAGATGACCGCGCTGTGCCAGGCGATCCCACCGGAGTCGCCGCTGCGCCGCTACCTCGCCCACGGCCGCATCGTCGACCTGCCGAAGCGCTCCGAAGACCTCGATGTGATCGCCAGGGTCCTCGCCGGCCTTCTGCCCGAGGACCAGACCCTGACCGAGGGCGAGGTCAACGCGATCCTCTCCCACGCGGGCGACGACGTCGCACGGCTGCGGCGGCTGCTGGCGGATCTCGGCCTCGTCGAGCGGTCCGGATCGGCGGAGTACCGGCGCCCCGCCGCGGCGCCGGCCAGGGCGTTGTGACCGGGCGCACCGCCTCCGTCCCGGTCTTCGACTTCGATCGGCTACCACCGGGCTGGGGGCACGACCCGTGCGTCCTGCGTGGCCTCGACGGCATCGACGCGGTCGACACCTACGGCATCCTGCGCGGCATCGGCACCGCCGTGCGCGCCGGGACCCACCGCCGGCCCGACGACGTCAAGGTCTTCACCGTGCCGCGGGTGGCGGCGGAGCTCGGCGACTGCCTCCCCGGTCCCGGCGAGTCCGAGTTCGGCCCCTACGCGCGACGGGTGTCACAGTCGTTGAACGTCGGCTGGAGCGTGGTGGCCAACTCGGCACAGTCGCACTCCGCCGGCCTGTACCGGTTCGCCCGTGACGTGTTCGTCCGGCTGCGCGGCACCGAGCGCGGACTTCCCGCGGGCGTCTCGGACTGTTTCATCGTCGCCGGCTCGTACGCGTCGGGGCCGACCCGCATCCACAAGGACACCGCCGACGTCTTCCTGTACGTGGCCGAAGGCGTCAAGACGATGTTGCTGTGGCCGTTCGAGACGCTCGTCGGCCACGCGCCGGACGGTTGCGACCCGGAGCACGAGTACGTCGCGCTCGGCATCGGGCCCGAGGCCGTCGGCACGCCGCCGCTGCGGCTGACCGGCGTACCGGGCGACGTGCTCTACTGGCCGGCGTCCTACTGGCACTGCGGCGAGTCCGACGGACGGCCGTCGCTGAGCCTGCATCTCGCGACGCACAACTTCCGCGACATGGGGCCGGTGTGGGCCGGCGCCTTCGCCCGCGCCGGGCTCGGCGCGCCGACACCGCGATGGAGCACCGCGGAACACGAACTGGCCGCGGAAGCGCTGACGTTCGGGCACACCGCCGCCGCGGCCGCCACCTCCGCCGTGCACCAGTGGGGCCTGACGCGGCACAGCACGGCCAACTTCGAGATCCTCCCCGACCTCCCTCAGCGCACACCGCCCGACTGGCGGCGCGCGACGGGCGTGCGCGCGGCGCAGCGTACACCCCTCTCCTGGGCGACCGACGCCGCGGACCAGAGAACGGTGATCGTGGCGGTCAACGGCCGCTCGTTCCGCATCCCGCCGCGACAGCCGTTGGTTTCCCTGCTCACCGCGCTGGGCGACCTGGCCGTGGGCGCGGTCCTGAGCCTCGACGCGTGGCGGGGGAAGGACGGGCTGCCGGCCGACGTGGTCGCGGTGCTCGACGTCGCCTACGCCGCCGGGGCGGTGGACGCCTGCTGAACGTCCGGCCGCACCGGCACGACCAGGGTGGTGGCGAGCGGCTCGGCGTACACGCCGGGCACCGCCGCGTCCACCTCGGTGAAGGTCACATCCCGCAGCGCCGCCGACAGGGCCGTCCACAGATCCACCGGCAGGCCGGAACGTTGCGCCTCTCCGTGCGCGAGCAGCAGGGAGTTCGTCGACGCGAGACGGCGCAGCACCTGGGTCCGTACGATGCGCCTGGCGTCCTCGACCGGGCGTGCCGAGGGACGCGCCGCGTCCGCGTGCGCCGCGTGAATCAGTGACACCACGCGGTCGGCCGTCGCCGCGTCCGGTGCGGCGAGCATGACGAACTCGCCGCGGGCGAGGTCCGTCACGCAGTCCCACAGGTAGCTCACCGCCGCACGGGACCGTATGACGTCGTCAAGCTCCGAGTGGTACGGCCCGAACGCCGCCTGGTTGGCGATGAGGGTCGCGGCGAGCTCCCGTACCGTGCGGACCGGCGGAATCGCACGCCGGACCTGCAGATAGGCCAGATCCGCGCGTGGTGAACCGACCTCAAGCCACGCCGGTGGCCTGCGGGGCCGGTGCAGGCCGAGCGCCGGGTCCTCGCCCGACGCCAGGGTGCCCGGCCCGAGCGCCGCGGTGACGGCCACGCCGACCGGCACAGCCTCCGCGGGCTCCTCAAGCAGCCTCCGGGCGGCGCGCACGACGTCGGCGACGAGCCGCCCGGCGTGGATCCGGTCGGGGATTCCCGGCCGGGCGAAGAGCGTGGCCAGGGTGGCGAGGCGGTGCGACGTTTCGACGGACGCTGCGGCGGCCCGCTCCAGCGCACGCCCGGCCCGCTCGTCGAACACCGGGGCCGCCCGCACGACGTCGTGCAGGCGCGCCGCCTGTTCCCAGACACATGCCGGGTCGAGCTCCGGCATCGTCACGTCCACGCCGATGACGCGGCCGTGGTCGACGAGCGGGGCGGCCTCACCGAGGCGGGCGCCGAAGGTCCAGACCCGTGGGAGGGTCAGCGCGTCGTGGACGAGCTGGACCACGGGCTCGTCCGGTGGGGGGCCGTCTGCGCGCAGGTGCAGACGTGGCTGTGGGTCGCCGGTGTGCACGTATCGCACGCTGCGGTCGCCGTCGCGGCGCTCCCAGGCCGTCACCGCCGCGACCCGGCGTACGCGCGGAAGTCCGCGTGCGGGCTTTCGGCGAGCAGCTCGGCGAAGTCCCGCATCGTGTCCGTGGACGCCTCGCGGACCGCGTGCCGTACCGCGTCGTGACCGGTCGCCGGGCCGATCAGGTCGATCGCGTCGATGGCGGCCTGGTCGGCGGCCTCGATCCGGGTCGCGTCGGTGGTGGCGCGCACCGCGTCGAACTGTGCCAGGTCGCCGCGCAGCAACGGAAGCAGGTGATCGTGGACGAGATCCGGAGCGGGTCCGTCCGCCAGACCGGCGGCGACCGCGAACAGGTGGCCGCCGCGCACCGCCGCCGCGCCGAACGGGGAGACGACCCGTCCCGACACCCACCGCAGCCCGGCCGGTGGCGGGCATCGCTCGATCAGGCCGATGGCGAGCCAGGCCGCCGCCGCGACGTCCACGGTGGGCGGAAGAAGCCAGGCGGTGGCGCTCGCCTCGACGTCGTCGGTGGCGACGGTCCAGCCGCCGGCCAGTGCCGGCGCCGACGCCGGCGCCGTTCCGTCCTGGTCAGGCGGTACGGCGAAGGCGGCCAGCAGGTCCTCGGGCGACGGCAGGGGCGACGCCTGCGGTCCCGCGACGCACACGGCGAGGCGGCGCCCGGTCAGGAAGGAGGTGATGTCGTCGAACCGCAGGCCGTCGGTGTCGACGGCGACAGGATCGAAGCCGGGGTCGCCGCGCAACGCCCGGGCGATGTCGCGGCGCGGAAACCCGAAGACCCGCCGTTCCCGTCCGGTGCGCCGCTCCAGCGCGATGAGCCTCAGCGAGGCCGCGACGCGCGGCGCCATCGCGTCGGGCAGGGCGGCGCGGCAGCGCAACAGCCGTTGCGCCAGGGCGGGGACGACCACCGGAACCTCCTCCGGCGGGCACACGTGGTGCAGCACGACGGCGTGCTCACGGGTCTCCCCCCACTCGACGGTCGGCGCGTCGAGCTCATGCGCGAACCACACGTGTTCGAAGAGGTGGGCGAGGCCCGCACCGGACACCGGGTCGTCGAGGTAACCGCGGGCCACCACCACGCAGATCGCGCTGTACGGGCTGTCGGGGACCACGCGCACCGCGGCGCCGACGTCACCGCGGCGCGAGGAGGAGATCAATTGAGATCTCCCGGGAGCGCGGCGGCGCCGTCCTGCGGCACGGTCGCGCGCCGGGCGGCCATGAGCACGAGGCCGACGGCGGCCGCCGCGACCGTGACCGCGCCGGAGACGATGAACGTGGCGCGGGGGTTGCCCGCGGCGAAGACACCGCCGAGCACGAAACCGACCAGGAAGAACGAGTTGACGATCGAACCCGCCGCGGCGTGCGCGCGGCCCAGCAGCTCGTTCGGGGTGCGGATCTGCACCGCCGTACGCATGCCCATGTTCTGGTAGGCGTTGGCCGCGCCCGCCGCGAGCGCCGCGACGACCGCGAGCACGACGGCGTTGACGAGTCCGTACGCGAGGATCGCCACGCCCATGGCGGCGGCGCCGACCAGCACGACACGTTCGGGAGTCCGGAACTCGCGACGGGATCCGAGGGCCGCGCCGACCAGGGCGCCGACGCCCCACGCCGCGGTCAGCACACCCAGGGCCGTGGCTCCCGAGTGTAGGGGGCCCTTGACGAGGAACACCAGCGCCACGTTGACCATCGAGCTGGCCGAAACGGTGATGACCACGATGGGCAGGATGGTGCGCAGGTCGCTCTGGCGGGCTAGGAACCTGATGCCGTCGGTCGCGCCCGTCCACCACACCCGACCGTCGTCGTCGACCGGGCGGCGCACCTTGATGAGCACGATCGCGGCCGCGGCGAGGGCGAAGGACACGGCGTCGACCAGCAGCGCCGGACGGAGCCCGATGCTCGCCACCAGCACACCACCGACGACCGGCCCGGCGAGCGTGGACGCCGAGCGGCTGACCTCTAGCAGCCCGTTCGCCCGGGTCGGGAAGGCCTCGCCGGCCAGCAGCGGGATCAGCACGATCGCCGCCGGAGTGGAAACGGCCGCGCACAGGCCGACCAGCGTCGAGCCGCCGAGCAGGACGGCCGTGTTCGGCCAGGCGCTCATGGCCAGCACGACGACGGCCTGAATTCCGGACACCAGGGCGAGCATCCGCCCGGCGTCACGCCGGTCGAGCAGCTGGCCGGCCAGCGGCGCGAGCAGTACGGCGGGCACCAGTTGCAGCACCAGCAGCGCGGCGACGAGGAAGGACCGCCCGGTCTCGGCGAGGTGGAACATGACCGCGATGGCGGCGATCTCGTCGCCGACGGCCGAGACGAACACCGCGACGAGGAAGACAGCGGCGGCGCCTCGGCGGACCTGAGTGACATCGGTGGACATGGTGGTGTGGTTCATCCCTTGCGGCCGGTGAGAATGTAGTCGGCGTCGGTGCCGTGGGCGTGCAGCGTGTCGAGCCCCGCGTCCGCGAACATCTCGGCGAGCGCGGCGATCGGGCGCAACCGCCGCAGCTGTGTCCCGTGTTGTGTCCGCCGTACGGTTCCGTCGGGGCCGACGATCCGGATGACCCGTTCGATCCGCAGGCACCGGCCGTCGGCGTCGGGCGTCCGTCGCTCCTCGACCTGCGCGAGTGTGGCCTCGGCGACCGGCACGTCGGGGCGCCGGATCCAGCCGGTGCCGTCGCGCAGCGCGTCCTCACCGGCCGAACCGGCGAGCGCGAGGACGCCGCCGGGCTTGAGCGCGGCGGCGTAGCTGCGCACCGCGGTCATGGCGAGGGCGTCGTCCACGATGAAGCTGAACGCGTTGAGCGGGCAGAAGATCACCGCGTACCCGCGCAGCGACGCGTCGAGCGGCGCGAAGCTGCCGCGATGCACCACCGGGCGCAGCCCGAGGCGGCCCGCCTCGGTGACGCACACGTCGGTCATCTCGTCGGAGATCTCCAGCCCCTCGACGTCGTGCCCGGCGGCGAGCAGGCGCAGCATCAGGCGTCCGGTGCCGCTGCCCAGCTCCAGGGCCGGGCCGTCGGCGCCGGCGACCAGTTGGGTGAACACGTCGTCCTCGACAAAGCGTTGGTCGGCGATGGCGTTGGCGTACACGGTCCCGAGGAGGCCATCGTAGAAGCTCGTCGTCGTCATGGCTCAGATCCGGAACGCGTTGTCGGGCAGCCGTGCCGCCGCCGCGTCGGGTGTCCACCGCGCGTACCGCCGGTGCACCGCGTCGAGATGCCCCCGGTACAGGTCGATCATCTGCCGCAGGATGACGAACAGATGCTCAACGACGGCCGGTGTGAGGTGACGCTCCTCCGACAGCAGCAACGCGGGCAGCCCGGCGTGGTCGCCCTCGACGTCGTCGTCCTCGTGCGCGCGGAACACCTTGATCAGGCGGTCCGGCACGCCGTGGTCGCGGGCGAGCAGGTCCAGCACGTCGTCGCCCGACCGCGTCCCGCCGGACCGCGGCGCCGGAACCTCGGGCAGGACGAGCGCGGCCGCGAACTGCGCCACGCCCTGCCAGGCGAAGGCGCCGTAGGCGTGGCTGTAGGCCATCGTCTCGACGGCCTCCGGAGCCCGGCGCAGGACGTCGACGTCGAGACCGGCGAAGGCGAAGCCGCTCAGCAGCAGCTCGCCGTGGCCGGACTCCGAGTCGCGGAAATCCTCCAGCGCCGCGCGCTGGGCGCCGGTCATGTCGTGCCGGAACACCGGCTCGCTGGACCAGCGGGCGCTCCGCACGACGAAGTAGGTCTCCACGAGGAATCCGAGCGCGAGCCCCGGGTTCGGGCCCTCGGCCAGGGCGCGCAGCAGGGGCGCGTCGCGGACCGCGGCCGGGAACCGGCGGCGGAACACGTCGAGCAGCCTGCACGCCACGTACGTCCCGGGCACGTGCTCCTGCCGGGCGGCGTCGGGGTCGACCAGCAGGCCGGTGCTGAACAGCCGCTGGACGGCCGCGCGCGCCTCACGTTCGCCGCATCCGAGCCAGCCGCCCACCTCGGACAGCAGTTGCTGCGGCGGCACGCCGTGCGCCAGCCGCGTGAGGTCCGGGGTTTCGGCGGTGCGCGCAGGGAACTCGGCGCGGTACGTGCCGTCCTCGATGCGCACCACGCCGTCGTCGACGGTCAGGGACGCGCGGTCGCTGAACCGCGGGCGTACCGCGAAATCAATGACGTCTGGCATCGGTCCTACCTTTCAGCGGGTTTCACGAAGACACGGCCCTGGGTGTCGATGCGGTGCAGCAGCACCCGATGGTCCAGCCCGGCGAGGTACTCATCGGTGGCTCGCGTGGCGCCGCTCAACTTGCCGTAGTCGTCGACGATGACCACCCCGTGGGGTACCACTCTCGGGTACAGCTCACGCAGCTCGTGCAGGGTCGACTCGTACTGGTCCGTGTCCAGGCGCAGCAGCGCGATGCGGTCCGGCGCGTGCCCGGGGACGGTGTCCTGGACGAACCCGGTCACACAGTGCACACGCTCGCCCGGGTACCCCGCCGTGGTGATCCGTTTGTGGATCTCGGCGGCGGAGGTGCCGGATGACATGTGCTCCGGCGTCGCGGCCTCGGCGCCGGTCGTCCGCTCCTCCGCCCCGACCATGCCGTCGTGCCCGCCGGCCGGTTCCCAGGCCCAGTCGAAGGTGTCGAACAGGTACAGGTCGCGGTCCTCGACGTGGTGGTTGAGCAGGGCCAGCGCGGCCAGCAGCATGCTGCCGCCCCGCCAGACGCCGCACTCCACCACGGCGCCCGGGATGGCGTTGCCGGCGATGTGTCCCACCGCCGACCACAGGGCGTACTGCGCGGCGGCCGAGGTGAGGGTGAGGTCCTCACACTGCCGGGCGGCTTGGAGGAAGTCGTGGTCGTGGTCGAGGTCGGGAGCGGCGGACACGACCTTCGCGATTTCGGCGTGTACGTCACGCAGGGCGACGCCCGGTTCGTCGGCCACGACACGGGCCCCGCGCAGATGCCCGAGCAGGGCGGCGGCCGAGTGCCGGTCGAGCCCGGTCAGAGGGGCGAGCGCCTCGGGCAGGTCCTGCGCCGCCGTGCCGCGCGCGATCTCCGCCAGCACGACGAGGACACCCGGATCGACCTGCCAGAGGGTGAACGGCCGGTCGACGTGGCCGAGGACGAGCCGGCCGTCCTTGACGGCCACGAACGCCCCGTCTGTCAGCTTCATGACGTCGTCCTTTCCTGGTCCAGTGCGCCGCGCCGGACCAGTTCCCGCATGAGCGTCGCGGCTTCGGCGAGGCCCGGCGGGCCACCGGAGGCGCGCATCGTCTCGCTCCATCCGGCGAGGGTCCGCGTCGTACCCGGCTCCAGCGTGGCCAGGAATCCGTCGAGCCATCCGCCGCCGCGCACACGCATGACGTGCCCGTTGGCCGCCAGATAGGTCGTGTCGTCGACGGCCAGCGTCGCCACGGCCGACACGTCCGGGACCGTGAGCAGGTCGGCGGCCGCGAGGCCGGGGCACGGCCGCGGCGGCGGCACCACCTCGAAGTTCGACGCGGTCCTGCGCCGCAACCGGCTGAGGCGCGTCTGCAGGTCCAGGCCGGTGCCTTCGAGGACGCGGGTCAGGGCCTTGCGCACGGCCGCCTCGACGGCGTCGGCCCGGTCGGTGCCCTCCTCCCCCGGTGTGCCGCCCAGGAACCGGGCGACGCCCAGGTCTGCCTCGGCCTGCTTGCGCAGCCGCCGCAGCATCGTGGCGAGCCGGTCGTCCCACTGGTAGTACGCCATGTGCAGGGACACCGTCGCCTCCCCGTCGGAGGTCGCGCAGTGCCAGCGGTCCGACGGCCAGTACATGACGGTGCCCGCGCCGCCCTCGACCACGGTGGCCGTGTCGCGATGGTCCTCGACGCGCACCGACGCGGGCAGGTTCACCTGACGCTGGGTCGCCTCGGCACCCGCGACGTGGCCGAACACCTCGAAGGGCCATGTGTAGTAGCGCTTGGTGCCGCTGATGACGTGGGTGAAGACGCCTGCGGTGTCCTTGTGGATCAGTGTCGGCGCGGTGCCGTACGCGGAGGCGATGAGGTGGCAGTCGACCCCACCGGCCGCCTCCGAACCGGTCGCGGCGATGACGGCGTCGGCCTGGCGGCGCAGGACGCGCCAGAAGTCCCAGTCGAACTGCTGGAGCGAGTTGACGGTCAACGCGAAGGACCGCACCCGACCGCGGAGACGGTCGGCGTATCCGGCGAAGCCGCTGTCCAGCCCGCGGCCGGGCAGGTACGGGTCGAGCTGGGTGGGGTTGACGATGTTGTCGTCGGTGAAGAGCCGTACGTCCTGCGGGTCGGGCAGCCTCGTACGGGTGGCGGCGGCGGTGCACGCGAGTGTGAACAGCCGCTCCTCGGTGAAGGCACCGGTGTCCCAGGGCGGGTCGATCACGCCGGGCCCGCTCTCCCACAACGTGGTGATGTCCGGTCGCCCGCTCATCGCAGCGACCGCCGGGCGTGCTCGACGTAGGGGGCGACGCGGGGGTCCCGGGCGCTGAGCGACTCGCCGTGGTCGCGGACGAACCGGTCGGGATCGGTGACGCCCTCGTCCTTGAGGAAGGCGGCCAGCTCTCCGCCCTCTGCGCCCGCCCACAGCAGGCCGGCCAGCAGCTGCGCGTCGACACCGGGGGCGAACACACGGGAGAAGATCTTCCGGCGGCGGAACTCGGGCACCGTCGGGGCGAGTCTGGCGAGGTCGTCGTCGGCGCGGGCCGCGGCGGCCCGTTCCAGCAGCGCCGACACCTCGTCGGGCGGGTTGTCGCTCAGCTCGTCGAGCACGTGGATGAGATGGATCGGGTCCACCACGGTCATCGCCTGTTCCAGCGTTCGCAGGTACAGCCGCCGGTTCGCGCGGCGCAGCATGCCGAGCCCGTCGATCCATCGCTGGACGTTGGACGTGCGGTGGAAGGCGGCGGGCAGGTATCCGATGCCGGGACCGACGAACTCGTGCGGCCGATGCGCGGGGCCACCCGCCTCGGGTTGGGCGGGCGCGCGTCGCACCGCCACCGTCACCGACGGCTTCTCGATCCAGTAGAGCTCGTGGACGAGGGTCGGCAGGATCGGCGAGACCGACGCGGCGCGCATCATGGTGCGGCTGGTCGCCGACAGTGTCGCGGACGTGACACCGTCACCGAGCGCGTCGAGTGCGGAGAAGTCGTACTCAAGGTGGACACGGCGGCCGCTGAGCGCCAGGAACGCGCCGGACGACACGTGCTTGTGCAGGGTGGAGGAGTTCTGCAGCCAGTACAGTACGTCGACCCGGATCGTCTCGGTCCTGACCACGGTGATGCAGGCGTTGCCGAAGTAGTTCTCCCATGACTGGTCCGGCCAGCCTCGCGGGTCCGCCAGCAGTTCCGCGAGGAGCAGGCCCGGGTCCACCCGGGCGAGTGCCGTCGAGCCCGCGAGGGCGGCGGCCAGCGCGTGCGCAGAACGGTCGTCGTCGGCCGTTTCCGTCTGTTCCTCGACGGCGGTCAGAGCGTCCTGAAGTTCACGGAACGCGTCGATGGTGCTCACTTCGGCTCCTTGTCGTCGTCGGCCGGTCAGGTCGGTATGCCGTGCCGCCACGGCGCGTCGGTGGGCAACCGGGCCCCGCCGCGGCTGGCCGAGGCGTACGGCACGGTCGCCGCCCCCGGTACCAGCACCCGCACCACGGTCCAGTCGGGGCCGCGCAGCGGCAGCCGGACAACGATCGGTCCGCGGTCCGCGGCGGCGAGTCGGCGCACCAGGTGCTCCAGCTGTCCGGGCGCGTCGTGGTACGGCATCTCGGGTACGGCGTGCGGGCGCTGGGAGTCCAGGTACCGGCGGCACTCGTCGATGACGGACGGCCGCCGCCACCGCGCGTGCACGGTGCTCGTCGCGGCGCCCGCGCGATGCGCGCGCACGCCCTCGTGGTACACCTGGCAGAGCTCCAGCATCGCCGAGTCGACGGCCTCGTCGAACGTCAGGCCGGATCCGCTGGAGCGCACGAGCAGCCCGGCGTGCGGATCGTGGTGGAAGGCGTGCACGTCGGGCATGAGGTATTCCCGGTTCGGCCAGTGCAGGACCCAGAGGTCGCCGCGGAAGGCGCCGGTCAGGCGGAGGCGGCGCAGGGAGGCCGCGGTGTCCAGCCGGTACGCGGGCCGCAGCCCGGTGAAGTGGTGGTAGAGGCTGTCGCGCTCAAGCACCTCGCGCAGGCCGCGCAGGGTCGCGTCCGCGACATCCGGTGCCGCCGCGAGACCGGTCGTGCCGCCGTAGGTGGGCCGGTCGGCGCCGACGTAGGGGAACGTGACCAGGGCCTTGGGCACCGCGACGGTGGTGTGGTCGGTCAGATCCGTGCCGTCGACG
This sequence comes from Streptosporangium sp. NPDC020145, assembly GCF_040631275.1. Classification (NCBI taxonomy): domain Bacteria; kingdom Bacillati; phylum Actinomycetota; class Actinomycetes; order Streptosporangiales; family Streptosporangiaceae; genus Streptosporangium; species Streptosporangium sp. NPDC020145. The sequence continues at coordinate 114,307 of NZ_JBEXZT010000013.1, read as the reverse complement.
TAGTCGGCCGTGGGCGCCGGGCCGCGGTCCCAGGCGTCGCCGTACGGATGGAACTGCGCCAGGTCGACCCTGCGTGACGTCTTGGCCGCCGGTGGCAGGCTCCAGTTGGCCTCGTAGGCCGTGTAGCGTTCGACGGCCTCCCCTACCGCGCCGGTCACCGCGGCCTGTGGATCGGTTCCCTTGCCGCTGTTTCCCTCCAGGTGGTCCTGACCGGAGGCGGGGGTCCGGCAGGTGGCGATGTGGCTGCCCGCGACCGCTCCTGGCCCGCTCTTCAGCCCGCGCACCATCCCGAACGTCCACGCCTGTGTGTCCGGCACGTCGCGGAACGCGGCACGGCGCAGGGCGGCGGGGGTGGCGAAGGAGACCCGCCTCCCGGAGTCGGCGAGGACGGCGTCGTCCGCGGTGTGGCGGGTCGCGGCCAGCACGGCGCGGACCAGGCCGTCCGGATCGGCGCGCAACCGCCACAGCGTCGTGGAGGGCCGGTCGTGCAGGCCGAGTTCGGCGAGCCGGTGCTCGAAGGCCCAGCGCCGGTCCGGCCCCGGCCCGGACAGCGGCCCGGACAGCGGCTCGGGGCCGGTCACGTACAGGCCCTCGAAGGACTCGCCCACGCGCAGGAGCCGGCCCGCGCGCAGCGTGCGGGCCAGTGCGTCGTGGTCGGCCTGGCGATGCGTGACGATCAGGACGAGCGTCTCGGGGAGCGACGGACGCCCGACCACCCACCGGGCCTGACCGGCGGCGGTCAGACGGCGGGCCAGCGCGGCGCACGCGCGGGCCGGCACGCCGGCGCCGCGCACGAGCACTCCCGTCACCGGTGCGCCGGGCCCGGAAACGTCCGGGCCGAAATCTCCCGTTTCCAAATCGCCGGAAAGCGCGAGAGGCTCGATGAAACCCGCTTCCACCGCATTGTCCGCACCCATGGCCTGCGCAATTGTGGACGCATCGATCATATCGGTCGCAAGGCGGACCAATGAAAGTTTCGGCCCCAGGAGGAATGCACTCGCCCCCTGGGCGGCGGTGACCACCCAAGGGGCGAGACCATAGGCGAAATCGCTGCTTTCGGACGCCACAGAACGTGATCCAGAGGCAGCCGGATACGAATTCGCCATGCGCGACGTCAGTAGGACTTCGGCTGCAGAATGATCGGGTTGCTGTCGAGTTCCATCATTTCGACAGTGAACTGGACATGCTCCTCGCCTGCGGCGGGGAGCTCAGACTCGGAAGCCAGGTTCTCAGCCATGCGTACCTCTTTCGAGGGTCGACGACGATTCTGACAAAAGTTAACAGGCACAGACAACATAATCAATGGTGCGGGTGGCGGGAATGGACGGCCGCTGTTATGGTCGGATTTCGGCGGCGGCAAATCAAGCGCCCGGACGTTGACATGTCTTCTGAGGGGTCGTTGCATGGTCACTCACGCCGGCGTGCCGGATCTCTGGGCATTGGACCGGATCGAAGAGGTCGCGTCGCCCTATCACGACTGGGTGCCGCAGGATGAGCCGGTCCTGTCCGAGAACGTCGTGCTGAGGGCCGAAACCGACGGCGTCGAGATCGTCCGCGCCGGGACCGTCGCCGGCCGGATCCGGGGCGTGTCGTGGTCGGCCGCGTTCGCCGAGCACCTCGCCGCGCGGCCGCCACTCACCGCGGGCGACCTGGCACGGAGACTGTCCATCCCCTTCCCCCAGCTGGCCGAAGCGCTCATGACACTGGAACGGTTCGGCGTCGTACGCACCGCGCTGGCCGAACGCTGCTCCCGGGGAGGTGCCTGATGGATGCCGATCCGTTCGCGCCGCGGGTCTTCGACGACGTGCTGCCCCCGGCACTGCTCGAAGCGCTCAGCGCCGCGGCCGCCGCGTTGCCCAACCGCACGCTGTCCTTCTGGACCGGCCTCGACGCGCCCGGGCCACCGCTCATCGCGGCCGTCCTGCGCCACCTGAAGGCACTGGTCGGGCTCCCGCAGCTCGACCGGCCCGGCGCCGGGGTCGAGTGGTGGGTCCGCCGAGCCCCCGCCTACCACTTCCAACCCTGGCACGTGGACAAGGACGAGGCGCTGTTCATGCGCGACGGCGTCGTCCGGCCGCCGACGGCAGCCAGCGTCTTCTACCTCGGCGACGCGGGCGGTGCGACCATCTTCTCCTCCCAGGTCTGCGACCAGGAGGGCACGGCCCTCCTCCCGCGCCGCCTCGAACGCGCGTGGACCATCGCGCCACGCCGCAACCGGTTCGTGGTCGCCCGGGGCGACGCCGTCCACGCGGTGCTGCCCAGCCGCGACCACGCGCAGCGGGTCCGCACCAGCGTGCCGATCAACTGGTGGTCAGCTCCGATGGTCGGCAACGAGCGGCTGGCGACCGAGGCCTCCGACCACGAGGCCCTGGCACGGCTGACCGACGCGCCGGTGCCGGCTGAGCCGTCGAAACCGGTGCGGGTGCCGCTGCGCACGTGGTACGCCGCGGATCTTCCCCGCCCGGTCGAGCAGCGCTGGCCCGCGTGGAAGGCCGAGTCCCAGGCCTGAACGGCCCGCCGTGCCCAGAAGCCGTCGCCGGCGAAGGCGGAGGTTCCGTGGAACGAATCCCGTTCCACGAGGTCATGGACGCCCGACGACGAGCTTGAGGGAGCCGAGGAATTCGGGCTGCTCACGCAGGTGGCCGAAGCGCTCGTCCCAGGCGCCGCTTTCGAGGTCGCGCCGCAGCCGATCGACGGTACGGGCCTGAACGGCGTCGTCGACGAAGCCCCACGCCGACTGCGAAGCCCGGACCTCGGCGTCGAGGAAGCGTTCGGGGCGGGCGTAGTAGGCCTCGGCGAAACCGTCGACGCAGTCGAACGGGATCGCGACCGGCAGCACCTCGGCACGGCTCCCGATGTGGGAGGCGATCAGGTCGATCGGCGGGTAACGCCGGTGCTCCACGGCGATGATCTCGGGGGCGTACTCGGCGAGCCAGTACAGGCCGAGAAGGTCGCGGTCGAAGGTCAGGACGACGACCGGGCCCCGGCTGACCCGGCGCAGCTCGCGCAGGCCCTGCCCGAGGTCGCTCCACTGGTGGACGGTGACGGTGGCCATGGCCGCGTCGAAGGCGCCGTCGTCGAAGGGCAGCCGCTCGGCCGCGGCGTTCACCGCGGGGGCCAGGTGGCGGGGCCGCTGGGCGCGCATCATGGCCGACGGCTCGACCGCCACGACGTGCCGGTCCTGCGGCTCGTAGGAGCCGGCGCCCGCGCCGACGTTGACGACGGTCCTGGCCTGCCCGAGCGCGGCGTGGACGTGGGCGGCGATACGGGGGTCAGTACGGCGCTGCCCGGCGTAGCCGTGGCCGTGACGCTCGTAGTCGAAGTCCCCGGCGGGAATGGTGGTCAAGAGACCTCCTGTGAGGAGCGGGTGACGACGGCCCGGACGGAGCACGGCCCCTGACACGCCCCGGGGGGGTGATTTCGCCACGTGAGGACCGGCGGCCGGGCACTCTCTTCGAGGAGCATCGCATCCGCCGCCCCGCCGCCGCACGGCGGCCCCGGAGAAGTCCTCGTTCAATCAAATGGTTGACTATCGTGATCCACATGGCCTCGTCGAGGAAGCCCTCTCCGGACGGGCGCGCGCGGACGGCGGAGGAGACACGAGAACGCCTCCTCGCCGCGGCCGTCGCCGAGTTCGGCGCCAAGGGCTACGCCGGAGCCCGTACGGCGTGCATCGCCGCGCGGGCCGGGGTCAACCAGCAACTCATCTCCTACCACTTCGGCGGCAAGCAGGGGCTGCTCGACGAGCTCCGGCGCCGGAGGGAGGAGATCCAGGCGACGATCGTCCCGCCGGGGGCCTCGTTCGCCGGACGGATCCGCGCCTACCTCGACGCGACGTTCGACCGGCCCGACTGGGCCAGGTTCGTGGCCTGGCAGGCGCTGGGCGACTGCCCGTTCGCCGACGCCGAGGAGGAACGCCTGCGGGCGGAACAGCAGCGGGAGAAGACGGTCGCGGCGGTGGCCGAGGCCAGAAGACGGCAGGAGAACGGTGAGGTCCGCGCCGGGATCGACCCGGCGTTCGCGCTCCTGGCCGCCTACGCGATCACGCTCGCGCCCGTCACGATGCCGCAGCTCGTCGAGGACGTCCTCGGTGGCGACCCGCTGTCACCGCAGACCCGGCGGATCCTTCGCACCCAGCTCGTCAGGCTGCTCACCGATGAGCAGACCGAGGAAGACGAATAGGAGAACCCACACGATGGTCACCGTTGTCTTCGGCGCCAGGGGAAGTGTCGGCCGCCACGTCGCCGCGGGTCTGGCCGCGTTGGACGTGCCGGTCCGGCTGACGAGCAGAACCCCGGACGACTCCCACGTGGCGGCGGATCTGGACGCGCCGCACACCCTGCCCGCCGCGCTGGAGGGCGCCTCGCAGGTCTTCCTCTACGCCAGGTCAGAGGGCGTCGACGGGTTCGTGACGGCCGCGCGTTCGGCCGGGGTGCGGCACGTGGTGCTGCTCTCCTCCGCCGCGGTCGTGCAACCCGGTTCCGCCCACAACCCGATAGCGCGCGAGCACCGGGCCGTGGAGTCGGCCCTTGAGGAGTCCGGGATCTCGTGGACCTTCGTCCGCCCGGGGATGTTCGCGACCAACACCCGCTGGTGGTGGACGGAGCCGATCAAGAAGGGCGAGGCCGTGCGGCTGCCGTACCCGGACTCGATGATCGCCCCGGTCGGTGAACGGGACATGGCGGCGGTCGCGGTACGGGCGCTGACCGAGCAGGGGCACGGGCGGCAGGCCTACACGCTGTACGGCCCGCAGGCGCTCACCCTGCGCGAACAGGTCGGGCACATCGGCGCGGCCATCGGCAGGGAGATCCCGGTCGAGGTGGTGACGCCCGAGGAGGCGCGGGCCGATCTGAGCGAGAAGATCCCCCGGATGGGGGTCGAGGCGATCATGCGTGCCTGGGAGGCGGGCACCAGGGCCGTCCCGGAGACCTCGATCATCGTCGAGAGACTCACCGGGAGGCCCGCCCAGACGTTCGCCGAGTGGGCCCGCGAGCACGCCGACGACTTCCGTCCTTGACGGGGCCGACGGGGCGGGGCGTCGGTCGCGGTGTGAACGTCCTCGGCGCCGACGGTCATGGACCGGTTCTGTGAGCCGTTGTTCACTGAGCGCACCGGCCTCACGAGAGGAACAACGATGCACTGGACGCGAATGGCGGCGATCGCCGCGTTGAGCGTGGCGGCAGCGATTCCGGCGACACCGGCGGGAGCCGTCACCGGCCCGCCCCCGGCCGGGGCCTCCGGCGCCCTGGCCTACCCCACCGCCAACGTGTGGGTCAGCCCCACAAGCTGGAGCGGTGACTGCTCACGCGGGCACACCTTCACCTTCACCGGCCAGATCTCGGTGCTGCTCACCCCGGAAACGGTCCGTTACCGCTGGATCCGCAGCGACAACGCCTCCGCTCCGATACAGGAGGTGTACTTCGGCCTCGGCCAGACGACCAGGTCGGTCAGCACGACCTGGCTGATCGGCGCGCCGGGGACCCACTCGGAGGCGATCGAGATCCTCTCCCCCACCCATTCCTATTCCAACTGGGCGTCCTTCAACCTGCGGTGCACGAACACGCCCGGGTGACACCCCGCTGAGAGAACGTCCCGGCTGGGATCGGCGGACGGCGGCCACTACGGTCGGAGCGCGAGGCCCCCGTACATCCGATCCCGCTGGAGGTCTCCCATGGCTCGCACCGGACAGCAACGGCTGGCGCGGCGCCTGGGAGCGGCCGACGCGGTGGTCGTCGGCCTGGGGTCGATGATCGGCGCCGGTGTCTTCGCCGCCTCGCCCCGGCGGCGCGGGCGGCCGGAGCAGGCGCACGCGGTGGCGGTCGCGGCCGTGGCGGTCCTGGCCGGTACGGCGGACCTGCGCGGCGCGATCGGCTTCTCCTCCTTCGGAGTGCCGGTCTACTACGCCATCGCCAACGTCAGCGCCTGGACCCTCGGCCCGGCACAGGGACGTCCGCCACGACCGATTCCTCTTGTCGGCCTGGCCGGATGCCTCGTCCTCGCCGGTTGCGCGGTGCTGGCCGCGGGGGCCGTCGTGTACGGCCTGCGCAGAACACTCGCTCCTCGTTCCCCGTGACTCACCGGGCGTCCTGGGGCGCGCGCCGCAGGAACGTCTCGATCCGGTCGAGCGCGCCCGCCCACGCCTCCCTGGCGAAGAAGTCACGGGTCTCCTCGGTCGGGAAGCCGGACTGGACGACGGTCATCAGGGTCTGGCCGTCCGGCTGCTCGGCGAAGGTGACCTCGACGTGCGTCGTCAGGGTCGCGCCGTCGGGCGAGCTGCCGGTCACCTCCGACACCAGCCGGTTCGGACGCTCGACCACCAGGAAGGTCTGCCGTTCGCGGAACAGGTTGTCCTCGTCCGGCCCCCACGCGGCGGTCTGCACGCCGCCGACGCGCAGGTCCACCTCGATCTCGACGACACCGGGGCGCTCGTCGAGGATGGAGAACCAGATCTTCTGCTTGTCCGCGTCGGTGTAGGCGTCGAAGACCTCCTCGGGGGTGGCGGGGAGCACCCGGGTGATCCGGAGCTGGGAGGCGTCGTTCATCGCTCGGTGCCTTTCCTCAGGGTGAAATAGATGTCCAGGCCGTCCATGCGGCGTTCCCAGAGCCGCTGGTAGCGGCCGATCCAGGCCGTCACGTCGGTGAGGCGCTCCGGTCCGAGGCGGCACTGCCGTACTCTGCCGACCTTCTCGGTGGCGACCAGGCCCGCCTCTTCGAGGACCTTGACGTGTTTGGCCAGCCCGGTGACCGTGATCCCCGCGCGTTCGGCCAGTTCGGAGACCGTGGCGGGTCCCTCGCCGAGCCGGACGAGGATGTCGCGGCGCGTCCCGTCGGAGAGCGCCGCGAACACCTGGTCGAGAACCTCTCGCTGAACCATGTGGTTCACCATACCATCGGTGAACCACATGGTTCAACGTCTGGCGCGGAACACGCCTCGTACATCCGGGCCGGCGGTTCATCAGCCGCCGCCCCTCCGGGCGCCAACCTGTCCCGAGGGTGCCGCGACCGCTTCAGCAGGCAGGTCGCCACGGCGTCGCCGCCGGTCACGAGACCACTCCCGTTTCCCGGTACGCCGGCCGTATGGCTAGAGGTTCAGCAGGTGAGCGGTCAGGTCGTACAGGCGGCGGGCGGCGTCCGGGTCGAGCGAGGGCAGCGCGGGATCGAGCGGGCGGCGGCGGTCGTAGGCCAGCAGCCCGCCTCCGCCCGGCGGGTCGTCCATCAGCTCGATGATCGGCGCGATGGCCTTCTCGACCGGCTGGGCGGCGATCCTGGCCAGCAGTTTGACGGCCGCCCTGGCCGGCTGCCCGAGGCTGTCGGTGCCGCTGTCGGTGAAGCCCGGATGGTGCAGCAGATAGCGGACGCGGCCGTCCGGGTGGTTGGCGGCGTAGGCGGCACCCAGGAGGTCCGTGGCCCGCCCGCCCTGCAGCAGGGCCCTGATTCCGCCGTAGCCACGCCGGAGCGACAGGTCGTCCCAGTGGACCCGTCCCTTGGTGATACCGACCCCGCAGACGTTCACGATCATCGGGTTCTCGCCGCGTTCGAGCAGGCCGGTCAGGCCGTAGGCGAGCAGGAAGCGGCTGACGTAGTAGAGGGCGAAGGTGGACTCGTAGCCGTCGGCGGTCTCGGTCCTCCGGGGGAAGTGACGGATCGCGGTGGACACCAGACCGTCCAGTGCGTCGTACCGCTCCCCGACCTCCTTGATCACCCGGGCGTTCTCCGCGACCGAGGTCAGGTCGGCCCGCAGGAAGGTCGCCCGTTCTCCCGCGCCCAGCCCGGCGGCCTCTTCGAGGAGACGCCGCCCCCTGGCCGGATCGCTGCCCACGGCCGTCACCCGGTCGCCCCGGCGCAGGAAGTGTAAGGCCAGTCCTCTCCCCATCCCACTCGTTCCCCCCGCAACCACATATGTCCGCATATTTCCCCCTTTAAGTCATCGAACGCTGACTTGAGGGAACGTAGCACGGGCCCCACGTAGAATGTCAACGGTCGATGACACAGGGAGGGGCCCGCGTTGCGGAAGAGAGACAGGGAGGCCACCCGGGCACGTCTGCTGGAGGCCGCCAGACTGCGTTTCGCCCGCGACGGCTACGACGCCACCAGCGTCCGTGACATCGCCGGAGACTCCGACGTCGACGCCACCCTGATCTTCCGCTACTTCGGCTCGAAGAAGCGGCTCTTCGAGGAGGCCACCGCCGCCGACCTCGCCGCCGACCTGCTCGACGGGCCGAACGAGGAACTGGTCGCCCGCATGGTGCGCACGGTCGTCGACCAGGACTGGACGGAGTACGGCGGCGAGCACCCCCTGGTCGCCCTGCTGCGCTCCTCCGCCCACGAGGACACCCGGCGGCACCTCCGCGAGGAGGTCTGCCACACCTACGTCAACGCCCTGCGGAACCTGGCCGAGGGCGACGACGCCGAGTTGCGGGCCGAACTGCTCAGCGCCTGGCTGGTCGGCATCGGCATCCTGCGCTCGGTCGTGGCCACCCCCGCCCTGGCCAGGGCGCGGACCGCCGACCTGGCCCCGCACGTCGCGGCCGTCGCCACGGGCCTGCTGGGCCGTCCCATGTCCGGAGCCGTGGACCGGCCGGAGGCCTGACGCGGGCCCATCGCCGGTCCCGGCGCAGGACCTCCTCGCGCGAAACGGGGAGAGCGGGCCTGAAATCCCCGGCAGCGGTGAAGGCCTGCGCGACGGACGCCGCCGGCATGACGTCCCCGTAGGGCACGCCGGGCACCCGGACCGGCTCGCGTTCCAGAGGCTCCCGGTGCCCGGGCGGCAGGGCGCGTGAGATCGGCGATCACGGCTCGCCGCGTCCGGTGAAACGGCACCGTCCGGCCCAAGGTGGCACGCGCAGGATGCCGTTGACATGACACCACCCAGAAACATAAGAAGTGTCCACTTTTATGACCGACACGCCGAAGAAGGCTGACATGTAGCCCACTTAAGGCTTCTAGCGTGTTTCGGGAAAGCTGCCGCATACAGGAGAAACGTCCCGTTGAAAGAGCGGGCCACCAAGGGTGTGGATTTCAAAACCCGAGCTTGATCAAGGTTCGCGAGAAAAACTCACATTTACCGAACGGTAATAACTTACAGAACATTATCCCGCCTCGGTCACAATGTGTAACCGCACCATCCGCGCCTATCGCTCGACTTGCATCACTCCCGCCATTAATGATTAGGTCTGCTGCATGAAGGGCGTGCCAACGTGTGCGGCGGACGGAATTCGGGACGGATTGCTTTTGCGCCGGCTACAGGACCTCACCAGGTCCTGAGAACCGGCGGAACCGCCGGACCGACCAGCACCGATCGAACGGGTGAAACAGGGGAAAGCGAAAGTTTTTCGGGTTCTCCCATGCCGTCGATTGGGGTTCTCCCTCCGCGTTGGACCGTTCTACCCCCCGGGACGGACCTGCGAAGACATGAATGACTCCGCGCGCCCTCGGGCACCGGAGTTCCTTTGCTGCTCGATGCACCACCGTAGAAAACGCATTTTCCGCGAGAATCCCACGCGTCCGAAGAAGAGTTCGAGCCGCCATTTTCGAATTCCTATCGAGATGTAAGAGTTCTCGACGCCGGATCATTTGGAGCATCATTCGTGACGAGTTCACTTTCCGATGTCCAGAGTTCCTTTCCCGAGCCGACGACCGGTGAGGACCTCTGGCACTCCGCATCGGGCCTCACCGCGGCCTTCGACCCGGGACGTTTCCACGAAGGCGCTCTGGACATCGTCGACCGCCTGACGGCCTATCTGGGCGACCGGTCGGTCCGAGGACTCGACCTCATCGACCCGGAGGTGCTGCTCAAGGCCGCACGGGGACTGATGACCCCCGAACGGCAGCGCGTCGCCGACTTCGACGCCGACCGGGTGAAGCAGATCGTCGACCTGTACACCGAGACTGGGATCCCGGTCCACTCCCCCGGCTACATGGGGCGGCAGTTCTCCGGCGTGGTGCCGCTGGCCGGTCTCATTGACCTGGTCGGCTCGGTGGTCAACCAGCCCTCCTCCTTCTACGAGGCCGGGCAGCTCCCCAACGTCGCCGAGCGGCTCATGGCCGAGGAGCTCAACCGGTTCATCGGCTGGGACCGCGACCGGTTCGCCATGGTGACGACGTCGGGGGGCTCCCTGGCCAACCTGACCGCGCTGCTGGCCGCCCGCAACCACGCCTTCCCGCAGATCTGGACGCGCGGCGCCGGTGGCGCGCCGGGCCTGCCGGCCATCGCGATCAGCGAGGAGGCCCACTACAGCGTGACCCGGGCGGCCGGGGTGCTGGGCATCGGTGAAGGACAGATCATCCGGCTGCCGGTCGACCAGGCGGGACGAATCCGCCCCGACCTGGCGGGGTCGGTGCTGGACGAGGCGAAACGACGCGGCCTGCGGCCGTTCTGCCTGGTGGTCTCGGCCGGAACCACGTCGCTCGGCGCCTTCGACCCGCTGGAGGACCTCGCCGCCCTGGCGCGCCGCCACGGGCTCTGGCTCCACGTGGACGGGGCGCACGGGGCGAGCCTGCTGCTGTCGGAACAGCACCGGGACAAGCTGCGCGGCATCGAACTGGCCGACTCCCTGACCTGGGACGCCCACAAGATGCTGTTCATGCCGGCGCCGTGCACGCTGCTGTTCTACCGGGACCGTACGGCGGCGCGCGGAGCGTTCCAGCAGCGCGCCAGCTATGTCTTCGACGAGGAACCGGACATATACAGCGCCTACGACAGCGCGGACAAGAACTTCGAGTGCACCAAGCGCCCGATGATCATGCCGCTCTGGACGGTCTGGTCGGTCTACGGCCCGGCGCTGTTCGAGCAGAAGATCGACCGGCTGTGCGAGGTGACCCGGCAGGCGCACCGGATGATCGCCGCCGAGCCGGACTTCGCCGTGACCCACGAGCCGGAGTCCAACATCCTGTGCTTCCGGTATCTGCCGGACGGGATGGAACCGGCGGCCGCGCACCGGTTGCAGCTGGAGATCCGCAACCGGATACGGGGCGGCGGGCGCTTCTTCATCTCCAAGGTCGACATCCAGGGGACGGCGGCGCTGCGGGTGGTGGTGATGAACCACCTGATCGACGCCGATCACCTGGCCATGCTCATCGCCGAGATCAGGGACATCGGGCAACGGGTGCTGCGCGCGAGCGCCACGGCCCGGCACGACCAGCGGAACGGGAGTCAATCATGACAATTACGGATTTTGACATCGCCGCCTCGGCGCGGCTGGCGGCACAGCTGATCCCCGAGGAGGAGCTACGGCCCCGCTCGGTCGACGACGTCACCCGGCTGACGTCGTTCGCGGAGAGGCTGGACGAGTGCGGGCGGCTCACCGGCGTCCCGTACTGCGAGTCCCCGCTCGACCTGCAGAACGCCCTGGTGTTCCGCCGCCTGCAGCAGCTCGTCGGCATCAGCCTGCTCAACCCGCTGTGGCGCGAGCGGCTGCACTACTTCGGCATCCGCGACGTCCCCGCCGACATGACCGAGTGGGAGCGGATCCCCCTGTCGGACAAGATCGTGCAGCGGGACATGTTCATGGGCCCGCGGGCCGGGATGGTCGTGCCGCTCGACCGGGGCGGGTTCGAGGTCGTGGCCAGCGGCGGCACCGGCGACGGCACGCCCCTGGAGATCGTGTACTCCCTGCGGGAGCTGCGCGACACCTACCGCATCTCCGGGGCGTTCATGGGCGCCTACCAGCTCAACCGCTACCTGCGCGGTCCCGCGCCGCGCTGGCTGTTCACCACCCTGGCCGACTACCAGATGTGGAGCAGCGGGACCATGGTCGGCGGCGTCCTGGCGAGCGTCCCCGGGGTCAACTACATCGGCGCGGGACCGGTCAGCGCGCCGGTGCTGGAGCACATGTTCTCCTACCCCGGCCACAAGGCCCTGATGGGCATCACCGCCGGCATCGCGCTCCTGCCCGAACTGGGCGCGGGCCTGTCCCCGCAGGCCAGGGCCGACTTCCGGGTCGCCATGTACGGCAGCGGCTCCCTGCCGCAGCGCAAGCGTGACGAGCTGCAGGCGTTCTTCCCCAACGTGTCGATCCTCAGCTACTTCGCCGCGACCCAGGCCGAGTGCATCGGGCTCCAGCTCGACCACACCTCGCCCGCGCTGTCCGCCGTACCCGGGCTGCACCTGGTGGAGATCGTGGACGAGCACGGCCGCGCCGTCGCCGAGGGCGAGGAGGGCGAGCTGGTCGTCACCCGGCTGCACGCCGACGAGGCGCCGCTGCTGCGTCTCAAGCTCGGGGACCGGATGATCCGCCGACCCGCCCTGGACGGCCCCGGGCTGCGCACCGAGAGGTTCGAGTTCGCCGGACGCACCGCCGACGTGCTGCACCTCAACGACAGCCAGTACTCGGCGACGCTGGCCTACGCGGCCCTGCGCACGCGGCTGCGCTCGGCGACCGGCGTCGACCTGGACCTGATCGCGCACGAGCTCCAGTTCCACAACCACCGTGAGGACCGGACCCTCACCCTGCTCGCGGCGGTGGACGACCCCGACGGTACGACCGCGGCCGTCGAGCGGGCGCTGGGCGCGAGCGGGACGCGGCGGCTGTTCCTCCAGGCGCTGCCCGCCTCCCTGTCGCTCTTCAACGACCGGGAGGCCAACGCGGCTGCCATCGAGCAGACCGGCTACGGCTTCCGCCTGGCGTTCGTACCGCCCGCGTCGCCGCAGATCGAACGGACCACCGTCGGCAAGACGCCCCTGGTCAGAGACCGGGGCTGAGCGCCTGGCCGTCCAGGTGCCCGAATGACACCCGACACGGGAGGACAGATGAAGGAAAAGGTCAACATCGTCGTGATGGTCGACGCCGTCGGGGCGTTGTCCGACCGGACGCTGCACAACGGCAATCTCTCGCTGGTCGACGACAGTACGGCCGGGAGTCAGCACCAGGGGACTCCCGACCTCGTCACGGCGGTGGTCCCGGGACAGGTCGTCCACTGGACGCCCATCCACGTGGACGTGCAGACCCCGGTCGAGATCCAGTCCATCGAGTTCCTGTCCGGCGCGGTCGCCCCGCTCCCGGACGAAACGACCGGTCAGGCCGCGCAGCCGTACCCGGTGGAGTCCGCCGTCGTGCCCGCCCTGGGCGTCGACGCCACGGCCTCCAACGGGCACGACAACCACGACCTGCTGGTGTGGGAGGGCGTCGTGCCCTACGACATGGTGCCCGGTGTGCCCTACCGGTACCGGCTCTCCCTCAAGCTCCACGAAGGACCCAACAGCGTGCTGTACGTCGACTCACCCGCGCTGCTGCGCGTGTGAACCCTGTTCCGCGAAAGGCGGTCTCATGGCCCAGCAACACGGGATCATCGTGCTCTTCGATGTCGAGAACGCGCTGAAGACGCGCTCGCTCGACGGGAACACGTACTGGTTCGACAACATGAAGTTCATCGGTTCCACCGGAGTGGGAACCGAACAGCTTGAAACGATCGTGCCCGGCACCTACTTCCTCGACGGGTCGCAGGCGACCGAGCAGGTGCTGAACTGGCTGCCCGCGGCGCTGGGGGCGATCCCCCCGACGGTGCCGCGCAACTACCTGGCCGAGCAGGAGCGCGCCGACGACCGGCGCACGCTGGAGGAGCTCGCCGCGCTCAGCGGCGAGGGCGGCGTGAGCGAGGCCGACCTCAAGCGGCTGCAGCAGCGGGTCGGCAAGCGGGCAGGCCGGCAAAGCGGGCGCGGGCTCACCGCGGCCAAGCTGCTGGACGTCACCGGCAAGACCACCAGCGGCGCCGACGCCTACAACTACCCGGCCCCGGTGATCACCGACATCACCGGCCCGGCCGTCACCGAGAAGATCATCTACCCGGCCCAGTACGGCTCGCCCGACATGGTCTACGACGGCTGGTACTGGGCCGCGACCGTGGACACGAGCAGGCCCGGCGTCTACTCGTACACCGTGCACGTCCAGCTGCACGAGCTGGTCGAGCGCAACGACGAGCTGGTCTGGGAGTCCGTCGACCTGACCTGCACGTCAAGCCTGAAGATCATCAGCGATCCGAAGCGCAACGGGTTCACCGGCGCCGGACTGGGCGTGCTTCCGCTGCCGCCCGTCCCGGCCGCCGGCTGACCCGGACCGAGCCGGAACGTCTTCGAAACGGAGGAGCCGCATGCCCCCGAGAACCAGACAGTCCCAGCGCCGGCCCGCCCGGCCCGTGACGATCACCGCGGTGGTCGACCCCGTGGCCGCGCTCGCGTCGGAGAACCTGGACGACAACCTCTACCTCTACGACACCAACAGGGCCGCCGGGTCGACCGGGTTCGGCACCCCCGGGCTGCGCAGCCTGGTGCACAAGGGTGACACCCTGTTGTGGAACGTGCTCCCGCTTGAGTGCGAGACCTACGTGTCCCTCACCGACATCGAGATCGACCCGCGGATCGTCGAGCCCGTGCGGAAGGTGTACCCCGGAACCGACATCGTGTTCTGGACCGCCGAGGTCAAGCAGGACATCACCGAACCGGTCCCCTACCGGCTCTCCTTCCTGCTCGGCACCGTCAGCACGCCGTTCACTCCGACCGCCAGGCCCGTCCTGGCCGGTCCCGCCCCAGAGGGAAGGTAAGGCCGATGACCCAGGCGTACGCGGCCACGGACTTCGCCGACCGCGGCCAGCTCAACTCCGTCCAGCTGAACGTGGTGACCCTCGTCGACATGGAGAGGGCCGCCGCGACGAAGTCCCTGGACGGCTGCCTCTACATGATGGACAACAGCGTCGGCGGCGTCGGCCAGGGTGGTGACCACCTGGAGACCATCTGCAAGCAGGGCCAGGTGATCAACTGGATCATCCGCCCGATCGACATGCACCGCCGTCCCGACGGCACCTGGCCCCCGATGCCAAAGATCAACAACCTGGTCTTCCTCGACGTCGAGAAGGGTGACGAGGACGACGTCGCCGAACGCCGGATCATGACCGAGCTGAAGGTCTACGGCGGTCCCGACCGGATGCGCGACGAGTACACCGCCGTCTACTACTACTGGGCCGGGGCGGTGATGAGCGACGCCAAGCCGGGGCTCTACCGCTACCGGTTCGTCCTGGAGCTGGAGAAGGAACACGGCACCGACAAGCTGTACCTGAACTCGGTCAACTACCCCGCCCTGCGGGTGCTGCCCGTCTGACGGCCCTCCGGGACCGTGAGACCGTGCCGGCCCCGGCCGGCACGGAGCATCGGGGGTGCGCCCTCGGCGGGGGCGCGCCCTTCGAGCCCGGGCGGACTCATCCCCAGACCGCCCGGGCGGCTCCTCCACAACGGCGTGGCGGAGCCGGAGAACCCGTTCAGAACCGCACGAGCATCGACCGCATGTGGACGATCTCGGCGGTTCTGGCCGTGGTGATCGAGGAGGCCAGGGCCTTGGCCTTCGGCGACAACCCGTCCCGCTGCTCGATCCCGGCCAGGGCGATCTCATCGCTGTGGTGGCGGATCATCAGGTTCAGGAACATCCGGTCGAAGTCCGCCCCGGACGTCCTGCTCAGCGCCTCCAGGTCGGAGGGGTCCATCACGTACGGTCCCCGGTCCGCTCCGGGTCCGACGTCCTCGTCTCCACGGCACCTCACGTCGCCGTTGCCCGGGCTCATGCACGGATCGGGGGGCGGGACCTGGTCCCCCCAGCCTTTCAGCCAGGCGGTCAGCTGGTCGATCTCGGCCTTCTGGGCCCGTCCGATCCGTTCGGCCGTCGCCCTGACCTCGGGGTCCGCCGCGCGTGCCGCGGCCATCTCGGTCATGATCAGCGTCTGCCGGTGGTGCTGGATCATCCGCTGGGCGAAGAACACGTCCTGGGCGTTGTGCTCCTCAAGGACATCGGTGAACACGAGGGCGGGCGCGCCCGCAGGCGGCCCCGCGGTGAGGACGACACCGGGGGCGCAGGCCGTCAGGACGGTCCCGGCGCCCAGGGCTGCGGCCACGAGGGCCACCCGGCGGGCGGGAGTGCTTCGTGTACCCATGGCATATCCCCCTGCGAGGGTTCTCACGTCCTGTGCGAAGCCGCACGTGGGGCGGACTCGCGATCTCCGTCCCTTCCGGGAGCCCTTCCCGGGAAGGGGGTCACGACCACCGGGCAGGCGGCGTGGTGCAGCAGCGAGTGGCTCACCGAGCCGAGCAGCAACCCCTTCAGGTCGCCGCGTCCGCGTGATCCGACCACCAGCAGGTCGGCCTCCAGTGACGCCTCCCGCAGCGCCTCGACCGGATGGCCGTACTCCAGCCACTCGACGACCTTGACATCCGGGTGACGTTCGCCCTGGCCCGCCAGGGCCTCGGCCAGCGCGCGCCGTTCCCGCTGGGCCGCCTCCTCGGCGTCGGCGAGCGCGAACGGCCCGCAGCCCACGATGGGCCGGCTCCAGGCGTGCACCGCGTGCAGCTCCGCGCCCCTGGCCTCGGCCTCGGCGAAGGCGAAGGCCACGGCGTCCGCCCCCGCCGGGGAGCCGTCGACGCCGACGACCACCCGTCCGCGCGGCTGGACGGGCGCACGCCGTACGACGGCCACGGGGCAGGGCGCGTGCCCGGCGACCCCCAGCGCGACCGAGCCCAGCAGCATGCCCTCGAATCCGCCGAGCCCGTGGCTGCCGACGACCAGCAGCCCGGCGTCCGCCGCCGCCTCGATCAGGGCCCGTCTGGGGTCGCCACCGGGCAGCAGCTCCGACGTCACCTCCACGTCGCCGCCCGCCTCGCGGATCCGGCCGAGCGCATCTTCCAGCGTGGACTCGGCGCCCTCGCGCATCCACCGGCCGACCTCGGCGTGCGGGGTGCCCTCACCCGCCTCCAGGGGCCAGGAGGGCATGACGTGCACGACCCGCAGGCCGGTACGGCGCAGCCCGGCCTCCCGTACGGCCCAGCTCACGGCTTCGAGCGCGGATCGTGACCCGTCGACTCCCACCAGGATCAATGGTCTCTCCTCACACGTGCGGATGGGTCTTCGGGGTTCAGGAACGGACGACCGCGACCGGGCAGCGCGCGTGGTGCAGCACTCCCCTGCTGACCGATCCCAGCAGCGCGGCGGCGACGGCCCTCCTGCCGTGCGAGCCGACCACGACCAGGTCCGCCGTGGCCGAGGCGTCGACGAGGGCGTCGACGGGGTGGGCGCTCTGGACGTCCTCCAGCACGGTCACCTCGGGGAACTTCTCCTGCCAGGCGCCGACCCGGTCCTTGACGACCCGGAACTGCGCGCGGCGGATCTCGTCCATGTCGTAGACGATCTCCGGCGCGAAGGCGTGCACCGGAAGCTGCCAGGCGTGTACGGCGCGCAGCGGGCCGCCGCGCAGCGCGGCCTGCTCGAAGGCGAAGGCCAGCGCGGGCTCGCAGTGCGGATCGTCGTCGACGCCGACGACGACCTCGCGGCGCGCCCCACCGCCGGGGTGGACGACGACCACCGGGCCGTGGGCGTGCACGGCCACCCGGGTGCTCACCGAACCGAGCAGTGCCCCGGTGAAACCGCCGAGCCCCCTGCTGCCGAGCACGATCTCCACCGCGCCCGCGGCCTGTTCCGTCAGGGACCGGACGAGGTCACCCTCGATCAGCTCGGTGCCCACCTCCACCGACGGCTGGCGTTCGCGCGCCTCCCGTTCTGCCTCCTCCAGGATCTTCCTGCCGCTCAGGACCAGGGGTCCCGGCCATTCGAGGGTGGAGAAACGGGGGATGTCATAGGGGCCGCGTTCCACGACGTGCACGATCCGCAGCGGCACGTGCCTGCGGAAGGCGTCGTCGGCGGCCCATGCGACCGCGTCCTTCGCCCCCGCCGAGCCGTCGGCCGCGACGACGACGTCACGGGTACCCCTGGCCGGGAAGTCTGTCATCTCGTCCTCCTCATGGGCGTGCGGATTCCTGCCTCAGGTCAAGTCTCTGCCGGGGGAACGGGACCCCCCAGAGGCGGCGGACCCGTCCGTCCCGGGACTTTGGACCCGGCCGGGCCTTCGGCGGGTGGGCACGTGGGGAGGCGACGGCCTCAGGGGCGGACCACGGCGACCGGGCAGCGGGCGTGCTGGAGCACGTCCCGGCTGACGGACCCCAGCACAACCGAGCCGACCGCGCCCAGTCCCCGGGAGCCGACGACCAGCAGGGCCGCCCGGCCGGAGACGTCCGTCAGAGCCGAGACCGGATGGCCGTGGGTCACCTCCTCGACGACCTCGATCCCGGGATACATCTCCCGCCACGGGGCCAGCCGTTCCGAGACCACCCGCTGCTGTTCCCGCTGGATCCCGGTGACGTCGTGGGCGCTGTCCGGCATGACGGTGCGCAGCGGCACGTGCCAGGCGCACAGCGCCCGCAGGACGGCGCCGCGCAGCCGGGCCTGCTCGAAGGCGAAGCCGAGGGCCGCCGCGCCGTCGGTCGAGCCGTCGACGCCGACGACGACCTCCTCGCCGGGGCCGTCCTGCCCGGCCCTGACGACCACGACGGCGCCCCTGACGTGCCCGGCCAGCCGCAGGACCGTCGAGCCGAGCAGCGCGCCGGCGAAACCGCCCGTCCCCCGGCCGCCGATGACGAGCTCGGTCGCGGTGGCGGCCCGCTCACGCAGGACGTCGGCGGGCGTTCCCCCGGCCAGCTCGGTGGTCACGTCGATGCCCGGCGTGCGTTCCGTCGCGGCCTGCGCCGCCTCGGTGAGCACCCGGTCACCGGCCTCGGCCATCGCGTCCTGCCACCCCTGCGGGGGAAACGCCGAGATCCCGTACGGCCAGCGTTCGACGACGTGCACGATCAGCACGGGCAGCGCCCTGCGGGCCGCGTCGGCGGCGGCCCATCGCACGGCGGCCGTGGCCGACGGTGAGCCGTCGGTCGCGACGACGACGGGTGCGGTGGGTTCGGGCATGCTCTTCCCCCTTCGTGCGGGCCGGTCCGCCCCGGGTGCCGCTCAGAGGCGGGCCGAGGAGGCGCTCAGCACGTCGTCGCGGTCGTAGGCGATGTCGGCCTCGACGTCGACGACCCCCTCGATCCTGCGGCCCGCCTCCACGAGCGCGGCGATCTGCGAGCGTCTGGCCACACGTCCCTCGACGCGGACCACGGACCCCTCGATCGTGATCGTCAGGCCGCCCGTGTTCAGCCCCAGATCGGCGACGGCGTCGGCCATCTCCGTCAGGATGTCGGCGGCGGGCCTGGTGAAGACCTTCAGCAGGTCGGCCTGGTGCACGGTCCCGGCGATCTTCCCGCTGGCGGCGTCGACCACCGGCAGCTGCTTGATCCGGTTGGCGTGCATCAGCCGGGCCGCCTCCCGCACCGGGGTCTGGCGGGTGACGGTCAGCGCGGGCCTGCTCATGAGCTCCCCTGCGGTCCTGCCCGGCTTCTCGCGAACGTCCTCCCCGCTCGGCGGCCCGCTCTGGGCGGCGATCTCCTTCAGCAGCAGATCGGCCTCGGACACCACCCCGACGGGGCGCCCCTCGGCGTCGATCACCGCGACGGCCCCCACCTTGAAGCGGCGCATCGTCGCGACCAGCTCGGCGAACGTCGCCTCGGGGCGGACCGCGATGGCCACCAGCCCCATGACGTCCATCACCCGCACCGTCATGACCTGTCTCCCCTTCCTGCCATGCTCCCCCGTACCCAGGGAACGGCCGGGCACGTGTGTTCCTTCCCCGGCCTCCCCGGCCTCACCAGGGCCGGGACGACCGCGACAGGGCTCGGCGCCGTGCCGCGGGAGCGCCCCGTCCGTCCCGGAGAGGCCGGTGCCGACGACGACATCGTGGTCTCCGGCCATCGTGGTCACCTCCCTCTTCATGGTCGGCGCAGGACCGTGGGAAGCGGCAGGGCGGAAAGTCCCACCCCGCCGGGACCTTCCGCCTGCTTGCCCGGCTCCCGGCCCCCGCCGCCGGTTCCCGTGGGACGTTCGCCCCTACCCCGCAGGTCGGAGGACCGGGGAGCATCTAGGAAGGGGAACACGCGAGCGTGGCACGGACGGAGCAAGGTAATGACCATGACAGAGCCCGTCGTCGCCGGCGTCGACGGTTCCGAGGCCTCTCTCGACGCGACGGCCTGGGCGGCCACGGCGGCCGCGTTGCGGCGGGCGCCGTTGCGCCTGGTGCACGTCACCCTGCGCTGGGCCTACGACGTCCCGCTCGTCCCGCAGCCCGCGCACTGGGGGCCCGCGTCGCAGGCCGCCTGCCGTGAACTGCTCGCCCGGGCCGCCGAACGGGCGCGCGCCGAGGCCCCCTCCACCGAGATCACCACCGAGGTCCTCGACGGCGCCGCCGCGGAGGCGATCGCCGCCGCCGCCGGGACCGCGCAGCTCGTCGTGGTCGGCGGCCGGGGACGCGGCGGGTTCACCGGGCTGCTGCTCGGCTCGGTCAGCCGTGACCTCGCCGTCCGCTGCCCCTGCCCGCTGGTGGTCGTGCGCCCGCGCGAGGAGGGCGGCGGGGAGGTCGTCGTCGGCGCGACCGGGGAACCCGGGCAGGAGCACATCCTGCGCTTCGCCTTCGAGGAGGCGCTGCTGCGCCGCCTGCCGCTGCGGGCCGTACACGCCTGGACCCACCCGGTGGCCGCGTTCCCCGGCGACATGCAGCCGCTGGTCTACGACGTCGAGGGCGTCGGCCGCGAGGAGGAACGGCTGCTGGCCGAGTCGCTGGCGGGCTGGCGGGAGAGGTTCCCCGACGTCCCCCTCGTCGAACAGGTGGTGCACGGGCACCCGGCCGGAGTGCTCGCCGAGGCCTCGGCCACCGCGGAGCTGGTCGTCGTGGGTGCCCCGGGGCGGGCCGCGCTCCTCGGCTCGACCGTCCACTCCCTGCTCGGCCACGCCCGCGGGCCCGTGGCCGTCGTCCCCCGTCCGCCAGGCCACCGGCCGCCTGGTACGGCGCCGCCGGCATGACCGGTTTGGGATCTTCCCGATAATTGGCCATCTCATGACCGGGACTCGGCCGGATGGGATGGCCGCCCCACACACCGCACATGTTACTCTCTGTCACGATCTGATTACCTTGCGGTGCAACGGGAGTCCATGTGAAGGTCGCCTGCGTCGGCGGTGGACCCGCCAGCCTGTACTTCTCGATTCTGATGAAGCTGGTTGACCCGTCTCACGACATCACCATCTACGAGCGCAACCCCGCCGGTTCGACGCACGGCTGGGGCGTGACCTACCTGGACGAGCTCTTCGGCGACCTGCACAACGTGGACCCCGAGTCGGCGCGCGTCATCGGCGAGAACTCCGTCCGCTGGGACACCGAGGTCGCGTACTTCGACGGCCACACGACGGTGGCGTCGCAGCCCGGGACCAACGGCTACGGCATCGGCAGGCAGCGGATGCTCGACATCCTCACCGAACGCGCCTGCTCCCTCGGCGTCCACGTCGAGTTCGAACGGGAGATCGCCGCCGAGGAGGAGGTCGCCGGCGCCGACCTGGTCGTGGCGGGCGACGGCGTCAACAGCGTGATGCGTGAACGCCACGCCGACCACTTCGGCACCAAGGTCGAGACGGGACGCAACGTCTACATGTGGCTCGGCACGACCAAGGTCTTCGAGACCTTCGTCTTCGCCTTCGTGGAGACCGCGCACGGCTGGATCTGGTGCTACGGCTACCGGTTCGACCGCGGCCACAGCACCTGCGTCGTGGAGTGCTCCCCCGAGACCTGGCGGGGGCTCGGCCTCGACCAGACGAACGAGGCCGACAGTCTCGCCGTACTGGAGAAGCTGTTCGCCGACACCCTGGACGGGCACCCGCTGGTCGGCCGCTCCCAGCCAGGCGGCACCGCGCACTGGCTGAACTTCCGCACCCTGACCAACAGGAGGTGGCAGCGCGGCAACCTCGTCCTGGTCGGGGACGCCGCGCACACCACGCACTACTCCATCGGCGCGGGCACCGCCCTGGCGCTGGGGGACGCCGCCTTCCTGGTCAGGGCGTTGCACAGCGGGTTGCCGCTGCAGCCCGCCCTGGTCCGCTACGAACGTGAGCGCAAGGCCGTGATCCTCCCCGCCCAGCGCACGGCCCGCCGCAGCGCCCGGTGGTACGAGAACCTGCCGCGCTACATCGGCCTGCCCCCGGAGCAGGCGTTCACGCTGCTGTGCCAGCGGCAGTCCGCGCTGCTCCCGTACGTCCCGCCCCGGCTGTACTACCGGGTCGGCCATCTGGCCGAACTGGCCGGCCGGGCCCTCGCGCGGGTACGGCCGGAACCCGCCGAGGAGTCCGGCCTGCCGCACAGCCCGGCGCGTGACCTGGCGCACGGCCCGGGAGACGACGCCGGGCATCCACACCGCTGAGGCGCCTCCCGTACGCCCGGGGACGCGTTAACCGTTCGCGTCCCCGGGGAAGCCCGGCTACCATGGCCGGACGCGAGGTTTCGCGAATTCCGTGACAAAGACCGAAAGAGTGGACATGGCAGGGGACGACGACATCTCCGGGTGATACCCGGGATGGCAGGCCGCGAGCAGGAGCGCGTGATGCGCCGCCGTGGTCGTGCCGTCGTTTCCTTCGTTCCCCTTTTCTCCCGCCACAGGGCGGCACGGCACGCCCTGCGCACATTTGAGGTCTTCGTCATGTCCGACGCGTCGTTCATCGTCTTTTCCAACGTCTCCTTCTCCTGGCCCGACGACACCCCGCTCTTCGAGGACCTGTCCTTCACCGTGGGCGGCGGCCGTACGGGACTCGTCGCGCCCAACGGCGCGGGCAAGAGCACGCTGCTCAAGCTCGTCGCGGGTGAGCACCGGCCGGCCCGCGGCAGCGTGTCCGTCGAGGGCGTGCTCGGCTGCCTCCCGCAGAACCTGCCCCTGACCGGCGGCCTTACCGTGGCCGAGGTCCTGGGCATCGCCCCGGTGATCAGGGCGCTGGACGCCATCGAGTCCGGCGACACGAGCGAGGAGCACTTCACCACCGTCGGCAACGACTGGGACATCGAGGAACGTACCCGCGCCCAGCTCGACCGGCTCGGTCTCGGCGACATCCCCTTCACCCGGCGCCTGGGCACCCTCAGCGGCGGCCAGATCGTCTCCCTGGGCCTGGCGGCGCAGCTGCTCAGGCAGCCGGACGTCCTGCTGCTGGACGAGCCGACCAACAACCTCGACCTCGACACGCGCCACCGGCTCTACGGCGTGATCGAGAACTGGAACGGCTGCCTGCTGCTGGTCAGCCACGACCGGGCGCTGCTGGACCGCATGGACCGCATCGCCGAACTCGACCGGGGCGAGATCCGCTTCTACGGCGGCGACTTCACCGCCTACGAGGAGGCCGTACGGGCCGCCCAGCAGGTCGCGGAGAAGAACATCCGCACCGCCGAGCAGGAGGTCAAGCGGGAGAAGCGGGAGATGCAGCAGGCCAGGGAGCGGGCCGAACGCCGGGCGGGCAACGCCGCCCGCAACCTCAAGAGCGCCGGGCTGCCGAAGATCTTCGCCGGGACGATGAAGCGTAACGCCCAGGAGTCGGCGGCACGCTCCCAGGAGACGCACGCCGCGCGGGTCGGCGACGCCAAGGCCCGCCTGGACGAGGCGGGCCGTGCCCTGCGCGACGAGCAGAGGATCACACTGGAGCTGCCCGGGACCGACGTCCCGGCGGGCCGCACCGTCTTCCTCGGCGAGCGGATGCAGGTCCGTTACGGCGAGCGCCCCGTGTTCGCCGGCCACGGCCTGGACCTGACCGTCCGCGGCCCGGAGCGGATCGCCCTGACCGGCCCCAACGGCACCGGAAAGTCCACCCTGCTACGTGTGCTCAACGGCGACCTGGAGCCGGAGGGCGGCACGGTCAGGCGGGCCGAGGGCCGCATCGCCTACCTGTCCCAGCGGCTCGACCTGCTGGACCCGGACCTGACCGTGGCCGAGAACCTGGCCGCCTCCGCGCCCGGCATGCCGCAGGCCGAGCGGATGAACCTGCTGGCCCGCTTCCTGTTCCGCGGCGCCCGCGCCCACCTGCCCGCCGGGGTGCTGTCCGGCGGTGAGCTGCTGCGCGCCACCCTGGCCTGCGTCCTGTACGCCGAACCGGCCCCCCAGTTGCTGCTGCTTGACGAGCCGACCAACAACCTCGACCTGGTCAGCGTCGGTCAGCTTGAGGCGGCGCTCAACGCCTACCGGGGGGCGTTCGTGGTGGTCAGCCACGACGAACGGTTCCTGGCCGAGGTCGGGGTCGGCCGCTGGCTGCGCCTGTCCGAGGGGCGGCTGACCGAGACGGCCCCACCGGCGGTGTGAACACCGCCTCAGGGCTCGCGTTCCTCCAGGTGCTCAAGCACCGGGGGAACCGGCCCGGGGTGCAGCACGGCCAGGCGTTCGGTGGCGCGGGTCAGCGCCACGTACAGGTCGTTGAGACCGTGCGAGGAGCCGTCGAGCACGGCCTGCGGGTCGGCCAGCACCACCGAGTCGAACTCAAGCCCCTTGGACTGGCGGGCCGTCAGCACCACGACGCGTCGTTCCAGGTCGGGCTCACGCCCCCAGGAGGCGTCGGGGACGGCGGCGCGGACGGCCTCGGCCAGCCGTGCCAGGTCCTCGCGTGGCGTGATCACCGCGACGCTCCCCGTCCCCGCCGCCGCCTCCCGCGCCGCCAGGCCGGCCAGCCTGGCGGGCAGGTCGGCCGCCTCGGCCCGGGCGCGCCACGGCCGGACGCCGCCCGCGCGTACGGCGCGCGCCGGTTCGAGATCGGGATGGATCGCCGTGAGCACCCGGTCCGAGGCGGACATGACCTCGGCCGAGGTCCGGTAGTTGACGGTGAGCCGCTCAAGCCGCCAGCGCGTCCCGAAGAACGGCTCCAGCGCCTGCGTCCAGGAGCGCGCGCCCGCCGTCTGACCGCTCTGGGCCGTGTCGCCGACCACCGTGAACGAACGGGTCGGGCAGCGCCGTACCAGCAGGCGCCAGGCCATGGGCGGGACCTCCTGGGCCTCGTCGACGATCACGTGGCCGAAGGCCCACGTCCGGTCGGCGGCGGCCCGTTCGGCGACCGTGCGCAGATCCTGTCCTTCATGGCGGCCGGCGAACAACTCGGCGTCCAGCAGGTCGGCGGCACTGAGGAGTTCGGCCTCGTCGTCGTTCTCGTCCTCGCCGGAGCGCGAGCCGCGCGCGATGTCCAGGACGCCCTGGGCGTACTCGATCTGCCTGGCGCGCTCCCTGGCCTGCCTGGCCCGTTCGGCGCGGCGGTCCTCACCGAGCAGTTCGGCCGCCTCGTCGAGCAGCGGCACGTCGGCCGGGGTCCAGCCGCCGCCGGGTTCGCGCAGCAGCAGTTCCCGTTCGGCGGGCGTCAGCTGCGGCGCGGCCTCGGCCAGCCCCCTGGGATCGGCGAACAGTTCCTCAAGCAGCCGCTGCGGGGTCAGCGCGGGCCACAGCCACTCCAGCAGCGCGCGCACCTGCGGGTCGTACGGCAGCGCCTTCAGCCAGGCCCGTTCCGCCTCCTCGAACTCGGCGTGCTCCCGCTCGTGCCGGTCGACCGGCGGCGCGTCCTGCCCGAAGAGCCCGGCCAGGTCCTTGGCCACGGCCTGTTCCAGCGCGGCGGAGTCGATCCGGCCCGCCAGGTCGGCCTCGATCTGCTCCTCCATCCCGGCGACCACGCCCGCCATGCGGCGGGCCAGCTCCTCGATGACGATCCGGCAGAAGACGGGCCTGGCGAGGTTGTGCGGCAGCCCGTCGGCACGGGCCCGTTCGGCCGCGTCGATCAGCAGCTCCGGCTCCAGGCTCAGCGGCTCGCCCTCGACGATCACTTCGACGGGCCCGCCCACCTCCGCCTGGCGTGCCCGTACGGCGGCGGCCAGCACCTCGGCCATCACCAGCCGTCCCTTGACCTCGGCGACCGCGGCGTCCTCCCGTTCGAGGGCCGTGACGCCGGGGAACAGCTCCCCCACCGTGGACAGCAGCACACTGGTCTCCCCCAGGCCGGGCAGGACCTGGCTGATGTAGCTGAGGAACACCGGGTTCGGGCCGACCACCAGCGCTCCGCGCTCGTCCAGCCGGGGGTGGCTGTAGAGCAGGTAGGCGGCGCGGTGCAGGGCGACGACGGTCTTGCCGGTGCCGGGGCCTCCCTGCACGACCATCACCCCGGCGTGCGGGGAGCGGATGATCCGGTCCTGCTCGGTCTGGAGGGTGGCCACGACGTCGCGCATGCGGCCGGTCCGTTCGGCCCGCAGCGCCGCCAGCAGCGCGGCCTCCCCGCACAGCTCCATGTCCGCCGGGGCGGGGGCGGTGCCGTCCAGCAGCTCGTCGTCGACCCGGACCACCCTGCGCTCCCGGGTGTGCAGGTGGCGGCGCAGCCGTACACCCTGGGGGGCGGCGGCGGTCGCGGTGTAGAAGGCGCGCGCGGCGGGCGCCCGCCAGTCGATCAGGAGCGGCTCCTCGTCTTCCTCGGCGCCGCGCACCCCGATGCGGCCCAGGTAGCGGCGGCCGCCGTCGACCGAGTCGAGCCTGCCGAAGCACAGTCCGTGCTCGGCCGCGTCGAAGGCGGCCAGCCTCCGGTTCAGACGGCCGACCGCCGCGCCGCGTTCGGCCTGGGCCTGGGCCGTCTCCGCCGGTTCGCGCAGCACCTCGGCCAGTTCCCGCGCGAGTTTCTCACGGTGGATGTCGACCTGGGAGTGCAGCATGGCCAGGTAGGCCTGCTCGCGTTCGATCTCTGACTGCTCTGACTGCACCGGCACGGAAGAGGACAAGACTGCTCCAAGGCCAGGGGACGGGGTTCGGCACCGGGGAATCCTCGGGGTGCGCCCCACAGGTTCGCACGCTTCAGCCATAAATGCGAGCCGCGGGGAACCCCGTCGATCGCCCTGGGAGGGAGGCGGCTGTGGCCTGGGCGGCGACGTCCGTGGCGGAGTGTTCCGCCTCCCGCGCCAAAAGCAGGGAAAACGCAATTCAAAGCCACCCAGGAAAGGCCGGTTAACATTATACCACGCAATTAACGCCGCTTACGGTTTTTGCGCTTCCAGGAAAAGCGCAGAACACATTGCCGCTTTTCGAATTCCCTGCCGCTCCCCGAACGCGACCGCCGGCGGTGGCGCGGACCCTGCCAACGGTTGGGGGGTCCGCGTCGTCGTCCCGGCGGCCGGTGCGCTCGTACGGTTCTGACCGTGGCCGCCAGGCCACCTCCGTACCGTTACGACGAGGAAGAATCGTGCCTCTCTTGTCTTGTCCTCCATGACCCCGTTGGCCCCGTTGCGCCGTACGGCCGCGGCCCTCGCGCTCACCGGAACCTGCCTGGCCGTCCCGCAGGCCATCCACGCCCGCCGGGCTCCCCTGCCGGCCCCGCGTTGACCATGCTCCTCCAGCGGACACGCGGGTGGCCACCGGGGAGGCCCCGCCCCGGCCCCGCTGGGCTGATCCGATTGCCACGGTGACCGCCGGAGACCTCTCACGGGGCGCGTGACGCTCGCGTGTCAGGCGAGATCCCTAGACTCAAAATCGACTGAGTCATTACGAACGGGGAATCGCAGTGATCGATCGTCTTTCGCGTGCTTTAGCAGGGTTTTTGGTGTTATCGGCCCTCGGGGCGTGCTCGGCACCGGTTGCGGACCCGGTGCTGAAGGACCCGGCCCAGTGGCCGCTGGCCAAGCTGAAGCGCCTGCCCGACGACGGGGAACTGCCCGAGGGGGCGGACCGGGTACTGGCGCGGATCAAGGTCGGCTCCCACAAGCTGACCGCGTGGATCCATCCCTCAGGCCAGTGCGGGCTGGCCGGCTCCAGCAAGGACATGGAAGCCGACTGGAGCATGAGCAGCGACATGACCAGGTCCTCCAGGGATCTGATGCGGGAGGAGGGATTCTCCGGGCCGCTTGAACCTGCGACGACCGTCTCCACCGAGAGCACCTTCATCCTGGTCTGCACCCCCACCAGGATGCTGATCACCGTCAAGGGGCAGACGTCGAAACCCTCCGTCGAGGGCAACGCGTCCGCGCAGATCTACGGCGGCGGCCTCAACGCCGTCGTCGGCCCGCCGGAGGTCAGGAAGGAGTCACTGCCCGGAGCGACCGTGACCCCCGGCGGGTAGACGTCAGCGGGCCGGGACCCGGGGAAGCACCGGTACCAGGCGGAACATGCCCGTCATGAGCTCCGGTGGCTCCTGGTGCTCGGGGAGGAGTCCCGCCACGGCCCGCAGCACGTCGGTGACGGTCACCATCCCCGCGAGCCTGGCCGAGTCGTTCAGGACCGGGATCGCGTTCACCCCGGCGCCGACCATGGCCGCGGCGGCGTCGGCCAGGCTCGCGCCGAGTGTGGTGCGCGGGCAGCGGCGCCCGGCCACCAGGGCGCGGACGTGGACGTGTGACTGCTCCATCGGGCCACCGGACCAGTGGGCGGCCAGGTCCTCGCGGGTCAGCACGCCGTACAGGCGGCCGGTGTCGTCGACGACCGGCAGGTGGTGGACGTCGGCGCGGCGCATGATCTCCCAGGCCAGCAGGGGCGACTCGTCCGGCGGGACGGCGACGAGCGTGCGGCTCATGATCTGCGCGACGGTCAGGACGGTGATGTCGTTCATGCCTCACCCCTGGGACGTACGACGGCGACGGGGCAGCGGGCGTGGTGCAGCACGCCGTGGCTGACCGAGCCCAGCACGGCCGCGCCGACCCTGCCCAGCCCGCGTGAGCCGACGACGAGCAGGTCGGCCGTCTGCGACGCCTCGCACAGGACGGCGACCGGGTGCCCGATGACCACCGTCCGCCTGACCTCGACCTGCGGGTAGCGTTCCCGCCACGGTTCCAGCGTCTCGGCGGCCACGCGTTTCTCGGTGACGAAGGCGTCGTCGATCAGCGAGGTGTAGGCCTCGGCGTACGGCCCCAGGACGGGGGTCTGGACCGTGTGGACGACGTGCAGGACGGCCTTGCGCATCACGGCCTCCTCGAAGGCGTACCGGAAGACCGCCTCCGGCGCAGGGGGGCCGTCGAGGCCGACGACGATCTCGTCGTGGACGTGCCTGCGGGGTTTCCTGACCACGACGACCGGGGCGGCGACGTGACCGGCCAGGGCGAGCGAGACCGACCCGAGCAGCAGCCCGGTGAACCCGCCGAGTCCCCGGCTGCCCACCACGACCTCCTCGGCGTCCTCGGCCTCGCGCCGCAGGACCTCGCCGGCCTTACCCCGCTCGCGCACGGTCTCGATCTGCAGGCCGGGGGCGTGCGAGCGGGCCTGGGCGAGCGCCGTGTCGAGGATCTCCTGGCAGTACTCGGTCATCGAGTCGCGGAATCCGGGCGGGGTCTGCAGCGGGATGTCGTAGATCCAGGGCGCGCACACGTGAACGATCCGCAGCGGGCGTCCGCGGCGCACGGCGTCGTCGGCGGCCCACTCGACCGCGGCCTGTGAGGCGGGCGAGCCGTCCACGCCCACCACTACATGTGCTGTCATGTCTCCTCCTCGGTTCCCTCCTCCATCCGACCGCTTCGGCCCCGGTGGGCGCAGCGGCCGAAAGACCCGACCGTGAGGGACTTCCGGCCCGCCGGCGCCGCAGGGCCCCGCGGCTCACCCGAAGCCGACGCGGTCCAGCCAGAAGTCGAGCAGCCGTTCGTCGCCGAGGATCTCGACGCCGCCGCCCCGGGCGGGGCGGCGGCGGTAGACGACCAGCAGCAGGGCGGTCAGCGGGCCGTGCAGGGTGACGGCCGCCGCCCCGCGCCCCCTGCGGCAGGTGACGGTGTCGCCGGTGAGGTCGACCAGCCACTCCGTCCCGGCCGACGGCCCGGCGTCGGTGGCGTGCAGGCCGATGGTGCGGCCGGGGCCGAGCAGTTCGCGCTGCCTGGGGTTGACGTCGAGCATCTGCGGCAGGGACGCCAGTTCCATCCACTCGTCGAGGGCGTCGACGACGACCTCCCGCCCGGCGGTGAAGTCCCGCCCGGCGGCCAGGGCGGCGTCGGCCCGGTGCACGAGGGTCTCGTGAGCGAAGCGGCGGGCCCAGAATCCCGAGGTCTCCATCTCGACGGGCACCCATGTCCGCGCGTCGGGCCCGGCCTCGCGCAGGGTGTCGGCCAGCAGCCGCGCGCCCTCGGCGAGCCAGGCGTCGATCTCCGCGGGGTCCTGTCCGGTGTCGGCGGGCAGGTCACGCAGCTCCGTGTCCGGAGGTGGCGTGGTGGCCCTGGTGCGCACGATCGTCTCGGCCCAGCGGTGACCGTACCCGACGTGCCGCAGCAGCTGGGCGAGGTTCCAGTCGGGACAGGAGGGCACGGCGGCCGCCAGGTCCGCCCCCGCCACGACCGCCCTGAGCTGGTCGGTCTGCGCGACGATCTCGGCGCAGTGGCGGTCGTGGCCCAGCGGGACCGGCTCGTGGACGGCGGTGCCGCCCAAGGGGGTCGGCTTGTTCATGGGTGTCGCTTTCTGGTCGCCTGCGGTGGGCCGTCCGGACGCCCGTGCCGCGATCCTCGCCGACACTCTGTGCGTCCGTTCGGTGACGCAAAGCTATCGACCGTGCCGCCATGACGGCCCGCACCCACGTCACGGCGGCGCGGCGCGGCCGTCGCGACGGTGGTGCTCAGAAAGCGGGAAAGGCCGGGCCCCCGGGACAGAACGGCTCCCCGGCGCCCCGGAAGGCCGCCGACGCGCGGGCCAGCGCGCCGGGCCGCAGCTCTTCGACGCGCCCGGCGCGGGCCAGTGTCTCCAGGGTCGTCCCGCCGAGGAAGGCCGCGCCCAGCTCGGCGGGAGTGAGGCGCAGGTCGGGGGCGGCGGCCGTACGCTCGCAGCCCGCCGTCCCGGTCTCGGCCCACAGCCGCAGACGGCCGGTGTTCCACGGGCAGAAGTCGTCGCGCACGTCCAGCACCACCTCAAGCGGCAGGGCGTAACGCCGTCCGGCCAGCGCCCGGGCGACGTCGACGAGCCGCACCCAGAGCCGGTCCACCTCGTGCGCGCGCACGGCGCGGGGGTCGGCCAGCAGGTACGGCAGGGCCTCGTCGGCCGCCCCCTCGTACTCGATCCACGGCACCAGGTCGATCCCGGCCAGGAAACGCCACAGCGCGGCGTAGGCCCGGCGGGTGACCGCGACGAGTTCCACGACCTGTACGGCGCGCCCGCCGTCGCCGTGCCCGTCCTTGATCCGGTAGAGGGCGTATCCGTCGGCCCGGCCGCCGCTTTCGCGATGCACGGCGTGACGCAGGGCGGTGGCGCCCTGCCGGTCCTGCGGGCCGTCCGCCAGCCGTATGTCCCAGCAGTTGCCGGGGCGGTCGGGCCAGCCGACGGCGCCGGGGCGGACGCGCTCGTAGACCTCCTCGACCAGGGGCCGCGCCTCGTCCCGTTCCAGCAGCCGGATCCGCCCGTCCCCGAAGTCGGTGCCCGGCAGGAAGGCCATGGAGCGTTTCTCGCAGCGCAGCAGGGCTCCGCGTGAGGCCGGGCCGTAGCCGTACCGGCCGTAGATCGGGGCCTCCGAGGGGCGCAGCGCGGCGATCGGCTCGCCGCCGCCCTCGTACAGGTCGGTGAGCTGCCTGCGCATCAGGCAGGTCAGGACGCCGCGCCTGCGGTGGGTGGGGGTCACGCCGACCCAGGTGATCCCGGCCGTCGGCAGCACGGCTCCGGGAACGGTCAGCACACGGGTGCAGGCCGCGGTGCCGCCGATGATCCGGCCCTCGTCGAAGGCGGCGAGGGTGCGTTCCAGCTCGGTCGCGGACCGTTCGACGGCGAGGTCCTCCTCGGTCCGGTCCTCACCGTAGGTGTCGGAGACGACCCGGGCCCAGGTCTCGAACTCCTCGCCGGTGACGGGACGGATCGGGTAGGTGTCGGACACCGGACCTGTCTAACGGATCGGGGCGCCGCGGCGCGACCGCTTTTCCCGGGGTACGGCCTCAGGGCGTCCCGGCGGGGCCGGCCAGTCCGTACAGCAGCAGGTCGGTGAGGGTGTCGACGACCGTGTCGTCGCCGACGGGCTCGGCGCGGGTGAGCATCGAGTATCCGAGCATGGCGAGCATGGCGCCCATCGCCGCCGCGACCAGCTCGGGGTCGCCGGGCAGCCGGTGGCCGCGTTCGCGCAGATACTCCAGGTGGTGGCGGAAGACAGCCGTCTCGGAGGTCAGGTCGTCCCATGCCCGACCGTCGCCGGGACCCGCGCCGACGCGGGACTGGAACAGGGCCACCATGACGGCCCGATGCTCGCGGAAGACGCTCCAGGCGATCCGCAGGTGCTCGCGCAGCTGGTCGCGGTCGGTCAGGTCGTGCTCGCGCGGATGGCCGGCGCGCGCCACCTCCCGGTCGGCGCTGTCCTCCATCTCGGCCAGCAGTGCCCCGAGCAACTCCTCCCGGTCGGCGAAGTGCTCGTAGAAGGAGCCGGCCGAGCGTCCCGCCGCCGCCGCGATGTCGGTGATCTTGGTGTTGAGGAAGCCGCGCTCGGCGAACAGCCTCCTGGCGGCCTCAAGCAGCGCCGCCCTCGTCTCGGCCGCCTTCGCCTTGCGCACACCCGCCACCGTCACGCTCCGCCGTCTTCCCGCCCGCCCCCTCCGGGCGGGGTTGACAGCGGTCATCCTACCGAACACACTTTCACCAAATTCAGATTCAGTGAATCAAACTTCAGTGAATGAGTATTCGGAGGTTGACGATGCGTGTCATCGTGATCGGAGCGGGCGTCGCGGGCTCCGCCGCCGCCCTGGCCCTGCGTCACATCGGCGCCGAGGTGACCGTGTACGAGGCCTACGCCGACCCCGCGGGCGACGTCGGCTCCTTCATCAGCCTGGCCGCCAACGGGCTGCGCGGCCTGGAGGCCCTCGGCTGCCTGCCCCGGGTCCAGCGCCTGGGTGTCGCCCTGCCCCGCCAGCGCATGTGGTCGGCCTCGGGCAGGCTCCTCGGCGACGTCCCCCGGGGCCGTCGCGGCGACGACCCGCTGCACAGCGTCACCCTGATGCGCGGCGCCCTGGTGGAGGCCCTGCGCGCCGCGGCCGCCGAGGCGGGCGCGGAGATCGTCACCGGGGAGCGCCTGACCGGCGTCACCGAGGCCCCCGGGGCCGTCACCGCCGGTTTCCTCGACGGCCGCCGCGACAGCGCCGACCTGCTCGTGGCCGCCGACGGCATCTGGTCGCTCGTGCGCGGCGTCCTGGACCCGGCCGCGCCGCGCCCGCGCTACGCCGGCCTGTACTGCGTGTCCGGTGTCTCCGCCGACGCGCGGGGCCTGGGTGTCGAGCCCGGCGTCTTCAACATGACCTTCGCCCGCAACGGGGCCTTCATCCACCTGGCCGCGGGCGACGGCACGGTGTGGTGGTCGGCCCAGATCGCCGACCCGCGACAGCCCCGCCTCGACGACGCCGCCGGAGCCGGATGGCTACGTGAGACCGCCGCGCTGTACCGGCGCGAGCCGGTCCCCTCGGCGGTCCTGGCCGCCGCCGTCGGCACCCACCCCACCGTGCTCATGCACGCCCTCGGCCCGGTCCCCACCTGGCACGGCGGCCGCAGCGTCCTCATCGGCGACGCCGCCCACCCGGTGGGCGCGGGCCAGGGGGCCTCCATGGCCGTCGAGGACGCCCTGGTCCTGGCCGCCGCGCTGCGCGGCCGGGCCCCGTCGGACGTTCCCGGGGCCCTGGCCCGCTACGACGCCGCCCGCAGGCCCCGCGTCACCAGGCTCCTGGGCGCCGCCAAGGACAACCGCGAGGCCAAGAAGGCCGGCCCCGTGGCCCGCCGGGCGCAGGCCGCCGCGATGCGCCTGTTCCTGCCGCTGTTCTACGACAGGAGCACCGCCTGGCTCCACGGCCACGACCCCGCCGCCGTCGTCGTCGGGTGAACGCCGCGTCAGGACGGGGAAGGACGGTGCCGAGGGTCGTCTCGCGGAGCCGGCGACCGGGGGTTCGTCTTCGGGTGCCGCACCGGTCAGCCGAGGCTGGCGTCGTGGACGAGGATGGCCGCCTGCACCCGGTTGGCCAGGCCCAGCTTGGCCAGCACCCGGCTGACGTGCGCCTTCACCGTCGCCTCCGTCAGCCGTAGCTCCCGCCCGATCTCGGCGTTCGACAGGCCGCGCGCCACCGCCCTGACCACGTCCTCCTCCCTGGCGGTCAGCGCCGCGAGCCGCCCGCGCGCGGACTCGGCCCGCGAGGGAGCCCTGTCGACGAACGAGCCGATCAGCCGCTTGATGACCGTGGGGGACAGCATGGCCTGTCCCTCCGCGACCGTGCGGACGGCGGCCGCCAGATCACGCGGCGGGGTGTCCTTGAGCAGGAAGCCGACGGCGCCCAGCCGAAGCGCCTCGTGGACGTGGTCGTCCAGGTCGAACGTGGTGAGCATGATCACCTTGGGCGCCTCGGGGGCGGCGAGCACACGGGCGGCGGCGCTCAGCCCGTCGGTGCCCGGCATGCGCACGTCCATCAGGACGACGTGCGGTCTGAGCCGGGCCGCGGCGCCCACGGCCTCGTCACCGTCACAGGCCTCGCCGACGACCGCCATGTCGCCCGCCGCCTCAAGTATCATCCGCAGCCCGGCCCTGACCAGTGCCTCGTCGTCGGCGATCAGTACGCGGATCATGCCGTGGGGATCCCGGCCAGCACCTGGAAGCCGCCCTGCGCCCGCGGCCCCGCCTCCAGCCTGCCGCCGACCAGTTCGACGCGTTCACGCAGCCCGACCAGGCCCCATCCGGAGCCGGGCAGGCCGCCGTCCGCCGTGGAGGGCCGGTTGCGGACGAGGACCTCCAGCTCGGTGGCCCGGTAGCGGAGGCGAACCTCGGTCTCGGCGCCGCCCGCGTGCTTGTGCACGTTGGTCAGCGCCTCCTGGACCACCCGGTAGGCGGTGCGCTCGGCGGTCGGCGCAAGCGGGCGCGCCTCGCCCTCGTCGTGGCGGCTGACCACGATGCCCAGGGCCCGCGACTGGTCGAGCAGCCGGTCCAGGTCGGCCAGCGTGGGCTGCGGGCCGCGTACCGGATCGGATGAGCGCAGCACGCCGAGCACCTCCCGCAGGTT
Source organism: Streptosporangium sp. NPDC020145 (assembly GCF_040631275.1). Taxonomy (NCBI): domain Bacteria; kingdom Bacillati; phylum Actinomycetota; class Actinomycetes; order Streptosporangiales; family Streptosporangiaceae; genus Streptosporangium; species Streptosporangium sp. NPDC020145. The sequence continues at coordinate 79,642 of NZ_JBEXZT010000013.1, read as the reverse complement.
CGTCAGCGCCTGCCTGCCCACTCCGCCGATCAGCGCGGCGGCCTCCGCCGTACGGGCGTCCGGGGCGTTGACCTCCAGCGCGCCCGCGTGCAGGACCATCAGGGAGACCCGGTGGGCGACCACGTCGTGCATCTCCCGCGCGATGCGGGCCCGCTCCTGGTCGCGTGCCTGGCCGGCGCGGAGCACCTGCTCGCGCAGCAGTTGCTCGGACTGCTCGCGCATCGCGTCGAACACCTGCCGCCTGGCGCGCACCCACAGCCCGGCGAACAGCGGCAGCCCCACCATGGCGCCGCCCAGGATCAGCACGTTGACGACCGTGCCCGCGACCAGCGCCCGATACCCCTCGCTCCGGTACGACACGAACCCGCCCAGCGCCTGCAGCGCGACCGCGCCACCGGCGTAGAGCCACAGGCCGCGGCGGCCGAGCCGCGTGCCCGCGTAGTACGAGGCGGCGACGGCGGCGGGCCACATCACCAGCCACGCGTAGGACAGCGCGCCCGCCGCGGCCAGCGGCCACAGCCACCGCCTGGCGAAGGCCGCGGCCACACCGCAGCACGCCGCCACGGCCGTGAGCACCGGCACGGGAAGCGCCGAGCGCACCCCCATCGAACCGGCCGTCGCCGCCATGGACAGCAGGAACACCGCCACGCCGAGCGCCCAGGGCGCGGCCCGGTCGACGATCCTCGATGCCCGGTCAATCATGGTGAGAGGCTACAAGCCCGCCCGGACGGGACACCCCCTACGAAAGTCGCAGACGCCGTGTGACGTTCGCCGGGGACCGTACGGCGGGGCCGCGCGGCACGGTTGACCGCATGAAGAAGATGCTGGCCGCGAGCGTGCTCGCGTTCTCCGTTTCACCGGCGCCCCTGAGCGCGCCCCCGGCCGGGGCTCCCACGCCCGTGACGGCCCCGCCCTCGGCCGCCTCCCCGGTGCCCGCCTCCCCGGTGACCGCTCTCCCGGCGCCGACCGGCGCCTATCCGGTGGGCGAGACGAACCTGCACCTGATCGACTCCAGCCGCCCCGACCCCTGGGTCGCCGGCCGGGACGTACGCGAACTGATGGTCTCCGTCTGGTACCCGGCGCGCAGGGGCGGCGGCAGGCTCGCCCCCTACGTCACGCCGCGGGAATCGGAACTGATCATCAGGGCGGTGCCGCAGCTCGACGGCGTACCGGGCGACACCCTCGCCAGGACCACCACACACGCCCGCGCCGACGCCCCGGCGCTGAGACGCAAGGGCGGATGGCCTCTGGTGGTCCTGTCGCCCGGCATGTCGCTGCCCCGCGCGACGATGACGTCGCTGGCAGAGGAGTTCGCCAGCCGTGGCTACCTGGTGGCCGGGATCGAGCACACCTACGAGTCGGTGGCCACCACGTTCCCCGACGGGCGGACCGTCACCTTCGAGGCCGGCAAGGCCGGGCAGACCGCCGAGACCGGCGCCAAGGTGGCCCGGGTCAGGGCCGCCGACACCGAGTTCGTCCTGGACCGGCTGAGCAGGAGCAAACGCTGGAACCGGCTGATCGACGAGCGGAACATCGCGATGGTGGGGCACTCGGCCGGCGGCCAGAGCGCCGCCCACCTGCTTGCCGTCTCCAGGCGGATCAAGGCCGCGGTCAACCTCGACGGCACCTACAACCCCAGGACGCCGGCCCGGCCGCTGGACAAGCCCTTCATGATGGTCGGCACCCCGAGGCACCAGCCGCGAGCGGGCGGCCGGGACTCCTCATGGGAGGAGTTCTGGCCGCACGTGACCGGCGGCTGGAAGCGCTGGCTGACCGTGACCGGCGCCGAGCACATGAGCTTCGTCGACTACGCGGTGCTCCAGCCGCAGCTCGGGCTGCCCGGGGCCGCCCTCGACGGCGAACGCGCCGTCACGATCACCCGGAGGTACGTCACCGCCTTCCTGGACCTGCACCTCAAGGGCAGGCGCCAGCCCTTGCTGGACAGGCCGTCGGGAGATTTTCCCGAGGTGAGGATCTGGTAGACGGCCCGGTGACCCGAGACCACACCAGACGGGCCGATAGCCGAAAGTAGCCGGTCGGATACAGACGGCGAACAGCCGTTTACTGCAGGATCCCAAGCGGCAACACCAGCCCCACCGGGAACATCTCAAGGAAAGCGGTTCACATGCGCATCGGCAGCAGGATCGTCACCTTCACCGTCACCGTCGTCAGCACCGGCGGCCTGACCCTGGCCGCCCTGACCACCCCGGCCCTGGCCGCCCCCGCCCCCCACACTCAGGCCGCCGTCGGCGGCGGGTACTGGGCACGCGGGTGCGACGCGGGACGAGCGTGCATCGAGCTCTCGGGCGGACGCCAGGGCGCGGGCGGGTCGTGGTGGAACGTGGACGGCTGCGGCTATCACACGATCAATGACCACTACAGGCGGGGCAGCGCCCACGGAAACGGTTTCGACGTCATCTACGCGGACCAGAGATGGGACCGCGTGCAGCCCTGGTCCAGCCGGCCACTGGACCCCGGCAACCTCGTCACGGGCGTCAACGTCCTCTGCTGAGCCACAAGCCGTCCGGGGCTCGGATCACATGGCCGAGCCTCGGAGGCGCAACCTGGCCGGTCGGCGGTCAGCGCCTCCATCGAGCGGGGCGAGATCAACCGATCTAATAACATAACGGGCGAAATGCACTGATCACCGCAATCTATGCGTGCCGCCTGGGCGGGAGACTCCACCGGCACATGCCCGGGAAAGCGAGCGCACCCATGAACGTCAACGGCTTCACGGCCCCCGGCTACGAAGGCGTCGCCGAGGCCTTCACCCGTAACTTCACCGGTTCCGCCGAGGTGGGCGCCGCGTTCGCCGCCTACCACGACGGGCGGCTCGTCGCCGACCTGTGGGGCGGCAGCGCCGACCCGGACAGCGGCGCCCCCTGGCGGCGCGACACCCTGCAGCTGGTGTTCTCCGGAGCCAAGGGGCTCATCGCCGCCTGCGTGCTCCTGCTGGCCGAGCGCGGGCGGCTCGACCTCGACGCCCCCGCCGCCCGCTACTGGCCCGAGTTCGCCGCCGCGGGCAAGTCCGCCATCACGGTCACCCAGATCATGTCGCACCAGGCCAGGCTCCCCGGCGTCCGGGAGAGCTTCACCACCGGCCAGTTCCTGGACCCGGTCTTCATGGCCTCCCTGCTGGCCGCCCAGGAACCGCTCACCGACCCCCGTGCCGCCTTCGTCTACCACCCCCTGACCTACGGCTGGCTCGCCGCCGAGCTCATCCGCCGCGTCGACGGCCGCAGCGCGGGCACCTTCTTCGCCGAGGAGTTCGCCCGCCCCCTGGACCTCGACGTCTGGATCGGCGTGCCCCGCGAGCACCACCACCGGGTGGCCACCACGCACGTCGCCCCCGGCTTCGTCTTCACCGACCCCGACGCGCCCCCGACCGGAGACCCGCTGCGCGACCTGGCCCGCAACCCCATCTCCGTTCCCGACGCCCCCGCCCTGTGGAACAGCGCCGGCTTCCGGGCCGCCGAGCTGCCCGGGGCGGGCGCCCACGGCACCGCCCGTTCCCTCGCCCGCTTCTACGCCTGCTTGGCGCGCGGCGGCGAACTGGACGGCATCCGCGTCCTGAAGGAGACCACCCTCAAAAACGGCCGCAGGCTGCTCAGGCACGGCATCGAGCCCCTCTGGAACAGCCCCATGGCCTACGGGACCGGCTTCGAGCTGCAGACCGCGGCGGCGATCTTCGGCCCGGCACCGGACGCCTTCGGGCACGCGGGCATGGGGGGCTCGCGCCACGCCGCCTGGCCGGCCGAACGCGTCGGGTTCTCCTACGCCACCAACCAGCTCCGGTCGGCGCCCAGCCCCGACCTGCGTCCGCTGCGGCTGCTCGACGCCCTGCACGCCGCCGCGAACTCCCCCGCCGATCCCGCCGGTCGTTGAGCGGCCCGGCCCGGGCCCTTCGCCGGGTCGGCTAAGGTGCCCTGAGGCGACATCTCACAGGGGAGAACACAGCACGTTGTCCGGCGACCACGCTCATCCCAGCCCTACGACCGCGACCGACCCGCGTGATCTGCGCGCCGACTGCGCGAGCTGTTTCGCCCTGTGCTGCACCGTCCCGGCCTTCTCCGCCTCCTCCGACTTCGCCATCGACAAGCCCGCGCACCAGCCCTGCCCCAACCTCGGTGCCGACTTCCGCTGCGGCATCCACTCCTCCCTGCGCCGGCGGGGTTTCGCGGGCTGCACGGTCTACGACTGCTTCGGCGCCGGGCAGCGGGTCTCCCAGGTGACCTTCGGCGGGCGTGACTGGCGTTCCTCCCCCGGTACGGCCAGGCGGATGTTCGAGGTCTTCCCCGTCATGCGTGACCTGCACGAACTGCTGTGGTACCTGACGCAGGCCCTCGCGCTCCCCGGCACCGCCCCCGTCCGCGACGCGCTCACCGAGGCGCGGGCCGCCCTCGAAGCGCTCACCCGGGAGTCTCCGGAGGTCCTCGCGCGGACCGACGTCATGGCGCGGCGCACGCAGGTCAACCCCCTCCTGCAGCGGGCCAGTGAGCTCGCCCGCGCGAACGTCCCCGGCCCCCGCAGGGACCGCAGGGGCGCCGACCTCATCGGCGCGAAACTCAAAGGGGCCGACCTCAGGGGCGCCAACCTGCGCGGCGCCTACCTCATCGGCGCCGACCTGCGCGGCGCGAACCTGACCATGGCCGACCTCACCGGGGCCGACACCCGCGGCGCCGACCTGCGCGGCGCCGACCTCGCCGGGAGCATCTTCCTCACCCAGGCCCAGCTCGACGCCGCCAAGGGCGACGCGGCCACCGGCGTCCCCGCCTCCCTCACCCGTCCCGCCCACTGGTGAGGACCTCCCCCCGGGGGAACAGCGCCCGTACCTGCCCGCGCAGCCAGGCGTGCGCCGGATCGGCGTCGTGACGCCGGTGCCAGGCCTGTGAGACGGCCATCTCCGGCAGGTCGAGCGGGATCGGGAAGGTGACCAGCCCCAGGGCGTCGATCATGGGCGCCGACATGCGGGCGGGCGCCATGCCGACCAGGTCGGACCCGCGTACGGCCAGCAGGACGGCGGTGAACGTCGGCACCGACCCGACGATCCGCCGCCGCAGCCCCCGCTCGGCCAGCGCCGCGTCGACGGGCCCCGCCGTACGGCCCCGGCGGGAGGAGACGACGTGCTCGGCGGCGGCGAAGCGCTCCGGGGTCACCGGGGAGCCGAGCAGCCGGTGGCCCGGCCGTACGACGCCCACCCCGTGGTCGTCGACCAGCGGCTCGACACGCGTCTCCGGTGAGGGGTCGGAGATCACCGCGATCTCCAGGTCGGCCGTCCCCTCGCGCAGCGCCCGCTGGTCGCCGTGCCCCTCCGGGACGAACCGCAGCCGGATCCCCGGCGCGGCGGCGCCGACGCAGGCCAGCAGGGGGGCGCAGACGGTGGTGGCCACCGCGTCCGACAGCAGGACGACGAAGTCGCGCCTGAGGGTGGCCGGTTCGAAGACGGCGGGTGTGAACACCCGCCGCGCCCCCTCGACGAGGCCGCGCACCTCGGCCCGCACGGCCAGCGCGCGCGGTGTGGGAACCATCCGCTGACCGGACCTGACCAGGACGGGGTCGCCCATCGCCTGGCGGATCCGGCCCAGGGTGCGGCTCATGGCCGGTTCGGACAGTCCCAGCCGCAGGGCGGCCCCGGAGACGCTGCACTCCTCAAGCAAGGCGTCCAGGGCGATGAGAAGGTCCAGACTTGGTTGCGTTTGGCGCATATATCTCATGATAAATATGCATTTGAGGTTAGGTTTGGGTCTTTTTACCGTGGCCTCGTGAATCGAACCTCCATCGTGATGTGCGCCGCGTCGGTCCTCGTGGTCTCCCTCGTCGCCGCGGTGAATCTCGCCCTGCCCGCCCTGACCGGTGCCCTGCACCCCACCGAGAGTCAGCTCGTCTGGATCGTCGACGCCTACGTCCTGGTCTTCGCCTGCTTACTGATCCCGATGGGGGCGGCCGGGGACCGTCTCGGCGGCAAGGGCGTGCTGCTGACGGGCCTGGCCGTCTTCGCCGCCGGGAGCCTCGCCGCCGCCCTCGCCCCGCACACCGGTGCCCTGATCGCCGCCCGCGCGCTCAGCGGAGCGGGCGCCGCCATGATCATGCCCGCCTCGTTGTCCATCACCGTGGCCGCCCACCCGCCGCAGCGGCGGGCCCACGCCGTCGGCCTCTGGAGCGCCGCGAGCGGCGCCGCCGGGGTCGTCGGCAACGTCGGTGGCGGGCTGATCATCCAATACCTGCCCTGGCAGGCCCTCTTCGCCGTCCCCGCCCTGCTCGCGCTGCTGCTGGCCGGGGTCACCGGCCTGCTCGTCCCGCGTCAGCCCCGCCGTGCGACCGCCGTCGACCCGGTGGGCACCGGCCTGCTCGTCCTGGGCTGCCTGGCCCTGGTCTTCGCCATCATCGAGGGCCCGGAGGCGGGCTGGACGTCCGCCGTCGTCCTGGGCGCCTTCGCGACCGCCGCCGTCGTGCTCACGGGATTCGTCCTGCACCAGCTGCGGATCCCCCGCCCGCTGCTGGACCCCCGGCTCTTCGCCCGGCGCGAGCTGCGGGCCGGGGCCCTCGGCGTGAGCGTGCTGTTCTTCGGGCTCTTCGCCCTGTTCTTCGTCAACGCCCGCTTCCTGCAGGAGGAGCGCGGCCTGTCACCGATGGTGACGGGCCTGGCCATCCTGCCCCTCGTGATCCCCATGGTCGCGCTGTCCGGGCGGCGGGCGCCGACACTGCCCGCCGTGGCCGGCGGCCTGGCGTCCGTGGTGGCCGGGCTGGGGTGGCTGGCCTGGGCGACGACCCTGCCCTACCCCCTCTACGCCGCCGGGCTGGTCCTGGTGGGCGCGGGCATGGGGCTGGCCCTGCCCGCGCTGTCCACCCAGATCATGGCCGGGCTGCCCGCGGGGCGGGCCGGGCTCGGCTCCGGGCTCAACAGCGCGGCACGTGAACTCGGCAGCGCCGTGGGCGTGGCGGTCATGGGCACCGCGCTGGCCACCTCGGGCCTGCGGGCGGGCCTGGTGATCGTGGCACTGTGCGTCGCGGTGGGCGCGGCGCCCGTGGTGGGCTGGCTCAGGACGGGCACGCGCGCGCTCAGCGCCCCAGCAGGTGGTCCACTTCGGCCGTGAAGAGCAGGCCGGGATCGAACCCCATCCCCGCGAAGTGCCCGGCCAGTTCCAGGGACAGGACGCCGTGCAGCCGGGTCCACAGGACCAGGGCCCGGTGCAGGACGGCGGGCGGGGCGGGGTGAGCACCGGCCCATCCGCGGTGGCCGGCCAGATGCTCCTCCAACGGCGCCGCCGGGCCGTCCGGCACGGACTCCGCGCAGGCGTCGAGCAGCATTCCCATGATCTGCGATGAGATGACCGTGATGTCGTCGGGCGCGTGGTAGCCGGGCACGGGGGTGCCGTAGATGAGCAGGTAACGCTGGGGGTCGGCGAGCGCCCAGCCGCGGACGGCGTGCGCCAGCGCCTCCAGCCCGGCCCCCGCCTCGGAGAGCGGGCGCAGGGCGTCGGCCAGGCTCCGGTAGGCGTCGCCGACGAGCTCGGTGATCAGCTCGTCACGGCCGGCGTAGTAGCGGTAGAGGGCGGGCCCGCTCATGCCCATCCGTTTGGCGATGGCGTTGAGCGAGAGCGCGGAGGCCCCCGCCGTGGCGATCTGCTCCCACGCGCACTCCTTGATCTCCGCGCGCACCTGGGCGCGGTAGCGCTCCCTGGGGCTCTTCGCGTCCGTCTCCGCCAAGGCCTCCGCCTTTCCGCCCCACCGACAGGACTACACCATCAAGGGATAGTTAGAACTTATCACGAATCCCGTTGACACCCTCCTCACAGCTTGGTTATAACTTCTAACGAAAGCACATGCTTCTAGCCGGTTCGGAGGAACCCGTGTCCCGCGCTCTCGCCGTCCTCGCCGTCCCGCTCACCGTCACCGCCCTGCTGGCGGGCGGCGCCCCCGCCGTGGCCGCCCAGCCCGGCCCCGCCCCCCACTGCCGGGGAGAGGGCCTCGACCCCGCCGCCCGCATCCGCCACCAGGCGGACATCCTCATCAAGGCACCCCTGAGCAGGGTCTTCGCCCTCCAGGCCGACGTGGAGCGCTGGCCCGGCTGGCAGGCCCCCGTCCTCACCGCCGAACGCCTCGACCCCGGCCCCCTGCGCGCGGGCTCGCGTTTCCGGTGGACCACCCCGGCCCCCGCCACCGCCACGACCCCGGCCACCATCCTGCGCATCACCTCCACCGTCCGGCGGATCCAGCGCGACACCTGCATCCTGTGGAGCGGGCCCGCCGTCGGCGACGGCGTGCGCATCGACCGCGGCACCCACCTGTGGACCTTCACCAGGGTCAAGGGAGGCGTCCGCGTCCACACCGAGGAGACCTGGACCGGCCCCCAGGTCGAAGCCGACGTCCCCACCTCGACCGCGATCCTCGGCGCGGGCCTGCAAGCCTGGCTGCGCGACCTGAAGACCACCGCGGAGAGGCACCGGGTCACCCCGCCCAGTCCCATCCGGTGATCGCCGAACGCATCAGGCGCGCCGCGCCCGACAGATGACCGTCGGCCGCCCAGAACAACGTGAGCGTGCGGCGGCAGTCGGGGCTGTCGACCGCGATCCACACCAGCGGCACACTCCACACGGCCCGCCGCGCGAAAGCCGGGACGAGCCCCACGCCGAGCCCCGCGCCGATCAGATCGGCGATCGCGCCGGACTCGTCCGCCTCACAGGCCACCCTCGGCGTGAGCCCCCTGGCCGCGAAGAGCCGCTCCAGCAGCCGCCGCTGCCAGTGCCCCCCGCGGGCGGCCACGAAGGACTCCCCGGCGAGTTCCTCGATCCCGACCGAGGCGCGTCCCGCCAGCCGATGGCCGGACGGCACCGCCAGCCCGACCTCCTCCTCCAGCAGACGGGCCGACTCCAGCCCGTCGGCGTGGATCGGCTGCGAGGCCACACACAGGTCGACCTCCCGGGCCCGCAGATGGCGCCCCATGTCCTCGGCCGGCATCCAGCGAAGCTCGGTCTCGACGCGAGGATGGGCCCGCTTGTAGGCCGCCAGCGGACCGGTGAGGGTCAGGAACGTCTCCGACGCCAGCCGTACGGCGCCCAGACCCTCACCGGCCGCCTCGGCCACCGCCCGCCTGCCCGCCTCCAGCTCGCCCAGGCACCGCTCGGCGTACCCGCGGAAAAGCCTGCCCGCGTCGTTCAGTCGGAGCCTGCCGCTGCGATCGAACAACGGCGCGCCCAGCTCTCCCTCCAGCCGGGCGATCGTCCGGCTCAGCGACGGCTGGGCGACACGGAGCTCCTCCGCCGCCCGGCTCAGGTGCTCAAGCCGCGCCACCACCAGGAACTGCCTGAGCGCGTTCAGCTCCATCATGCCCCCCAAGGCATAACACCATAGCAATATTGATCTTGGACAGGATAACCCGCAGCCCATAGTTTCGGGGGCGCCACGACACCCGCGAACAGAACGAGAAAAAACCCATGACCGAAACCGCGCCTCGGACGACCCCCACGGGGTGGGCACTGCGCGTCCTCGCCGGCGCGCACACCGTGGCGATCATCGGCCAGCCGGTGTTCGCCGGAACCTACCTCACCGGCGACTACGACAGCCTCCACCTGCACGCCGTCGGCGCCGACGTCGTCACCTCCATCGGCTACCTGCAGATGATCGCCGCGCTCACGGCCTGGATACGGCTGCGCCGGGCCTGGCCCTTCCTCGCCACCACGGCGGTGGTCGCCGCCGAAACCGTCCAGTACCTCGCCGGGCTCGACGGCGCGCTGTGGCTCCACATCCCCCTGGGGGTCATCACCGTCACCGCGCTCACCGTCCTGTTCGTCGCCCTGTGGCTGCGCCCCCTCACCGGCCCCCGGCCACGGACCGTCCGCCATGCCTGACGACATCACCCGGCGGCGGCTCCTGGGCATCGGCGGGACCCTCGGTCTCGCCGCCGCCGCCGGACTGACGACCTCGGCCGCCCTCGCCCGCCGCCCCGCCGTCACCGGCACCGAACTGCGCAGCGCCCTGCCGCTGCCGCCGCCCTTCCAGGTGCCCCTGCCCGTCCCCGCCACGCTGGCCCCGGCAGGCGCCTCCGGCGGCACCGACCACTACGAGATCACCCAGCGCGAGACGACCGCGGAGATCCTCCCCGGCGTCAGGACCCCGCTGTGGACCTACGAGGGCACCTTCCCCGGCCCCACCATCGAGTCACGCCGCGGCCGCCCCGTCACCGTGACCCACCACAACACCCTGCCCGTACCGACCGTCGTCCACCTCCACGGCGGGCGGACCGCCCCGGAGTCCGACGGATACCCCACCGACCTCGTCCTGCCGGCGCACTGGCCGCAGACCACGCACGCCGCGCACGACGCGGGCGCCCACACCATGCACGACCCGCGGGCGGCCGTCACCAGGCTGAGCCGGGACTACACCTTCCCCCTCGACCAGCGCCCCACCCTCCTGTGGTACCACGACCACCGCATGGACTTCACCGCCCCGGCCATCTGGCGCGGCCTCGCCGGGCTGCACATCATCCGCGACGACGCCGAGGACGACCTCGGCCTGCCCTCCGGAGCCCGCGAACTCCCCCTCATGATCACCGACCGCGCCTTCTCCGCCGACGGCACCCTCACCTACCCCTCCCTCGATCCCACCCTCCGCCTGCGGCCCGGCGTGCGGGACCCCTATCTCGCCGGAGTCCTCGGCGACGTCATCCTTGTCAACGGCGCCCCCTGGCCCGTCCACGAAACCGACACCGCCCGCCACCGCCTGCGCGTCCTGAACGCCTCCAACGCCCGCCACTACGAACTCGAAGCCGTCACCGACACCGGGCGCCGCCTCCCCCTCGTCCAGATCGGCGCCGACCAGGGACTGCTCGCCGCCCCCGTCACCCATCACGCCCTTCCCGTCGCCCCGGCCGAACGCTACGACGTCGTCGTCGACTTCACCGGCCTGCCGGTCGGCAGCCGCGTCAAACTTCTCAACCGCCTCGGCACCGGCCGCACCCGCGACGTCATGGCCTTCCACATCACCCGCGCCACGACCGACGACAGCCGCGTCCCCCCGGTCCTGTCCACCGACCTGCCGTCCTGGCGCCCCTCGGACGCCGCCGTGACCCGCGAGTTCTCCTTCCGCGCCGGGCGGACGCACGGCGGGCACGGGTGGCTCATCGGCGGCCTCCCCTTCGACCCCGCCCGCTCCGACGTCACCGTCCGCCTCGGCGACGTCGAGATCTGGCGGCTGATCGCCGACGTCCACCACCCCGTCCACCTCCACCTGGTCGGCTTCCGGGTGCTCTCACGCAACGGCCGCCCGCCGCTGCCCCACGACGCGGGCCTCAAGGACACCGTCTCCCTGCGCCCCGGCGAGGCGGTGGAGATCATCACCCGCTTCGACGGCTACCGGGGCCGCTACCTCTTCCACTGCCACAACGCCGAACACGAGGACATGGCGATGATGGCCAACCTCGAGATCGTCTGACCCGCGCACAGGCCGCGGGCGTGACTATCGTTGCGGGGTGAACACCCCCGCGGCCGAGACCGACGTCGACGACGACCTGGTCCGCCGCCTGATCCGCCTGCAGCACCCGGACCTGGAGGGCCCGCTCACCCTCGTCGCCAACGGCTGGGACAACGTCGTCTACCGCCTCGGGGAGGACCTGTCCGTACGGCTGCCGCGCCGCCGGGCCGCCGCCGGCCTCATCGCCAACGAGCAACGCTGGCTGCCGGTCCTGGCCGGCCACGTCGAGGTCCCGCTGCCCGTGCCCGTCAGGACCGGCGTGCCCGGTGAGGGCTACCCGTGGCCGTGGACGATCGCGCCCTGGTTCGAGGGCCGCCCGGCCGCCGACGTGCCGCCGTCCGGCCGTTCCGGCCTCGCCGTCCCGCTGGCCGGCTTCATGACGGGCCTCCACCGGCCCGCACCACCCGACGCGCCGCGCAACCCCGTCCGAGGCGTCCCGCTCGCCGCCCGCGACCAGGTGGTACGGCAACGCCTGTCGTCCATCCCCCGATCGGCCGGGCTCCTTCCCCTGTGGGAGAGACTGGCCGCCCTGCCGCCCTGGCAGGGGCCCGCCCTCTGGCTCCACGGCGACCCGCACCCGGGAAACCTCCTCATCGGCGGGGACGGCCTGGCCGCCGTCCTGGACTTCGGCGACCTCACCGGCGGTGACCCCGCCACCGACCTCGCCGCCGCGTGGCTGGTGTTCGACGAGGACGCGCGTGAGGTCTTCCGGTCAGGCGTGGACGCCGACGAGACGACCTGGGAACGCGCACGGGGCTGGGCCCTCGTCATGGGCACCGCCCTGGCCGCCCACTCCGCCGACAACCCCGGCATGGCCGCCGTCGGCGACCACGTCCTCCACCAGGTGACTCTCCCCTAGGGAATCGAGCCTCACCGGCTCACCGCGGGGACGACGCCCTGCGCGGATACACGGCCGATACACGGCCGCGCGGTCACCGATACGAGGCCGCTGCGGCGTGGAGATCTTCGCCCCCCAGGGTGGGCGGCGTGCGCCCGAAGGCGTGCCCCGCGCGTTCGGAGGCGCGGGCAGGACCGTCGAAAGGTTCGACCGTGTTCAGCATCCGTGCACTACCGGGCAAACGCCTGACACCCGTGGCGATCGCGTGCCTGACCGGCCTGGCGAGCCTCGCAACCGCCGGCGCGGCCGGCGCCCACGCCGCCGAAGAACCTCTGACCTGGCGGAAATGCGCCCAGGCGGCCAAGAACTGGCCCGTCGCCGGCGACACCAGGACCGAATGCTCCACGCTGACGGTTCCCATGGACTACGCCAACCCGCAGGGCCGGAAGATAAAGATCGCCGTGAGCAGGATCAAGGCCACCGACCCGGGCAGGCGCCGCGGTGTGCTGGTCATCAGTCCCGGCGGCCCCGGCGTCACCAACATCGACGCGCCGGCGACGTACGCCGCCGGCGGGCTCGGCACGCTGGCCGCCGACCACGACCTGATCGGGTTCGACCCCAGAGGCGTCGGCTACAGCGACAAGATCAAATGCGACTGGGGGGATCCTCCGCCCGCCACGTCCGCCACCTCCCCCAAGGCGCAGGCGAGGGCCGCCTTCGACCAGGACGCCGCGTACAACAAGCGGTGCGCCGCCAAGGACCCCGGTTTCGTCCGGCAGCTGACCACCACGAACATAGCGCGCGACGTCGACGCGATCCGCGCGGCCCTCGGCGAATCGAAGATCAACTTCTACGGGGTGTCCTTCGGCACCGCGGTGGGCCTGAACTACCGGTCGCTGTTCGACGACAGGGTGAACGCGATGTGGGTGGACTCGGTGATGCCGCCCGTCATCGACCTGGCCGCCATGGACGCCTCGGCGGACGCGCTCAACGAGAGACGCTTCACCGCGTTCGTCCCGTGGCTGGCCCGGCACGACACCGAGTACCACTTCGGGACGACCGACGCCATGGTCCGCAAGACCATATTCACGCTGCGTGACAAACTCCACCGCAAACCCCGCAAAATAGATGAAAACACCGTGATCAACGGTGAATGGGTCAGCCAACTCCTCGGAGGAGGACCGGGAAGCTGGGTCTCCTCCGCCAGAGACCTGGCCACCGTCCGTGAAGGCGGCGTCCCGCTGTCCGCGTCCCCCGGCCCGGGACCCGCGAAGACGTTCGGCTTCGACGACACCTCCCTGGGCCTGAACCTCATCCAGTACCAGGCGATCTTCTGCAACGAAGGCGTCGGCGGCCGCGACTTCGAACAGATGTGGGCGGCCGCGCAGGCCAGGAAGACCACCTTCCCCGCGACCGGCGGCTACTTCGAACGCAGCGGCTGGTGCGGGCAGTGGCCATGGCCCGCACGCCCGTGGAAACCCGTCAGGGGAACCAGCCCGCTGCAACTGTCCGGCCACCTCGACGAGGACGTCACACCGTACGCGTGGGCGGTCGAGGCGTGGAAAGCCGTCGGCGGGACACTGCTGACCGTCCAGGACGGCGCGCACGCCTCACTGCGCCGGCTGCCCTGCGCCTCGAAGGTGATCGACTTCTTCCGCACCGGCCGCACCGCCACGGGCACCTGTCCCGGCGCGTGACGACCGCGACCCCTCCCACGAACGGACCCACGATGCGCACGTTCCGGCGAATCGGCGCGACACTGAGCGCCATCCTCCTCAGCCTCACCCTGCCGACATCCCCCGCCCAGGCGGCGGCCACGGACTTCACCGGCACCGCCGTCGCAGGCGGCTGCTCGGGATCACTGGTACGGGCCCCGGCCACCACGGCCGACGACAAAGCCCTCGTCCTGACCAACGGGCACTGCTACGAGGGCGCGTGGCCGGTGCCGGACGAGGCCCTGGTGGACCAGCCGTCCCATCTCCTGATCGACCTGCTCGGCCGCGAAGGCGAACCGGCGGTCACCCTGCACGCGGCCAGAGCCGTCTACGTGACCATGACCGGCACCGACATCGCGCTGTACCGGCTGGAGACCACCTACCGGCAACTGGAACGCGACCACCGCCTCCGGCCGCTCACGATGTCGACGGACCGTCCCGCACCGGGCACGGACATCCGGGTGATCTCCGCAGGCACGAAGAAGATCTTCTCGTGCGGAATCGACACGCTGGTCTACCGGGTGCTGGAGGTGGGCTACATGACCAAGGACGTCATCCGTTACACCCCGCGGTGCGACACCGGCCCCGGCACCTCCGGATCCCCGATCGTCGACGCCGGAAGCGGCAAGGTCGTCGGCATCAACAACACCAGCAACCGCGACGGCCGCCGATGCACGCTGGACAACCCCTGCGAGATGAACCGCGACGGCGCCGTCAGCGTGCGCAAGGGCGCCTCCTACGGAACCCAGACCTACCAGCTCGCCGCCTGCGTGGCGGCGGGCAACGAACTCGACCTGGAACGCCCCGGCTGCACGCTGCCCAGGCCGGGCACGCGATCCGCGGATCCCCACACGGCTCCGGCCGCCTGACGGGCCGCGGAGCGGCCACGAGCGACCCACGACGTGGCCCTGGCGCGGCCCCTGGCGCGGCCCTGGCGCGGCCCTGGCGCGGCCCTGATGCGGCCCTTGGCCGGCCGGGCGGCCAAGGGCCGCGCACCCGAAGCGCGCAGAGACGACGGCGGCGCCGGAAGAAACCGGTCAGGCCCGGCGGTCAGCCTGTTCGCTGAAGCAGGAGAGTGACGAAGCCCAGAACCCCCCGGTAGCCGTGCAGCCACATGGCGCGATGCTCCAGGGCGGCCGCCCGGACCGCTTCGGCGTCCGGGCCGGGGTTCTCATTGGCCCAGCGCAGCAACGTCCCCGTCCAGGACCACTCGTAGTCATCCCATTCCGACAGGTCGCTGGTGTACGCGTAAACCGTGTCGAAACCAGCGGACTCGGCGGCGGCGACCGTACCCGGCAGGTCGAAATACTCCGACGGCCCCGCGCCCAGCCGGGCGAGCGCCTCCGGCGTCGGCGCGCACTCCCAGAACCCCTCACCGACGAGCGCCAGCCCGTTCGGCCGCAGATAGCGCCGAACACGTTCGACGGCCGGGCCAAGACCCCCGAACGCGTGCGTCGCCCCGACGCAGATCACCAGGTCGTAGCGCTCGGCCACCGGGAAATCCGCAGCCGGCCTCTCGTGCAGCCGGACACGCTCCCAGACGCCCTGGACCTCGGCGTGCCCCTCGGCCGCCTTGAGCGCGTCGGCGGAGATGTCGACGCCGTCGGCGGTCGCGTCCTCGTAGAGCGCGAGCGCACGCAACGTCCACGCCGCCTCGCCGCAGCCGAGGTCCAGGATCCTCGCCCCCTCGGGCAACCGGGCCCGGCGCAACAGCCGGGTCACCTGCGCGCCGGAGACCGGCGCGGCGATGGGGTGGTCACGATGAGCGAGATGACTGATGAGCTGACGTTCCATGGCACCAATCTGTCCCATCTCCCACAGACGAGACCACACATTTCCGGCCCGACCCCGGAGGGCACCGGCCGGAGGCGGCACTCGAAACACTTCAGAAGACCGCGAACCTCCGGCCCGCCCGCCGCATCCAATCCGTACGTGAACACAATCACGAAGGCACTCACGATCGCCGCCCTGTCCGCGACCTCCGCCGCGACGCTGCTCACCGGCCCCTCCGCCCACGCCGCCGCGGGGAACACCACCGCCTGCCCCACCCCGAGCAAGGCGGAGATCAAACGCTCCCACGACTCCAGGATCGACAAGCCCGCCAGAGGCGCGGGAGCCATCAAGGGCGTGCGCATCGGCTACATCCCCAAAGGCTTCACCTACGGCGGAGTGGTGGCCGGCAGGCACAACGGCGTCACCGAATACGGCTACCAGTGGGGAGACAACCGGGCCAACGCCGACCCCAAGCAGCGCAGCCTGTGGGTACGCGTGCTCTGCTGGCCGGACGCCAGGAGACTCACCGACCTGAAGCGCCTCCCCGTGACCTACGGAACCTTCGCCGAAGACGCGAAGACCACGACGATCGGCGGCCGTCGAGCACTGACGAAGCAAGGCGACGGCGCGCTCGGCGACGGGCGGTACGTCGGCTGGATCGAACGAGAAGGAACCGTCATCACCGTGATGGCCAGCACGCCGCTCGTCCCCGACCTCAAAAAGATCGTCGCCGGCGTCCGCCTCCCCTGACGCGGTGACCGGCTCACCGGCCGGCTTGGAGGAAGCGCTGGTCGCCGTCCTGACGACGATGCCGACCGGCGCGATCCGCCGGCCCCGTTCGAGCCGCACCTGGAGCACCGGAAACCCCTCGCCTGCGGCGCACGCCGACCGACGCCCCGCGCGGCCGGAGCGATCTCATCGTCCGCCGATGCCGTGCCGCCGCAATCGGCGCCGGCCAGGACGAGGCCGTGCCTCTGGGGATGAGCGCGCCGGGCGCGCCCTCGCCACCGGCTGCCGAGTCTCCAAGCGAGCCGGTCCGCACCGCCGTACGGGCTCTCCTGGCCCGTCACCGAACGCCGATCGGGGGTGCTCGCACACCGCGCCGGGATCCCCGCCAAGGCCACTCGCCCGGGGTCCACGGCGCCCGCTCACACGTCGGGATAGGCCATGAACACGGTGTTGACGGTGCGGGCGTCCTCGTCCGGCTCCTCACCCGAGTACTTCATCAGCAGCGCCACGTACTCCTCGAAGAACGCCTCCAGCCGGCCCAGCGACACGCGGATGCTCCCCCGCGAGTAAGGGAACGCGTCGTCCCAGCCATCCTGGCCGGAGGTGTCGGCCAGAGCCTGCTGGAACTGCTGGATGTCGGCGGCGAACGCCCGCGTGTTCATCTCGTCCAGCACGGCACGCGTCTTGGCGTCCTGCCGGCTGCGCCGGGGGAACCGGAAGTCGGCCATGACGAAGCGCCACCACCGCTCCCGCCCGTGCCCCCTTGCCGGCGCCTCCTCGACGAAGCCGTGTTTGGCCAGCTCACGCAGGTGGTAACTGGTGGCACCGGTGTTGAGGTCGAGCTCGCGGGCGAGCGTGGCCGACGTCGCGGGCCCGTGCTTGTAGAGGTGGTCGAGGATGCGCCGCCGCCGGGGGTGCGTGAGCGACGTCAGAGCCTCCAGGTCGGTGACCTCATGACGCGCGGGCTCTCCAACCATGGTCGACAAACTAGCTGTGCACAATCCGTTGTGCAACTTTCGCCGCCCTGACCTGGCCGGACGCCCCCAACAGTGCACAACCTGTTTGCACAATTTATTGTGCACAGTCATTGTGTACTCATGAACCTTGCCTGGAAGGCCCTCCTTGCGGCCGGAGCGACCCTGACCGCCCTGCTGCCCACCCCCGCGGCGCACACCCGCTCATGCGCGGAAGCGACAACCCCCTGCCACGGCGAACTCCGCGTCCCCCTCGACTGGTCGAACCCCGGCGCGGAGAAGATCTCCGTCGCCTACCTGTGGATCCCCCGCGGCGACCGCAGCCGCCCACCCCTGACCACCGCGATCGCCAACGGCGGCGGCCCCGGACCACTCGACCCCTCCTACGCCGGGCTCGCCAAGACGCTGCTCGGACCGCTGTCCGACCGGGTCGACATCCTCATGGTCGAACCACGCGGATTCGGCGAATCCTCGCCGCTGTCATGCCGCGGGCTCGACATCACCCGGCCGAACACGATCGAAGCGTGCGCGCACCAGATCGGCGACAGGGGCGGATTCTTCACCTCCGGCCAGGCCGCCGCCGACCTCGACGCCGTCAGAGCCGCACTCGGCGTCCGCGACGTCACCTTCGTCGGATCCTCCTACGGCACACTGCTCGGGCAGGCCTACGCCACCCGCTTCCCCAAGCACCTGCGCGCCATGTTCCTCGAAAGCGTCATCGGCACCGGCGAGGACGGCTACGCCGAACAGGGCTTCCGCAACCAGCAGAAACTGGGCCTCAAAGCCCTGCGAAACGCGTGCCGCCGCTCACCCGCCTGCGCCAGGCACAACCCCGACCCGGCCGCCCTGTGGGACGAACTACTGAAACGACTCCGCGCCCAGCCCGACCCGAAGCTACCCATCGGCCAGACCGGCCACCTGCTCACCGCCGCCGCCAACCCCGACGCCAGATCCACCCTGGCCGCGGCGAACGCCTACCTCAAAGACGACCCGGCCCCACTGCGCCGCCTGATGAACCGCGCCACGCCACCCCCGCCCGACAGATCCCCCGCACCGGCCCTGTTCACCTACTACTGCGGCGACACCAGATTCCCCTTCGACCGCGACGCCACCACCGCCGAACGCCTCCGGCAACTCAACGCCTACGCGCGACGCCACCACCTCTACGCGCCCTACCGGCCCTCCGAAGTCACCGGACCGGTCGCCGACTGGACGCGACAGTGCGCCCACTGGCCCACCCCACGCCAGAGCCCACCGGCCACCGGCAACCGGCCGAACGTCCCCGTCCTGGCAATCAGCGGCCAGTTCGACTCCGACACCTCCCCGCTCGACGCCACCTCCGTGGCCGCCCGCCACCCCAGGGGACACGCCTACACCGTGCCCTTCGGAGGCCACGGCCAGCTGTTCGGATCCAACCCGCTCGGCGCATGCCTGCAGGGCGTCCTACGCTCCTTCATCGCCGACCCCACCAAGCCGGCGCACCCTGACTGCACCGCGGAGAACTACCGGCTGCTCGGCGACTTCCCCACACAGGCACGCGAGCTGGCCATGCCGTACGGCCACGAACTGAGCGACAGGCAACGCCGGACCGTGGCAGCGGCCTTCGCGACAGCCGCCGACGCGATCGCGCCCCTCAACCCGACCTCCCTCACCCCTGCGCCCCAAACCGAACCCGGCCTGCGCGGCGGCCGCATCCTGCGAACCGAAGGCGGGCCGACCACCCTCCACCAGGTCCGGTACGTCAAGGACGTCCAGGTCTCCGGGACCATCCGCCTCAACCCGAAAACCGCAACCGCGACCCTCACCACCGCGTCCGGGAACCGCCTGTCGCTGAGCTGGCGACCCTTCCGCGCAGAAAACCAGACCGAAGTCCACGGCGAACTCGACAACGAACCGTTCACCGTGCGAATCCCCACCCGGTAACCCCCTCACCCCGCCACTCCACGACAGGTGCGGGAACGCACGAAGCCGCCGCCCAAGACCACGGCCACGGGGGCCGGGCAGCATATCGGGGTGCCGGAGCGCGAGACGCCATCCGATGAGGGCGCCGTCGTCCTGGACATAGAGGGCGTAGCGGTCAAGGCCCAGATGTTCGAGCAGTCCGGAGGTGAGTTCGGCGAGGGCGTCGAAGGTGTAGGCGAACTCCCCCGCGAAAGGGGAGACCGAGTGACCGAAGCCGAGGTGGTCCGGCGCGATGACAGGGTAGCGGTCGGCCGGCAGCGGGATGAGTTCGCGGAACACGAACGAGCTGGTGGGGTAGCCGTGCAGCAGGACGATCGCGGGGGCGTCGGCGGGGCCGGCCCGGCTGTTGGGACAGGCTCAGTGCGATGGTGATGCTCCTGGACGGCCGCGACGACCTGGCCACCGTCCCGGCGGTCCTTCATCGTGCGACTACGATCACCAGGTGACGTACGCGGGAAATTGGGACCATCTGGAACCGGCTACCAAAGAGGCCTACCAGCGCTTCGACGCCCTCACCGAGCAGGGCCTCGACCCCGGCCCTGACACCGACTGGCGCCTCTACGGCACCTACGCCCACACCAAGCTCTGGCTCAGCCCGCAGGGCGGCCACGACTACGACGAGCGCGTCCTGCGCCTGGTCCGCACCGTGGCCGCGCGCGCCGTCGACTGGACTCCCGGCGACGCCTGGAACCTGGCCGAACGCGCCGGATACTGGGCCCGCCAAGGCCACACCCGCCACGAGGAGCTCTATCGGATTCCGCTGTCAGCCGCCCACCTGCTCCATCCGCAACAGCGCCGCGACCTGTTCGGCCACCTGACAGACCTCGGAGAGCTCCAGCCGCTCCTGGAAAGCCTGCTCACCGAAGACGGCCCAGACGGTGCGGTCAGGAACGTGATCGGGGAGGCCGACCCCTTCGCCACGATACTGGCCGAGGAGTACGGCCTCCGCCTGGCCGGAATGCTGCCGCTGCTACGTCACTGGGCCACCGCTGACACACCGGCCCCAGGCGACGGCTGGTTGCGGGTCGTCTGCGACCTGCTCACTCCTGAGGCCGTCACCCTGGTCCACGAGCTGGTCACCCGCCTGGCCGCCTACCGGGGCGGCCCGTTCGTCTGCCATCACGCCGACATCAGCTGGAGCGAGGACCGCTTCCTGAAGGGCCAGACCGTTTCGACGGCGTGCGGCCTGATCTGGACCTGCGAGGTCATTGACGAACCTTGGGTCCCGTCGCTGCTCGCCGACGCCGCCGTCACCTGCGGCACCGGCCACGACGGCCCCGGCTCCACCTGCCGCAGCGAGACCGTCGCCAACGGGGCTGTCGGCGTGCTGGCCCGCCGGGGCGGGCCCGAGACAGTCACACCACTGGCGCTCATTCAGGCGCGGGTGCGGGCGGCGTCCGTACAGGAGAACGCCACTCGCGCACTCGATGCGCTCGCCGACGCGGCGGCGCTGACCCGCGACCGGCTCCTCGACCGCGCTCTGCCCGCCGCCGGCGCCACGCCCAGAGAGGTCGAGCAGGCGCACACGGCCGCGCGCCACCGCCTGGAGCAGGCGCTCATCCACCAGCGTGAATGGACCTGGCGTGAGGTCGGTGAACATCTCCTCGACCACCCCGTCACCGGCCCCGACGCACGCACCCTGGTGTGGCGGACCCCCGGCGGCCCCTCTGGCCTGCCCGTCAGAACCGTCGACGGCTGGGAACTGGCCGGGCACCACCCCGAGGGCCCTGTCACGTTGTGGCACCCGGCCGACGCAAGCGCCGAGGAGGTGAGTGCGTGGCGCGAGAGGGGTCTGGCGCAGCCGTTCGAACAAGTCCTCCGCGAGGTGTACGTGAAAGAGCCGGACCGTGTCGCCGGTCATGTCGTGCGCTACGACCTGGCCCGGACGGAACTGATCCGGCACGGATGGACCGGCGTGTCGATCGGCTACTGGGAGCACGACTGCCACGAGGGGCAGGGCGAGGTGGTGCGCGACCTCGCGGGCTGGCAGGCCCGCTGGCTCCTGCGCGTCGTCGAGGGCATGTCCGACGAGGGCTGGGACCTGGACGCGCTGTGCGCGACCAACCCGATGACCTTCCACCGCGACGGCCAGAAGGTGCCCGCGGCGTCGGTGCCGCCACGGGTGCGGTCGGAGATCCTCCGGGAGGCCGACCTCACAGTCGCCGCCGCTTCGGCCGGCCCGGACGCCCAGCACCTGGTTGATTACTACGACGGATATTGGCACTAGAAGTCATGCGGCATCAACACGACGGGCACGTCGTCCAGCCACCTGGCCAGGCGCCCGGGCTGTCGAAGTCGTCGAGCAACCACACGCCCCACTAGCGCCAGGGCATGTGCTGAAGGCACCAGGTATTGCCGTCCGGGTCGGCGAAGTAGGCGTAGAGCACTCCGCCGGAGTCCTCGATCTCGCTGATCTCGACGCCACGCCCGACGAGTTGAGCGCGCGATGCCTCGATGTCGGCCACCACGAGGTGCAGACCGCGCAGAGTTCCTGGGGGCATGTCGAGTGTGGGCAGGCCTTCGGTGAGCGTGATCGAGCATGCCGAACCGGGCGGAGTGAGCTGGACGACGCGGACACCGGGCTTGGGGTTGACGTCGACGTCGAGACGGAACCCGAGCTGGTCCTGGTAGAAGGCCTTGGCCCGTTCGATGTCGGTGGTCGGCACCGGCACGAGTTCCAGCAGCAGCGTGCCAGGGGGCACAGGCGGGTTGCCGGAGTCCTCGGGAACTTCCCCGAGGTCGGCCGGGATCTCGGTGACTGGTGCGGATGCGTCGGTCATGGATGGCGCCTTTCGTCAGGAGAGGTGTGGTGGCAGTGTGGCGAGTACAGCGGCGAGGCGGTCGTATCCTTCGCCGGCGCCTCGTTGCATGGAGCTGCGCACGACCATGTCGCGAATTTCGGGCGAGGAGTACTGCGCGGTGACGGTCATGGTGGTGTGTCCGTCTGTCTCGTCCAGAACGGTGGTGACCAGTGCCGCGCCGTCGGCCCAGTCACGGTGGATCTCGGTCTGTGTGAGGCGTACAGGCGGCACGACCTCACGGAACAGCCCGTGTAGTTCCATCTCGGAGCCACCCGGCCCTGTTGAGACGAACCGCCAGACACCGCCTGGGCGTAGGTCGACCTCGCAAACGGTGAGCTGCCAGCCGCGGGCGCCGTACCAGCGGCGGAGCAGTTCCGGCTCGGTGAGCGCGGCGAAGACCAGCGGCGCGGGAGCGGCGAAGGTCCGGGTGAGGACGAGGCCGGTGGCCCCGGACGCGACGACGTGCAGCCCGAGGCCGGGGTGGGGGGAGGTCACGTTTTGCCGTCCTGCAGGTCCTCCAGCAAGGCATCCAGTCGCTGATAGCTCGCTTCCCAGTAGTCGCGGTAGTCGGCCAGCCAGTCCGTGGCCGTCTTGAGCGGCTCGGCCACCAGCCGGCATGGCCGGCGTTGTGCGTCGCGGCCGCGGCTGATCAGGCCCGCCCGTTCGAGCACGCGCAGGTGTTTGGAGACGGCGGGCTGGCTCATCGCGAACGGCGCGGCCAGCTCGGTGACCGTGGCGTCACCCGCCGCGAGCCGGGCCAGGATGGCCCGGCGGGTGGGGTCGGCGAGCGCCGCGAACGTCGCGTCCAGCCTGTCGCTTGCAACCATTTCCATAACCCTCCGGTTCCATAACCTGATGGTTTTATATGTGCTAGCGTCCAGCTTTGTCAAAATCGCAGACGCTCTGGGAGGCAACCATGGGAAAGGTCTTCACACAGGCGTCGGTCTCGCTGGACGGGTACATCTCCGGCCCCGGCCAGTCAGGCTTCGACAAGCTGTTCGCCTGGTGCACGGCAGGCTCCGTGGCCACGCCAACGGCCGATCCGGACCGGCTGACCTACCGCACCTCCGAGGCAACGGCCCGCTACCTGCGCCGACTCCAGGAGACGCTCGGAGCCTGTGTCATCGGCCGGAACCTGTTCGACCTCACCGCGGGCTGGAACGGGCGGCACCCGGGCGGCGTACCGGTGTTCGTTGTCAGCCACCGCCCACCACCGTCCGGCTGGACGGCGACGACACCGTTCACGTTCGTCGGCGACGGCGTGGAGAACGCGATCGCGCGAGCCCGCGAGGTGGCCGGGAATCGCGACGTCGGCGTCGGTCCCGGCGGCACCGCGGCCGACGCGCTGAAGGCCGGCCTGCTCGACGAGCTGCGGCTGGACGTCGTGCCGGTGGTACTCGGCGGCGGCACGCCTGTGCTGGCCGGGCTCAACGCCACAGCACCGATCGGCTTCGAGCAGGCGGAGATCATCGAGGGAATCGGTGTGACCCACATGATCTATCGCCGCACGCCCCGGACACCGGGGTAATGCAAGAGATCCGCCTCTGTCGCCGACCGCCAACCGACCCGCCCCAGCGACCGATCAAATAGGCCCCCCGCTCAGGCCCATGCCACCAGCCGCAAAGCAACGCCACACAACCGATCATGCGTGCCTTGACCCGGCAAGGCGGCAGAGCGCCATGCCACACCAGCGAGCAAAGGACGGGACAGCCGGCCCGAACTCCACCACGCCGCCCCAGCCGCCGCACAACTCCTTCCGCTCCAGCAGGCCGGTCGCGGCGTCGATGACCCGACGGCACATCTCACCCCGCGGAACCGACGATCACCGCGCCGAGACGAGCCGTGGATACGCCGCACCCTCGGAAGTCCCCACACGGCAGCGGAGAAGGCTCCGATCCCCGCCCACCCCGCCAGGACATCGGCCACCGACCCGAACAGGGCCGGGACACAGGTCTCACAGGCCCGCGTCCTCACGCATGTCGAAGGCGTCGCGGGCGTGTTCGATGGCGGGCATGTGCTCCGACGCCCAGGCCAGCAGGACGTCGATGGGCTGCCGCAAGGTCTTGCCGAGCGGTGTGATCCGATACACGATCGCCACCGGCCGCGTGGAGAGAACCTCACGTTCGATCACCCCGTTACGCTCCAGGCGGCGAAGAGTCGTGGTCAGCGACTTCTGCGTGACCGCGGGCATGGCCCGGCGCAACTGGTTGAAGCGGCAGGGTCGCTCGCAGAGCTCGTTGAGCACACCGAGGGACCACTTGTCGAGCACCTGATCGAGGAGCTCGCGGTGCGGGGCGTCGATGCGGAGCCCGCCGTCGGTATCCATGGTGAAACCTGGTCTCGTTGAAGTGCCTTTCTCCTACTAGGTAGCTTACAGATACCTACATTGACAAGGAGAAACAGCCATGACCGTCAAGCACTTCACCCCTGAAGGCCTGCTCCAGCCCACCCCCTACCACCATGTCGCCGTCGGCACGGGCACCACACACGTCCATGTCAGCGGGCAGGTCGCCCGACAGGCCGACGGAACCCCGGTGGCCCCCGGCGATCTGGCCGGACAGGTCGCACAGGCCCTGCGCAACACCGCCGCCGGCCTGGCCGGCGCAGGCGCCTCGTTCGCGGACGTGTTGCGCCTGACGTTCTATGTGACCCGGTGGAGCCCGGAGAAGATCGGCGACCTCATGGCCGGAGTCGAGACCGTCGCCGAGGAGATCGGCCTTCGGCTCCCCATGCCCCCGGCCTCCCTCATCGGCGTCGACCACCTCTTCGAGCCGGACGTCCTCGTCGAGGTCGAGGCGACCGCACTGCTCGACTGATCCGGCGCACGCAGCCGTGCCCGGCCACGGCACGGCCACGCACGGCACGAACCGTTCAACGTGGCGTTCAGCGGGCGATGCTCTCCAGGTCCGCCACATCCTCACCGGAGAGGGAGAGCCCGGCACCGACGACCGGCACGCACCGCCGCGCAGCACCCACAAACGGAAATGTCCCCTACACCCCGGTCACGCCCCGGCCCCTTGCTGAACGGGCTCCGACCTGTCAGTGGGTTGTCACTGTGTTGTCAGCGCGCTTGGCCAGGCTTCACATCGTGAAGCACGAGCACGTGACGGACGTGAAGAAGGGCAGGAAGCAGTGACTCTCAACGGCAGGACAGCGCTGGTGACAGGGGCTTCGCGGGGCATCGGCCGGGCCATCGCGCGGCGGTTGGCGGCCGACGGCGCGCTGGTGATCGTGCATTACGGGTCCAACGAGACAGCTGCCCAGGAGACCGTCTCCCTGATCGAGAAAACTGGCGGCAACGCCTTCGCCGTCCGGGCGGAGCTGGGCGTTCCCACCGACGTGGACACGCTGTTCACCGGGATGGAAGCCGGGCTGCGCGAACGGACAGGGCAGGTGCGGCTGGACATCGTGGTCAACAACGCCGCCACCGGCGCCCCGGGGCCGATCGAGTCGAGCACCCCCGAAGCCTTCGACCA
This sequence comes from Streptosporangium sp. NPDC020145, assembly GCF_040631275.1. Lineage (NCBI taxonomy): Bacteria > Bacillati > Actinomycetota > Actinomycetes > Streptosporangiales > Streptosporangiaceae > Streptosporangium > Streptosporangium sp. NPDC020145. Next base: position 53,905 of record NZ_JBEXZT010000013.1, on the reverse strand, counting down.
GGTGTTCGCCGTCAACACCAAGGCGCCGTTGTTCATCGCCCAGCGAGCGCTTCCTCTGATGAACGACGGTGGTCGCATCATCAACGTGTCGTCGGCGGCGACCCGGATCGCACTCCCGGAACTGGCGTACGCCATGAGCAAGGCGGCCATGAACGTTTTCGGCCGCACCCTGGCCAATGCGGTGGGGGCCCGTGGCATCACGGTGAACACGGTTACCCCGGGCCCCACCGAGACCGACGCCAACCCGTGGATGCGCGGCAACCCCCAGGCCCAGAAGATGGTCGCGAGCAGCAACGCGATCCCCCGGGTCGGCCAGCCCGAGGACATCGCCGACGTGGTCGGCTTCCTGGCCTCTGACGCGGGCCGCTGGGTCACCGGGCAGGTCATCGACGCGTCCGGCGGTTGCTTCCTCGGGCCGCACATGTAGTGACCCACTACAAGATCCAGTCCGGGTTCAAAGACAGGCACTCAGGCAGGGCTGTGATAGCGCTCATGACCAGGTGGCGGAGACCACGGCATGCGCAGTGTCACCGCTGCCGCAACGAGCAGGGCTACGAGCAGGACGATCGCCATAAAGACCTGCCCGTGCAGTCCTAGGACGAAGACAGTCCGGTCGGCGAACTCCGGGTCGTAGGTGGCGGTCGCGGGGAACAGGAGCGCACCGATCATGCCGAGCCACGGGATGGCCAGGATGGCGGCGGCGTGCAGCAGCGTGTTCCGGCCTGGCCGTAGCGCGAGGGCCAGGCCGGTGAGGCCGAGGAGCACTGTCATCACCATGTATTGGGCATCGTGGAATTTGGCGTGGGGCGGCCAGGCCGGGTTGAAGGCGTGCTGTGCCGCCAGGTCGGGGATGACCAGGTCGGCGAGCACGGCACCGACCGTCGTGATCGCTGCGACGGCAATGATCAGGATTCGTGGGAGAAGCATCAGATCGTCCAGGTGTAGGCGGGGGTGAGCGAGCGGGCGAAGAACCTGGTGGGCAGTAGGGGAAGAACCGCGTCCCGCAGGATGGTCAGCGGCGTGGAGGTCCAGTGCGCGGCGGCGCCGGCCTGGCGGGAACGGCGGACGATCAGCTGGGTGCGCGGCCTGCGGGTGCGGTCGTACGCCTCCAGCCCTGCGCGTACGCCGAGGGTGTCCACCGCGTGCGCGAGCGTGACCGCATCCTCGAGCGTCTGGCAGGCGCCCTGCCCCAGGTTGGGGGTCATGGCGTGGGCCGCGTCTCCCAGAACGGCCACGTTCCCGCAGACGTACGCGGGCAACATGGGCAGCTCGTGGGTGTCGTGTTGCAGCACCGCCTCCTCTTGCGCGGAGCCGAGGAGCGCGGGGATGGGGTGGTGCCAGCGGGCGAAGCGTTCGCGCAGCTCATCCAGGCCGACGCGGGAGCCGGCCGGCGCGTTGGCCATCACGTAGCAGTAGATGCGGCCGTCGGGCATCGGCACGTGCCCGAACCGTTCGCCCCTACCCCACGTCTCCACGCTCCCCTCGACGCGCTGAGGCGGAGCGATGAGACGCCAGGTGGTGTAGCCGACATAGCGCGGACCGGGAAGGTGCGGCCAGAGCGAGCGGCGCGTCACGCTGTGCACGCCGTCGGCGCCCACGACGAGATCGGCGGTGGAGGTGCCGCCGCTGTGGCGGACTGTGCCGTCGCGCTGAACGTGCTGCACGTCGATGCCGGACCGCAGAGCGTCGGGCGGCACGACTGCTCTCAGCAGGTCGACCAGGGCGGCCCGGTGCACGGTCACCCATGATCCGAAGCGGCGCTTGAGGCTGCCCACGTCATTGCGGACCAGCCAGTCCCCGCGCCTGCTGCGGATCCCCGCGAGCGGGTCGGCCAGCCCACCGGCGCGCAGCCGCTCGCCCAGGCCGATGGCGTCCAGAGCGCGCAGGCCATTGGGCTGGATGGTCAGTCCCGCGCCCACCTCGGTGAACTCAGCGGCGCGTTCGAGGACTTCCACCTGCCAGCCTCGCCGATGGAAGGCGACGGCCGTGGCGAGTCCGCCGATGCCGCCTCCTACGATGATCACTTTCATGTTCAGGTCTCCTTGACGGTCAGTGCAGGCCCCGCTTGCCCGGGGCCCAGAACGGCTTGGTCTTGATCGAGGCCCGTGGCCAGTTGCGCTCGCGCACCAGGAAATCGCGCACCAACTGGCAGGTTCTCGCCTCCCCGGCCACGTAGGCGGCTCCGGCATTGCCCGGCAGGTCGAGTTCGGCCACGGCCGCGAGCAGCACCGGGGAGGTGACAGCGGGGGCGCCGTGGCGGTGGACGCGGCGCAGCGGCGGCGTCCCGGGCATGGGCAGGTCGTGCTCGGGGGTTTCGCTCTCCAGGACGCCGTACACCTCGGTCGAGGCTCCCAACGCTCTGATCATCGGTCCGAAGGCGGCGCCGGCGGTCTCCTCTCCGACGAACACGTGGTAGTCGGCCTCGCGGGTGAAGAAGTCACCTTGCGGCCACCAGAAGGTCACCCGGTTCCCGGGCCGTGCCGCCCGCGCCCACTTCAGTCCGATGCCGTCGCCCGCGTACAGGTGGATGCGCAGTTCGATCGCCTTCCTGCCGGGGTCGAGGTCCCAGATCGTGTAGGTGCGCAGCGTCTCGGCCGGGCGCAGGATGCCCGACACCGACAGCGGGTCCTTCAGCTGGATCCTGACGTGCTGGCCGGGGGTGTAGGGGAAGGCGACGGGCTGGTCGGTTTCCAGCCGGATCCGGCGCATGGCGGGGTTGACCTGCTGGGCCACGGTGACGGTCGCCTCCATGGCGTACTTGCCGAACAAGCGGTCGCGCATCGTAGGTGCCATGTCAGGAGTCCTTGCGCCGCCGAAGGTGGGCGGATCTGGACATCCGCCACCACACGGCCGTAACCAGCACCACGACCGCGAGAAGGATCCACCACGCAAGTCCCATGTTCGCTCCTTACGACCTCTAGGTTATTTAGAGGCATTAAGGAAACATAGATGCCCTAAGATGTCAACGGCGCCAAAGAAACAACACAAGGGGTGACGATGTCCGCACACACCAGCAGGCGGGAAAGGCTGCGCCAGGCCACCCTGGAGGAGATTCACGCGGCCGCGCGCAGGCTGCTGGTCGAGCAGGGATCGGCCGCGGTGACCATCAACGCGGTCGCCCGGCAGGTCGGCATGAGCGGCCCGGCTCTCTACCACTACTACGCCGGCCACGACGAGCTGGTCGGCGCGGTGACCGCAGACTTCTTCCGCGAGCTGACCGCCATCATGGAGCAGGCCCGCGACGCCCGCGCCGGCGCGCCGATCGGCGACCGCCTGCTGGCCGTCTGCCGGGCCATGCGCACCTGGGCCATCGCCCACCCGGCCGAGTTCGGCTGGATCTTCGCCAGCCCCATCGCACCGCCGAACCGCGGTGCCGGCTCGGTGCGTCACCAGGCCGCCCTGAGTTTCGAGCAGGTCCTGCTCGACCTGACGGTCGAGCTGTGGCGGACACGGCCGTTCCCGGTGCCCGACCCAGCCGACCTGTCCGCCTCCCTGCGCGAGCAACTGACCGCCTACTCCGCCACCATCGATGGGCGACTGCCGCCCGAAGCCGCCCACGTCTTCCTGTCGTGCTGGATCAGGCTGTACGGCCTGCTGTGCATGGAAGTCCTGCACCAACTGGACTTCGCCTACACCGACCTGGAGCCCGTCTTCGAAGAGTGCCTGCGCGACCTGGCGGTCACCCTCGGCATCGACGACGACGCAGCGGCATGAATCCGACCGGGCGTCGGGAGCGGTACGGAACCGCGGGACTCCGAAGGGGCGGACCACGTACGGAAGAAACTCCAGAGCTGACGATGGCCCAACGCGACGCGCAGGCCATTCGTTGTGGTGGCGGGCCGCCTCACTTCTCTTCAGGAAACAGCCCTTCCGTGAAGTGACCCTGGCTGCATGCCGTCCTCCACGCCCAGCTCGGCCTCGCTCAGCCCGGCTCCGGATCGCGCCGAAATCACTTCACGAAAGGTAGCGGGGCTTCCCGACCGGCTCGATCTGGCCGACGACAGCCTGCCGGTGTGGACGGAGCGCTACCTCGAACTGGCCGTGCGCGGGGTCCGCTCGGCTGAGGTCAGCGCCAAGATCTCCCGGCATCTGCAGCGCTTCGCCGCCTGGATCACCGACGGCTCGGGCACGACCGGCTCTCGGCCGTCACCCCGCGCGAGGTGAGCGCCTGGCGCGACCACCTGGCCGCCGCCGGCAACCGCGGCCGCGACGGCACGCCCGCGCCGATGGCGCCGACGACCGTCAACAACCACCTCGCGCACGTCTCGGCGCTGTTCACCTGGATCACCGCGCACGCCTGAAACACTTCGGCGGTGACGGATGACGACTTCGCGCGCGTGGAAGCCCGCGACTGCCCGATGACCTCCTGCGCCGCTCCGGCTGGCTCGCCCTGCCGTACTGGGCGCGGCAAGGTGGCGGCGCAGTATCACACCGCCCGCTTGTCGCTCGACACCCAGCTCGACGCGCTCAAGGCCACCGGCATCACTCGCGCCGTTGTTCGCCCCGAACTCGAGCGAGCCCTCGCCCTGGCGGCCGAGATGCGGGCCTCGGGCCTGGCGGTCACTCTGGTCGTGCACGAGCACAAGCGGCTGGGGCGCGGCAGCGAGCTGGTCGCGCTGGCCGAACAACTGCGGGCGGCGGGCATCGGCCTGGAGTTCTTGTCCGGCGAGCTGCAGGGCAGCCACGACCCGACGGGGATCGTCTTCACCGTGCTCACGGCACTGTCGGACATGGAGCGCGGGTACGTCCGCGACCGCACTCTGGAAGTCACGAGCCGGCCCGCACCCGGGGCAAGCACATCGGCGGCGCCACCGTCACCGACGAATCCATGCTGTCGATGGCGTTGCACCTGCGCGGCCGGAACCTCAGCCTGTGCGACATCGCCGCCCGCCTGGTCATCACCCGCGGCAGGAAAAAGAGCCAGCACCCCTCACCGGCCACCGTGCTGCGCATGCTCCGCGATCACGACGACGCGACCGAAGCCCCCGCCCCGTAAGGGGCCGTGAACTGAAGAGACGGCGCTCGTTTGGGGCTGGCGACACGTTCGTTAACGGCACCCCTACCGGGCTGGGCGGGCGATCAGCGCCTCTATGCCGTCCAGCAGGAGGTCGAGGCCGAACCGGAAGTCGGCGTCCTCCGTCCAGCCGGTGGAGTCCCTGAGCAGGCCGGAGCGCACCATGGCCGACAGTGCCGGGTACGTCGCGGGGTCCAGGACCTCGGTGAGTATCTCGCCGTACTCGGTGGCTCCCTTGGCCCTGGCCGCGAGCTCCTTGCCACCGGCGCCGAGCGAGTGCGTGAGTGTGGCGTCGGTGAGGGCGTAGCCGGTCAGCACCGTGGCGGCGTTGAACTTCTGGCCGTCGTCCAGCCCGGTACCGGACAACGCGTCCAGAGCCCGGTCAAGCCAGAGCAGTCGCCGCGGCCCCATGGGCGGGGTGCTCTGGCGCAGGTCCAGCAGCCAGGGCCGGGACAGCAGGAGGTCGCGGGTGAGCCGGGTCCACGTGGCGAGGTAGGCGCGCCAGGACAGGTTCTCGCGTTCGGGCGGTGGGGGCACGGCGCTGTCGGCCATGACGGTCAGCAGTTCGTCCTTGCTGCCGACGTACCGGTAGAGCGCCATCGGAGCGACGCCCACCTGGGCGGCGACGTTGCTCATGGAGACGGCGGCCAGCCCCTCGGTGTCGGCGATCTCGATGGCGGCCGTCGTGATCGTGGCCAGGTCCAGGCGCGGCCTCGGGCCTCTGCGCGTGGTGGGTTCGCGGTCCCACATCCGCGCCACGACGGGTGGCAGCTCTGCCATGGAACATCCTCTCGTGCGGCCGGAATCTGTGTACGTCATATAGCACAATAATCGTGTATGACGTACAGAGTAGGCTGTACACAATAAGGGAGGCGTCATGGAGATCCGTACGTTCGCACGGAGTGACCGCGCCGAGCTGCGCGAGCTGTTCGAGCGCGTGGGCGAGGGCGCTCCCACGGCGTCGCTGTGGGGGCACGTGGACTCGGAGGCGGCCGTCTACCTGGATCCCTACATGGAGCTGGAACCGGATTCGCTCTTCGTCGCCGTCACCGGGGGCGCCCTGGTGGGCTACCTGACGGGATGCCTCGACAGTGCGAGGTTCCCCGGGGAGGGCGAGCGCATGGAGAAGGCGATGCGGACCTACCGGCTGGTCTTCCGACCCAGGCCCGCGGCCTTCTTCGCGCGCAGCCTGGCCGATCTGGCGTGGGCCGCGGTCCGCAGGGAGCCTGGCGTCGGCGAGTTCACCGACGCCAGGTGGCCCGCGCACCTGCACATCAACGTGGCACCCGAAGCGCGAGGGACAGGTGCCGCCGACGGGCTGATGAGCCGGTGGCTTGACAGGCTCAGGAAGGCCGGATCTCCCGGCTGCCACCTGCAGACCCTGGTCGAGAACACCCGGGCGGTGCGGTTCTTTGAGCGCATGGGCTTCGCCGAGCACGGCCCGGCACCACTGGTGCCCGGCCTCCGGCACGACGGCCGACGGGTCCACCAGCGGACGATGATCTGGAGTGCCAGCCGCACTGCTGAGGAGGCAGAGGCCGGAGCGCGGACGTCCGCCAAGCCTCAATAACCCCGCCACCATCAGACCGTAGGGACGGCGTGCCCGGGGACCGGCGTGCGCCCATTCGATGACAGCGGGCAGGTGCGGCACCGGTGCACCGCTTGCCGGACCTGCCCACTGTCGAACCCGCCGAGAGTTGATGCACCCCGACGACTCCGGCCGAGCACCGGGCCGGCTCCTTGCCGCTCACCCGGCCGCGCCACAGGACGGGCAACAGGACGGGCAACAGGACGCGGGCCGCGCAGGCGGAGGCCGGTCAGCCGCGTCGGCGCAGTTCGGCGTTGATGCGCAGGGCCTCGGCGAGCTGGTCTTCCAAGATGATGATGCGGCAGGCGGCCTCCAGAGCGGTGCCCTGGTCGACCAATTCCCGGGCGCGGGCGGCCAGGCGCAGCTGGTAGCGCGAGTAACGGCGGTGACCGCCCTCGGAGCGCTGCGGCTCGATCAGCCTGGCGGCGCCCAGACTGCGCAGGAACGCCGGGGTGACACCGAGGACCTCCGCGGCCCGGCCCATGCTGTAAGCGGGGTAATCCTCATCGTCGAGTTTCCGGCCGGGCCTGCCACCGGCCACGTCGGGGAGCGTCCGAGCCGCCTCCGTCTCCGCCTTCTCGGCGGTGTCCCGGGGGTGAGAGCCCGGGGATGTGACTGCTTGATCCATACAACCTTCCCTAACGCGGACGAGGGCCCCGGCGCCATGATGCGCCGGGGCCCAGAGGTTCAACACCATCTACCGGCCTTATGGCCGACTCACTGCTTCCACACTGGCCGCCCGCAAAGGCAGGGGTGCGGGGATCGCGTAAGCGTAACCGTAAACCACCGTCCAATCCGTGGAGGTGCGGTACCCGTGCGGCGAACTTCAGCCGACGACGGGCGATCCTGATGGCGTTCAACACTCCCTTCGGTATCTCTACTTCGACTTCATCTGTCACTACTTCGGCAGCGCGTCCACGGCAAGGACCCTTCGATCCTGCTGGCCCCGGCACGTCCGACCTTCTGCCCGTCCACCTACGTCATCTCCTGCTATCCACGTCCGTCCGGGCAGTTCGTCGTGATGCCTACCTACTGCTCTGCCCTCGTGGATCCGTTCCTTGCGATGCCAGAAATCCTAACCCCCCTTACGGCAGATGTCTATTCTGACCACTACAGATTTTCGGTAGCGGCGAAGCCAGGACGAGCTCCCACACCGAAAGGGACAGATTGGCAACAGCCCGGTCGATGCTGTCGCACAGCTCAACGCACACCAGCAGGCCGGTTTGGTCCAGCAGATACCGCAGCCCATGAAGCAGACCCACGAGCGACGGACGACCGGTGGCCATGCCCTCGACGCGTCGCCACAGGCGAGCCAGGAACCCCACGGCGGTGGAGTCGCAGAAGAGCCATCATCAGGAGCCCAGGCAACCGACACCACCCAACCGCCCTGGCTCAATCGAACTGACACCGACTCAGCAGAAGGCGGTGAACGTGGGGCGCGACTCGGTGAAGGTGTGGCCAACCTCGGCTTCAGCGGCAGCACACTGCCGGACCCGTTCACCGCCCACGCCATGCAGGGCACTCCCGCGGACATGACCAACGTCAAGACCCGCCGCGCACCGCCTCCTCGAGGCCATCCGCGAGAGACACCCACAAACACCACCCCTGTACCCAATCCAGGAGGACACCCCAGGCCCCCTCGCACCCGACTTCGACAGCGAGACCTGCGATTCAAGACCACCGGCGATCCAGCCGAACACGCCGCCGACCGACTCACGCCCAACATCATCCGCGACCCAATCACCAAATCGTCGAACAACGCACGGCCGACGACCCCGAACCTGCACCACCTCGACGGCCGCGACCTATATGGCGAGACGGACCACGCCGACCCCGCCGGACACCACCGCATCGGCGAGAACTTCGCGCCCTGAGGCAGGGGCCGGCGCACGGTTCCGGCAGCCCGGACAGCCGATTTCGAGCAGCTACCTGCGAAACGCCGAACCACACCCCAGGGCCGCCCGGGTCTCTTTGGAGGAGGGTCTTCAGTCCTTTGTTGTTTTTGATCTTGAGGCCCAAGCGGGCGCCTTTACAATGTAGATCACTAACTTCAAGGAATGGGCTCCCGCTGGAGTGCACATCCGTTTACGCTGGAGGTGAACAGATGTGCACCCCCTGTCCCCCTTCCCATGGAGAGTCGCAGTGCCCCCTCAACCAGCCGAGGCTCCTCATCCGCGCCTCCTCGTCGCCGTCCTGGCCTTCTGCGGCGTGGTCGTGGCCGTCATGCAGACACTCGTCATCCCTCTCCTGCCGCACGTCCCCGCGCTCACCGGGAGCACCCCGACCGCCGCGAGCTGGCTGGTCACCATAACCCTGCTCAGCGGCGCCGTCTGCACCCCCGTTCTCGGACGGATCGGCGACATGTACGGCAAACGCAAGGTCCTGCTGGCCTCCCTCGGCCTGCTGACCATGGGATCGGTGCTGTGCGCCGCCAGCTCCCAGATCGGCGTGCTCATCGCGGGCCGTGCCCTGCAGGGAGCCGCGCTCGCCGTCATGCCGCTCGGCGTCAGCATCATGCGGGACGAGCTCGCACCCGGCCGGCTGCTCTCCGCGGTGGCCCTGATGAGCTCCACCCTGGGCATCGGCGCCGCCATCGGGCTCCCCCTCGCCGCGCTGGTCGTCGAGAACGCCGACTGGCACACCATGTTCTGGGTCTCGGTGGGTCTGGGCCTGCTCGACATCGCACTGGTACTGCGCTACGTGCCCGAGTCACCGCTGCGCGCCGGCGGCCGGCCCGACGTCCTGGGCGTGCTCGGCCTCTCCACCTCCTTGGTCAGCCTGCTGCTGGCGGTGACCCAGGGCGGCGACTGGGGCTGGACCTCCACTCCCACCCTCGCCCTGCTGGCCGCCGCCGTACTGATCGGGCTGCTCTGGGGAGCCCACGAACTGCGCGCCCCCTCCCCCATGGTCGACCTGCGGGTCTCCGCGCGGCCCGCGGTGCTGCTGACGAACCTCGCCGCCCTGCTGATCGGCTTCGCCTTCTACGCCAACTCGCTGGCCACCGCGCAACTGGTGCAGGAGCCCACGAGCACCGGGTACGGCCTGGGCGCCTCCATCGTCGTCAGCGGCCTGTGCCTGCTGCCCGGCGGTGTCGCGATGGTGTTCCTGTCCCCCGTCTCCGCCAGGATTTCGGCCGCCTACGGCCCCAAGGTCACCCTGGCGGTCGCCTCCGCATGCATGGCCGCCGGATACGCGGTGCGTTTCTTCACCAGCCACCAGCTGTGGACGATCGTCCTCGGCGCGACCGTGGTGTCCGCGGGCACCGCCATCGCCTACTCCGCCCTGCCCGCGCTCGTGATGCGCGCGGTGCCGGTGAGCGAGACCGGCGCGGCCAACGGCCTCAACACACTGATGAGGTCGATCGGCCAGGCGGCGTGCAGCGCGGTCGTCGCCGCGGTCCTCGCCCACGTCACCTTCCAGGTCGCGGGCCGTACCGTGCCGACCCTGGGCGCCTACCTGACGGTCTTCGTCATCGCCGGGGCCGCCGCGCTCCTCGCTCTGGCCGTCACTCTGTGTCTACCGGGCGGACAGGCTCCGGCCCCGTATACCGTCGGGCAGGACCGTACGGCGGGCGCAGCGGAGCGCCCACCGGCGGCGCTCGCCCAGGAGAGCAGCCCATGAGCGTGCACACCACCGGAAGGCAGACCGAGGAATCCCGGGACACCGGAACCCGCAGCGGCCGGGACGCGATCCTGCGCGCCGCCCGGCGGGCCTTCACCCTGCGCCCGTACGCCGAGGTGACCTTACGCGGCATCGCCACGGACGCGGGGGTGAGCGCCTCGCTCATCGTCAAGCACTTCGGCAGCAAGGAACAGCTCTTCAACACCGTCGCCGACTTCGGTCCCGACACCGACGAGCTCTTCGCGGCCCCCCTTGAGGCGCTCGGCAGGCACATGGTGCTGACGCTGGTACGCAGCCGCCGCGAATTCCAGCGGGATCCGATGCTGCGTGTCGTGTTCTCCCTGGGCAACACCGATGAGCGTTCCCTGCTGCGGGACCGCTTCCACGAGCAGGTCACCGCGCGGCTGACCACGCTGCTCCCCGGCCAGGACAACGCCCTGCGGGCGGAACTGGTCGCGGGCCAGTTGCTCGGGCTCGGAGCCACCCTCGCGCTGCACCCCTCGGGCGCAGCAGCGCAGGCCGACGCCGAAGGCATCGCCGACCTCTACGCACCCGCGCTGCAACGCCTGATCACCGGCTGATCCGGCCCGCTGATAGCTTTAGGGCGTAAGGAGACGGGAGGGAGCCACAGGTGGTCGTCTTCGCGGGCCAGGGCGACGCGCGCCGTTCCATGGCTCTGCTGTGGCGTTCCGCCGGTCCCGCCGAGGAGTCCCGGCCCGGTCCGAAACCGGGACTCAGCGTCGATCTGATCGTGGACACGGCGATCGCCCTCGCCGACGCCGAAGGCATGGCGGCGCTGTCCATGCGGGCGGTCGGCGAACGGCTCGGACGTTCGGGAATGGCCCTCTACACCTACGTCCCCAGCAAGGGCGAGCTCGTCGACCTGATGTACGACCGGGTCCTGGGCGAGCTGCCGACCGGCTACGGGCACGAGGAGGGCTGGCGGGCGGCCCTGACGGTGTGGGCCCGCGACACCTGGGAGTTCTACCTGCGCCATCCCTGGGTGCTCCAGGTGTCGCAGGCCAGGCCCGTGCTCGGTCCCAACGAGTACCTCAGCCTTGAGACGCTGGTGCGCATCCTGCGTGAGACCGGCCTCGACGCCCCCCGGATCCGGGGGGTCGTCGGCACGCTGTTCCACTTCCTGCGCGGTTCGGCGGGGACGGTCTCCGAGGTACGGCAGGCCCCCGCCGCCACCGGCGTCTCCGACGAGGAGTGGTGGCTCGCCCGTTCGGCCACGCTGCTGGAGATCGCCCCCGGCCTGACCGAACGGTTCCCCGCCGTGGCCTGGCTCGAAGGCGCGACGGCCGCCACCTCCTCGCACGACGACGGTCTGCCCTACCTCGAACGTGAGGCCAGGAAGAGCTTCGAGACCGGCCTGGCCGTACTCCTCGACGGCATCGAGGCGACCGTCGCGGGCTGACACCGCTGTTCCGGCAGCACGTCCAGCCCTATGGCGAGGTACCGCTGGGCGTCGCCAAGCTCCTGTTCCTGGAGAGCCGCAGGAGGGCGCCGGCCGCCGGGATGCCGGTCAGGCGGCAGCCGGTCGCTCCACGTCCTGGCGCGACGGCGGTTCGTGCTGATCGCCACTGCCGCCACGGCCGTTCTCGCACCTGCTCTGTTTCGCCGTGGTGGCAAGCGGCGCGACCGGCGGGCTCAGTTCCAGGTCGCCCGCTTGAGAATCGTGCCGAGCCGGCTGTCGCTCCACCGGTCGAAGATGAGGATCTTCGACGTGGGCAGGTACCAGATCCGCTCCTGGTAGGAGACGCCGGTCCTCTTGGCCGACTGCGTCGTGCAGCCGACGCGCCAGACGCGGTAGGTGGCCTGGTGTCCCGCGCCCACCGGGCGGAGGGCACGTGCGACGAGCTTGCCGGGGAAGTCCTCCACGTAGCGCTTGTCGGGCGCGCAGGCCGAGAGCCCGTTACCCGGGTGGTACTGCTCCTTGGGATCGTAGGGGTTGCCGTGGCGGCCCAGGGAGATGCCCTCCGGCCCGACGAGGTAGAACCCGCGGCACTCGACGGCGAGCCGGTCGCAGCCGCCGGTCTTGACGTGGATGCCCCACATGTCTTCTTTTCCGACTTTCCAGGTCTTGGGAATCTGGAGCGTCATGCCGCGGAAGGTCAGCGGCTTGGTCGCCACGCTCTGCGCGGGCGCGCCGGTGAACAGGAGAGAGGCGGTCACAACCAGGGTCGTCAACATGATCCCAAGGCTAGGGAAGCCCGCTTGTGGCTCGGCTGCAACGCTCTTGTAGCGCGCTCGAACGGCCGCTCCGGGCTCCCGGCACCGTTCCTTCCGGGCCCTCCGGTCGTTCGCCAAAGGTGAGCGCGTTTCGAGGGAAACCCTGAAGAGCCTGCGCATCGGGCTGACCGGCCCCGACCTGTTCGCCGTCCTCGGCTCCCTGCCCGGCTGGCTGGTGCCGCCCGGGCCGCCGAGCGAGTTCTCGGTGGACGACCGGCCCGCCGAGGTGCGTGAGCGGTGGCCGGCCGGTGTCGATCGGCTTATCGCTCACCACGGCTTCGGCATCCGCGAGGCCGCGGTCGAAAGCGGCTACCGGGAGGCGTGCCCCGGGGCGGACCGCAACTACCTCGGCGCTCCGGCCGGCATCCGAAACCACCGCAGGAAGGCCCGGCACCAGGACCGTCTCGCCGTGGAGACCGCCGGGCGGGCTTCGGCTCACCCGGCGGTGCCGTGATCGACAACGTCCTGCACCGGCTTACCGCCAACGGCTATCCGATTGATCCAGACGCCCCGGTCAAAGGCCCTTCAAGACACGCTCAAGTGCCGACCGGCCTGCGGGCCCCCAGTTCGGCTTGCCGCCGGGCAGGCCACGGTCCCCGTTCTGGCCCATCAGCATCAAAAACAGGCTCTTCATCGCGGCCAGCCCACGCGCCCGTCGGATCGTCGCCTCATCCGCCTGTGCGTAGCCGTTGAAGAACCGTGAGGCACCCCCTGTGGGGAGCAGCACCCAGGCGGCCGCAAGGTCCCACGCCGGGTCGCCGGCGAACACGTCGCCAAAGTCGACGACGCCCGCCAGTGTGCCGTCCGCCACGACGACGTTCGCGGGATGCAGGTCACCGTGCACCCACACCCGCGGGCCCTCCCACTCGGGAGCCGCGACCGCGTCGTCCCACACGGCCCGGATGTCGTCCTCGGCAAAACGCCCGAGATCCACGGTCCGCAGGAAGTACTCGAAGCCGTCCGTGCACTCCTTGGGATGGCCGCCACGGTCTGAGGCGTCCGGCGCGTCGGCGGACGCCTCCACATGCAGCGCCTTGAGGAAGGCCGCCAGCATGTCGGCCGCGTGGTCCCCGCGGGTGATTGAGCCGTGGTCCAGCGGTGTGCCTTCAACCCATGTCATGACGGTCCAGATCTTGGGGAAGCGTTCGGACGGTGCACCGCTCCGCACCGGGGTCGGGATCGGAAGCGGCAGCCGCGAGGCCAGCACCGGCAGCCAGCGCCGCTCCTTGAGCTGCGGATCGGGGCCGTTGTCCATCCGCTGCATCCGGACGACCAACTCCTCTCCCAGGCGCCACATCTGGTTGCCCCAGCCGCCCGCCACCTCGCGGATAGGCAGCTCGGCCAGATCCGGATGCTGTTCCCGCAGTAGGTCACGGACCAGGTCTTCGCTGATCTCAATCTCGGATTCGATCATGCGAAGTCACAGTACTTGAGGTAGGCGGAGCCAGCCCTGCCTTGGGAGGATCCGGCTCCCGGTTCGATCTCCCAGGTTCTCGCGCTACCCGGTGGTCCCGGGCACGCACCGACTCAAGGGGGTGGCGCCTTCCAGCCCAATGCCCCCGAGCCCGCCTTTCGCCGCCGCAGCGGTGGCGAAAGGCGGCATCCTCGTCGGCTCTCCGTCGGCGACGGGGAGCCGTCGGCGGCCGGCTGCTTGCCGATCGTCCGGGGCCGGTCATCAGCTTGAGGACCTTGGCACCTGACATCCGTGAGTGTCACCGCATGCCGGGCGCTGCGGGGAGAACGACGGACCGGACAGGCATCTTGACATGCCGATCACGCCAGCTAAGTTCCCCGATAAGGAAACTTTCCTAACAGTACGAGGTATCGACCTCGCGGAAGGAGCCAGCGCGTGAAAGTAAGACGTGCCGCCGCCACCCTCTCCGGCGGCGCTCTCATCGCCGCTGCCGTCGTCACCGGCGTTGCCACGCCCGCCCATGCCCTGCCCGACTCCTGTTCGATCTCCTACGGGAGCGACGGGTCCATCAGCTCCTACTGTTCCACCGGTACCGGCTACCACCAGATCGTTGTGTCTTACTGCTTCGTCAACCCGTGGGTCAACTACTGTGGCTCGGACTCGGGGCAGAAAGCCCCCGTCGGCGCCACCTCCACCGTCAGGCCTCCCGGCGGCGGGGCGATCAGAGGCGTGACCGTCTTGAAGTCAGAAAGCTGAACAGGCCCCACCGATCTCCAAGGAGACGGACGGGGCTCGCGTGTGGATCAAGTGTCATCGCCGTGACACCGGCGCCTCCGTCAGGTGACCGAACACGTCCGTGATCAACCGTCAGGAGCGGTATCGGCCGGTGTCCCGGTTCCGCCGACGACCGAGGCGGCGCGCCCGACGAAGTGCGCGCCGCTGTCACGTACACCGCCGGCTCCTGCCAGGCCGGAACCGGTCTTTCCCGAGTACTACGGCAACCCCCTCCGGCGGTGGGCGAACACGCCGTGACGAGACGGCGGCCGCGGAGCCCCGGCTGCGTGAAGAGGCCATCGGTCAGACGTCCCCGAACATGCGGTTCCTGTCGCTCTTCGGAACATCAAGAGCACGAAGTGCCCGGTTCAGGGAGCCTTCCTCAAAACCGAAATGAGCCTTCATCGCGGCCTTGATGTCGTTGATCTGCCGGAAGAGCCGCTGTGGTGACGACTGTGAATCGTCGAGGCTCGCCTGGAAGTCGGCGAGCAGGCGTGCGAGGACCTCATGCTCACGCCCCAGGCGGGCGATCGTGGGCTCCAGCTCGGGCATCTGCTGCAGCAAGGCCGGGAAGAAGTCGCTGTCCTCGCTGCGGTGATGGCTGCCCAGGGCGGAGCAGAAGGTGTAGCAGAAGTCGCGGAGCTCGGGTTTGAGGCTCTGGGCGCGTTCGCCGGAGCGGATGGCCCTGCGGGCGTCCTCCAGCGCCTTTTCCAGGCGGTGGTGGACGTCCTGTAACTCCCGATGCCAGGCGAAGACGCGGTTGCGCAGCATGACGGCCCTCAGCGGAAGTCGTCGGCGTGCTCGTCGGCCCACCGCGCGAAACTCCGGGCGGGCAGCCCGGTGAGTTGCTCGACGACGGGCGACACGATGGCGGGCGTTCCGGCGGTGGCAGCCCACATGGTCAGGAGTTCGTCGACGACGGAGCCCGGCATGCCGTAGCGGGACATCCGCTCGCGGGCCTGGTCCGGCGTCTCCTCGACGAGGGCGAGTTCACGGCCCAGCGCGCGGGCGAGGACGCCGACCTGCTCGCGGAAGGTCAGCGACCGCGGTCCGGTGAGCGAATACCGCCGGCCCGCGTGTCCACCCCTGAGCACGATCGCGGCGACGGCGGCGAGGTCGGCCTCGTGGACGGGAGCGGTCGCCGCGTCCGGGTACGGGACACGGACCGCGCCCTGGTACCGGATCATGTCGCCCCAGTGCCGCAGCGCGTTGGAGGCGTACGCGTTGGGCCGCAGATGGGTCCATTCCAGCCCGGCGTCGGTGAACGGCCGCTCGACGTCGGCGGGGTCGTCGTCGAGCCCGGAGACCACCACGACCCGCTTGACCCCGGCGCGTACGGCGGACGCGGCGAACCCGCCGGCCGCCCGCCCGGCGGAGAACAGGTACACCGCTTCCACGCCGGTCAACGCCCGCGCCAGCGACGCCGGCTCGCCCAGCTCACCGCCGACCACCTGAACGCCGTGCGGCAGGTTCGCGGTCTCGGGACGGCGGCTGAGGGCGCGCACCTCCGCGCCGTCCCCGCGCAGCGTGGTGAGGAGGTGCCGCCCCACCGGACCGGTCGCTCCGGTCACCAGAATCATTCCTGCCGTCCTTCCGTCGTCGGCGCTTGGCCGCGGTCGTTCGCGGCGAGCAGTTTCGGCAGTTGCTCCAGCAGGCTCTCGTGCCAGGCGATCTCGGCCCGCAGGCGTGCCGTGGTGTGGTCGAAGGTCATCGGCTCCAGCCCGCGCAGGTACGGCTCGGCCTGCTCACGCTGGTGCCGCCAGGCCGTCAGCCGGGCGACCAGCGCCTCACGCCGGTCTCCGATCAGTGCCCGCAGCTTCTCCTCGGTGAGGTCGTCGGCGTAGTGCAACGCGAGATCCACCGGGTCGGGCCGCAGCCGTACCTCACGCAGTGTCCGGTCGCGCAGCGCGATGAACTCCTCGCGCCCGGCCGCGGTGAGCGCGTACACCGTCCGCGCCGGGCCCGCCGCCTGCTCGGTGCGGACCACCTCGATCGCGCCCTCGGCGACCAGCCGGTGCAACGCCCCGTACAGGGACCCCACCTTGACGTCGGTCCACAGTTCGGTGCGGTCCAGTTGCGCCTGCCTGCGGATCTGATGCCCGTGCATCGGACCGCGCAGCAGGGCGCCGAGCACGAACATGCGCGTGTCGCTCACCCGACTACTCAAACACGAGTAGTCTCAACTAGTCAAACGCGAGTAGCCGTGCCCGCTCAGACCCCGGCACCGGCCGCAAAGCCGGGACGGCACAGCGGAGACGGACCGCGAACCGACCTTCGCCGAGAAGGCCGGCACCCGCGTCGAGGTGCGGCCGGAGTCCGCCAAGGCGTCGGACCGCACCGGCGGCCCGGCCCGCCGGGAGCCGGACGTCCGGCGGCCCGGCCCGCCGGACGGCGCCCACCCGACCGGTATACCGGCGGCTGGAGCCAGGGCCAAGCCCGTCCCCGTCGTCGCGTTCACCCGGAACGGGCGACGAACCCCGAGGGTGGCCCGCGCCTGCCACAGGCCACCTCCAGGACCTCCCCGACCTGCCGTTTCACCCCTCCCACCGATCTCGGACCAATCTATGCACTTGCTGTTGCACGCACCGCGTGCATAATGAGTGCACGAGTGTACCGGCCGACGTGCCGTGTCCCGCCAGGTCGGTGCGGAGCTCATCCGAGGAAGACGAAAGGTCACATGTCATGACGAACCTGCTGGATCCCGCAAAGCTGAACACCGCCATCGAGAACGTCCACCGGGCCGGGGTTCCGGGCGTGTTCGCCGAGGTGCGCGCCGAGGACCAGGTCTGGCGCGGCGCCGCCGGGGTCGCCGACCTCGTCGTCGGCCGCCCCGTCACCGCCGACATGCGGCACCGTGTCGGCAGCGTCACCAAGACCTTCACCGCCGCCGCGGTCCTGCAGCAGGTCGAGAGCGGTCGGATAGGACTCGACGCACCGATCAGGCGCTACCTTCCGAAACTGGTCCCGGGCGCACGAGGTGATGCGATCACGGTCCGGATGCTGATCAACCACACCAGCGGCCTCGCCGAATACCTCCCCTACGCCTATCCCTCCCTCGGGCCGTTTCCCAACCTCGCGGACACCAGGCCCCAGAGCCTGGACGACCACCGGTTCACCCGGTTCGATCCCGTCGAACTGATCGAGATGGGGGTCACCGCGCCCGCCTTCAGCGCCCCGGGCGGCACGCCGGGGCTGTACTCCAACACCAACTACCTGCTCCTCGGCCAACTCCTGGAACAGGTGACCGGCACCACGGCCGAGAAGTACATCACTCAGAACGTCGTCGAGCGCGCCGGACTCCAGGACACCGGGTTTCCCGACGGGCCGCACCTCGGCGGGCCGCACTCGCAGATGTACGAGGCGTGGTTCGGCATGATCGACCCACCGCGAGACTTCAGCGTCTTTGACATGTCATATGCGGGTGTGGCGGGTTCGCTGGTGTCGACCGTGGCGGATCTCAACCGCTTCTTCGGCCTGCTGTTCGACGGCGAGATCGTCAGCCGGTCGTCGCTGGCGCAGATGCGACGCACCGTCACGGTCATCTCCCAGGAGGGCAGGACGATCGAGTACGGCCTCGGGACGTATCCGATGAAGGCCCCCGGCGGCACCACCTTCTGGGGCGGCGGCGGCACGGTCTGGGGCGCCGGAACGATCTCCATGACCAGCGCCGACTCCAAGCGGCAGATGTCCGTCGCGATCAACCTGCAGAGGTGGAGCAGGCTCGACTCCTCGGGCAAGCCGCGGCCCCACGCCATCGACGACGCGCTCACGGCCCTGTACGGCCTGGCGATGAACGGCTGACCGGGCCGGAGAACGCCGCTTTCACCGCGGCACGTCCCACACGGTGACACCGACGAAGGCATGCCACTGCCTCGCCCGCCCCGGCCCGCACCGAGCCGTGGAGACGGCGGTCGGCACGCCCGCACTGCTCCGCGAGACGAACGGCCGCGCAGGCGGAAGGGCCCTCTTCGGCCGGCAGGGGCCCGCAGAGAAGACAGGAGAACGATGACCACGACCGACCTCGCACCGCCGAGGGAGCAGCATCCACCCTCACCGGACGCCGACGACACGGGGGAACAGTCCGTTGCGGGACTGCTGCGCCCCTACCGATGGAGCTTCACCGCCGTTGTCATCCTGCAGGTGATCGGCGCCGTCGCGGGGCTGGCACCGCTGCTGGCGGTCGTCGAACTGGGGCGCGCCCTGCTGGCGTCTGGCCCGATCGATCACGATCGTGTCTGGTTCGTCGTGATCGCCGGTGCGGCCGGCTTGCTTGTCCGGCTGCTGTTCACGGCCGCGTCGTCCGGAATCGGGCACCTGCTCGACGGTCAGGTGCAACTGGCCCTGCGCCGGCACCTGGCGGAGCGGCTGGGACGTGTGCCGATCGGCTGGTTCTCCCGGCGCCGGACCGGCGAGCTGACCAAGGTGGTGGGCCAGGACGTCAGTGCCGTGCACCCGTTCATCGCCCACTCCCCCGGCGAACTCGTCTCCGCGTTCGTGGTGCCGCTGCTCTCGCTGGCCTACCTGTTCACCGTCGACTGGCGGCTCACGTTGATCACGCTGATCCCGGTGGTGCTGGCCCTGGCGCACGTCCCGCTGATGATGACCCCGGCCCGGCTGCGCGAGGAGAGGCGGTTCGACGCGGCCATGGGACGGATCGCCGATTCCGTCGTCGAGTTCGTCCAGGGCATCTCCGTGGTCAAGGCGTTCGGCGGTTCCGGGCGCGCCCACCGCAGGTTCCGCACGGCCACCGACGATTTCGTCGACGTCTACCACCGCTTCGCGCGCGGCATCTCGGTGATCGCCGCCGGAATGCAGCTGGTGCTGTCACCGCCGTTCGTACTGCTGGTCGTCCTGATCGGCGGCACCGTCCTGATCACGACCGGTGGCCTGCCCCCGGCCGACCTGCTGCCCTTCCTGCTGCTGGGACTGGGACTGACAGCTCCGGTTGCGGCCCTCATCGCCCACGGCTTCGACGACCTGCAGGCCGCCAGGCGCGCGGTCGGCCGGATTCGGGACGTGCTTGAGGTTGCGCCGCTGCCGGAGCCCGCGCGCCCGATCGCGCCACAGGGCCACCGGGTGGAACTGCGGGGCGTCCGCTTCGGCTACGAAGACGATCGCGAGGTGCTGCGCGGGATCGACCTGGTCCTCGAACCGGGCACGGTCACCGCGATCGTCGGGCCCTCGGGCGGCGGCAAGTCCACGCTGGTCCGGTTGCTGCCGCGCTTCTTCGACCCGGCCCACGGTTCGATCACCCTGGGCGGCGTCGATCTGCGCCGGATCAGCAGCCATGACCTCTACCGGACGGTCTCCTTCGTCTTCCAGGACGTGCGCCTGCTGCGCGCGTCGGTCGCCGACAACATCATGCTCGCCGTACCGCACGCCGGTCTCGACGAGGTGGTGCGCGCCGCCCGGACGGCGAACATCCATGATCGGATCCTTGAGCTGCCACACGGCTACGACACGGTGATCGGGCAGGAGGCCGGGCTGTCGGGTGGCGAGGCGCAGCGGATCGCGCTCGCCCGCGCGCTGCTCGCCGACACGCCCGTCCTGGTGCTGGACGAGGCGACCGCGTTCGCCGACCCGCAGACCGAGCAGGCGGTACGGCAGGCGCTGAGGGCGCTGGAGGGCGATCGCACGATCCTGGTCATCGCCCACCGCCTTGAGACGGTCGCCGACGCCGACACCGTCGTGATGCTGGACAACGGGTCGATCGTCGAGCAGGGCAGACCCGCTGACCTCCTGGCGGCGAACGGGAGATTCGCCGCCTTCTGGCGATCCAGGGAGTACCGATGATCCGCATGCTGCTGCACGTCCTGGGCCATGATCACGCCCGGCCGGTGCGTCGCACCGTGGCCTTGATGACGACGACCGCGATCGTCGAGGGTTTGTCCTACGCCCTGCTGGTTCCCGTGCTGCGGGCCCTGTTCGGCGGCGCCCCCGCGGACGCGCTGCCGTGGCTGATCGCGTTCGGCGGCGCGGTCGTGATCTACGCGGTGCTGCGCTATGTCAGCGATCTGCTGGGTTTCCGCGCCGGAATCACGCTGTTGCGCGGGATGTATCACCGCCTCGGCGATCATCTGGCCCGGCTGCCCCTCGGCTGGTACAGCGCCGGCCGGGTCGGGGAGGTGTCCGTCCTGGCCGGCCAGGGCGTGCTGGAGACGATGGGCGCGATCGCGCACCTGCTGGCGCCCTACATCTCCGCCTTCGTCACCCCCGTGACGATCGTCGGCGTGATGCTCGCCTTCAACTGGCAGCTGGGGCTGGCCGCGCTGGCCGCCGTGCCGTTCGTGGCGGCGATCCAGATCTGGACCGGCCGCTCGATGGCCGCGGACGACGCAGGCCGCCACGAACGTGACGCCGAGGCCACCGGGCGGGTCGTCGAGTTCCTTCAGGCTCAGCCGGTGCTGCGCGCCGGCGGGCGGAGCGTCCAACGTTTCGCGTTGCTCGACGACGCGCTGCGGGAACTTCAGCGCGCTTCCCGCCGTACCGTGTTGTCGGTGCTGCCCGGCATGATCGGCTTGACGCTCGTGGTGCAGGCGATGTTCACCGTGTTGCTTGTTCTGGGCGCCTACCTCGTGCTCGGCGGGAGCATCGGTGTGGCGGAGGTGCTGACGATCCTGGTGCTGGCCGCCCGCTGCGCCGATCCGGTCCTGTCGCTGGCCGACATCGGCGGCAAGCTCCGCGCCGCACGCTCCGAACTGGCCAGGCTCGACGCGGTCCTGCGCACCGAGCCGCTGCCGGAGGCACCGCAGCCGATCCAGCCGGTGGGTCACGGTTTGGAGGTGGAGTCCGTCGCCTTCCGGCATGGTGACCGCACGGTGTTCGACGACCTGTCGTTGACGGTGCCCGATGGGCAGCGGCTCGCCGTGGTCGGCCCCTCAGGCGCGGGCAAGAGCACGCTGCTGCAGTTGCTCGCACGGTTCCACGACGTGGACGCGGGCGCGGTGCGCGTAGGAGGGGTGGACGTGCGTGCCATCGACACCGAGGTGTTGACGGCGCGGATCGCCATCGTCTTCCAGGACGTCCACCTCTTCGACGGCACGATTGAGGACAACGTACGGCTGGGCCGCCCCGAGGCCACCGAGGCCGAGCTGCGGACGGCGGCGAGCGCCGCGCGGCTGGACGAGGTGATCAACCGGCTGCCCGGCGGATGGGCGGCGAAGGTCGGCGAAGGCGGCGCGCTGCTGTCGGGAGGCGAACGTCAGCGTGTCTCGATCGCTCGCGCGCTGCTGAAGGACGCGCCCATCGTGCTCCTGGACGAGGTGACCTCCGCCCTGGACCCGGTGAACGAGGCGGCCGTCCACGAGGGCATCGAACGCCTGATGGCCGGCCGGACGGTCGTGATGGTCGCTCATCGGATGCGAACCGTCCGGCGTGCCGACCGCATCGCCTTCCTCGACGGAGGCCGGATCGTGGAGGAGGGAGGCCACGACGAGCTGCTCCGCCGCGCCGGCCGCTACGCCGACTTCTGGGGTGCCTCCCTGACACCGGCGGACCACGACTGAGCCGGGCCCGTTCCGGGCGGTCGGCTGGACCGACGACCGCCCGGAACCACCCACGCGTCAGAGCCGAGCCGCGCGCGAGGGCCGGCGTGCGGCGATCGCCGCCCCCAGGGTGAAGGCGGCGTATCCACAGGTCACGGCCAAACCTGCCCATGGCGGGAGTGGGTAGTGGCCCCCCAGCGGTGACGGGTCCACGTCCACATGCGCGAACGTGGGGACGCTCTGTGTGATCGCGAACCCGGCGGCAGGGGTGATCGTCAGCAGCCACGGCGCCACACCAGCGGCCGCCAGCAGGTGGGGCACGACGACAAGCGCGACGGCCAGCCCGACGGCGACGACAGCCCGCCTGACCAGCGCGGCCAGGCCCAGAGCCAGCACGCAGGCGGCCGCGGTCAGCGCCGCGTAGCCGACGATCACCCGTAGTTCGGTACCCAGGGTGATCGGCTGGACCGGGTTCTGGTTGGCGCGCAACATCGCCAGGCCGGCAGGGACCACGACTCCCGAGGCCGCCAGCCCCGTCACGAACGCGGCCACGCCGACCACCGCGGCCTTGGCCGCCAGCGGCCGCGCCGGATGCGGCTCGACCGGCGGGCCGTTCCCGATCGGCCCGCTCCGGTGTCCCGCAGAAAGGAACATGACCGCCGCCACGAGCATCGGGACCAGTCCCACGGCCCCGCCGATCAGCATGAGGTCGGCGCGTAGACCGCCCTCCACCGTGGCGGGCCCGATGTCACCGCCCCCGGTCACGATGAGCTTGTCGCCGGACTCGACGACCCCGCCCGGGTGATGGGGGGTCCTGCCGTCGGACTCCATGACGACGCCGACGTCGTCGTGGCGCCACGAACCGTTCGCGCCCTGCAGCGTGATCCGGTCGAAGGTCGCGGTGGCCTGGGCGAAGGCCTGCGCCATATCCCACAGGGCGCCTGGCGAGGCGGCGAACAGCCCGATCTCGACCGCCTCCGGCAGCCCGTTCAGCGTGACCGTGCCGACCTCGGTCCACGTCCTGCCGTCGTCCGACTCGTAGCCGGTGACGGTGTCGCCCGACCTGGTCAGCCGTAGCCACTGCGGGCCGTTGTGAGGACCGCCGGGCACGTCGTGGACGTAGTTGTACTGCATCCGCACGCCGTGATCTCCGGTGAGCATGACGGCGGCATACGGCGTGCCCTGTTCGAGGCTCTGCCTGACCAGGAGGCCGGCCTTCGCCCACGGCACCACCCCCTCCTTGACGTTGCGCACCCCGGGTACGGCGTCCGGCAGCCGGATCAGCCCGGTCATGTCCGATACACGGGCGGTGACGCCGCCGTTCCCCTTGAGCGTCTGGTGCACGAAGTAGTACTTGTCCATCACCGCCGTGCCGTCGGGTCCCACCAGGGGCGCGGGGCAGGGGCCCTCGCCCTTCCCGGTCACGCAGGTGCTGCGGGCGCCTGCGGCGATCAGCAGCCCGAGCGAAACGGTGACCAGCACGGAGGCCACCATGGCGAGCACCCGGCCTCGTGCGGAGCGGAACCTCGTCCACTCCGCGCGCAGCGTCCGAAGGAAACCGGCCCGCCGGACGGACCGGTGGGGCGTGAATGAACTCATGCCGACGGTTGTACGCGGCACCCGGTTCCAGCCAGGTCGCAGCCGCTGCGACCTGGCTGCGACCGGGGATCTGGCATCGTTGACCCATGCCTTCCCGACCCGGCGGCCGGACCGGCCGTCCTGCCCGCGCGACGAGCGGCGGTGAGCGGTGAGAGTCCTCGTCGTCGAGGACTTCGAGATCCTCGCCCGCTCCATCGGAACCGGGCTGCGCCGCGAGGGCATGGCCGTCGACGTCGTCCTGGACGGAACCACCGCCCTTGAGCGCCTGGCCGCCACCCGCTACGACGTGGTGCTCCTCGACCGCGACCTGCCCGGCGTCCACGGGGACGAGATCTGCAGGCGACTCGCCCACAGCCGCTGTGTGACCCGTGTACTGATGCTCACCGCCTCCGGCACGATCGAGGACCGTGTCGATGGGCTGGGTCTCGGCGCCGACGACTACCTGCCCAAACCGTTCGCGTTCACCGAACTGGTCGCCCGCGTCCGTGCCCTGGCCCGCCGTGCCACCCCGCCGCTGCCGCCGACCCTGGCATGTGGGGACATCACCCTCGATCCGGCCCGCCGTGCCGCGTTCCGGGCCGGTCGGCGCCTTGAGCTGAGCCCCAGGGAGTTCGCCCTGCTCGAATGCCTGCTCGCCGTACCCGGCCTGGTCGTCTCCGCCGAGGAACTCCTTGAGCGCGTCTGGGACGAGGCCGCCGATCCCTTCAGCAGCGCCGTCAAGCACACCGTGCACCGGCTACGGGCCAAGCTCGGCGACCCGCCCGTGATCGAGACCGTCCGCGAAGGCGGCTACCGCATCGGACCGTCATGACCCGCCTGCGGCTCGCCGGAAGGTCCTTGCAGACGCGGCTCGCGCTCGCCTACGCGGCGGGCGTCTACGCCGCCGGAGTCCTCGTGCTCCTGTTCGTCGCCGTCCCGCTCGCCAGCGTCGACGCGGCCACGTCCGCAGGCCGTCCTTCGCCGGGTGCGATCGCCGAAGCCGGGCCCGGGATCGGCCCTCCCCGACTTCTCACGGGATCGGCCGTCGCCCTGGCCCTTCTGATTCCCGTCGCCCTGACCCTCGGCTGGTTCGTCTCCGGCCGGTTCCTGCGTCCGCTGCGCGCCATCACCGCCACCGCCAAAATCATCTCCGCCGGCGACCTCCACCGGCGCCTTGACCTCGGCGAGCCCATGGACGAGCTGACCGAACTCGGCCATACCCTCGACGACCTGTTCGCCCGCCTTCAGGCCTCCTTCGACGCCCAGCGCCACTTCGTCGCCAACGCCTCCCACGAGTTGCGCACCCCGCTCGCCGGCCTGCGCACCCTCCTTGAAGTCGCCCTCGCCGACCCCGACGCCGACACCGACACCCTGCGCTCGGCCTGCCAGGAGGCCCTCGCCCTCGGCGGACACCAGGAGCGGCTCGTCCAGGCACTGCTCGCCCTGGCCACCGGCGAGCGCGGCGTCACCCGCCGGGACGCCCTCGATCTTGCCCACATCGTCGAAGGAGTGCTCGCCTCCCGCCGTCACCAGGTCGCGGAGAAGGGCGTCGACCTCACCGAACACCTGTCGCCCGCGGTGACGGCCGGGGACCCGGGACTGATCGAAAGCCTCGTCGCCAACCTCATCGACAACGCCATCCGCCACAACCGCCCGGACGGGCACGTGAGGGTCGCCACTCAGTCCTGCGGCACCCAGGTGGCCCTTACGGTCGCCAACAGCGGACCGGTCATACCCGGCGACCAGATCCAGCGCCTCTTCCAGCCCTTCCAGAGACTGGCACCCGATCGTCACGGCCACCACGACGGCTACGGCCTCGGCCTCGCCATCGTCAACGCCGTCGCCCAGGCGCACCGCGCCACCCTCATCGCCGGCGCACGCCCCGAAGGCGGCTTGTCCATCACCGTCTGGTTCGCCTCCGAAGCTCATCCGAACCATCCCTGACGTCGGGGAACGACCACGCGAGGGCGGCCGTTCACGCGCCGGACCAGAAGGCGGTGAGCAGCGCGTTGAGCCGCTCCGGCGCCTCGACGTGCGGGTAGTGGGCGCTGCCCGGCACCTGCTCGTGCCGTGCTCCGATCCGCTCGGCGGTGACGCGCGCGCAGGCCATGAGAGGGACACCGCCGCGCTCCCGGTACGGCCCGGGGGCCTCCTCCCAGGTGCCCGAGACGACCAGCTTGGGGAAGGCCGCCGCCCGCAGCGCCGGCAGCGGGAGACCCGCCTCCCAGCAGACGCGTTCGCGCAGCGCCGTGGCGGCCGCGCGCAACCGCCGATCGCCTGTCTCCGGCTCCGGCGTGCCGACCGAGTCGGCGGCGGTCCGCAGCCACTCCTCGGGTGTGAGGTCGGGAAGGTCGGCGTAGGCGGCGCGGTTGGCGCGCAGCGCCTCGGCCACGGCGGGGTGGTCGGCGGCCGCCTGGTAGCAGCCTGGCTCGACCAGGGTGAGCGAGCGCACCGCCTCCGGCCTGCGCGCCGCCGCGATCATGGCTCCGACGGCGCCGTAGGAGTGGCCGACCAGGTGCGCGCCCTCGCCGAGGAGTTCGGCGACGTCGTCGGCGTCGGCCAGGTAGTCGCCGGGGAACCTGTCCCCGGCGTCCGGGCTGCCGCCGTAGCCTCGGCGGTCCATCAGGAGCAGCCGGAACCGGCCGGCCAGCGGGCGTTGCGCCGCGAAACCGTACACCGGGTCGTCGCCCCAGCTCGTGGAGCCGTGCACGAGGACCGCAGGCGGCCCGGACTCAGGGCCGAGCACGCTCACGTGCACCTCACCCGTCAGCGGGCCGTTCGCGCGGAACAGCGGGGTGGGAGTGGACATCCGACTCCTCCTTAAACATCGTTTAACAGTATTGAACGTTGTATAAGGGAATCGGAAGGCGACGTCAAGGCGGGTAGGGTGATCGCGTGCCGTCGTCAGAGTCCTCCGGCGGGTCCGTGTGGCTGCGTCCCGAGCGGCCGCCGCGCGACCGCCAGCTCACCCGCGAGCGGATCGTCGACGTGGCGGTCGCCGTCCTCGACGCCGAAGGCCACCGCGGCCTGTCGATGCGTCGCGTCGCCACCGCCCTCGGAGTGACCGCCGGGTCGCTGTACTGGTATGTCCACACCAAGGACGACCTGCTGGAACTGGCCCTCGACCGCGTACTGGCCGAGGTGAGCGCCGGCCCCGGCACGTCCGGCTGGCGGGACGGCCTGGCGGCGCTGGCCCGCAGCAACCGCGCCATGCTGCTGCGCCACCGGTGGGCCCTGTCCGAACTGACCGTCAGGCCCAACCTCGGCCCGAACGCGCTCGCCCTGGCCGAGACCGGGCTGCGCCTGCTGGAGCACGCCGGGTTCACCGGCTCCGACCTCGACGCCGCCATGGCCGCCGTCAACGACCACGTGGTCGGCGCGGTCATCGCGGAGGTCGCCTGGCGCGACACGCTGGCCCGCATGAGCGGGACCGGGTCCGAATGGGACGAGCGGGCGGCCGAGTATCTACGCCAGGTCGCCGAACGCCACCCGACGCTGGCCGGCCGGATGGCCGCCACGGGTGAGATCGACGTCGAGCATGAGAGCGAGCGGCGCTTCGCGTTCGGCCTCGGCTGCCTCCTGGACGGCCTCGCCACCCGGTGCGCGGCCCCGTCCCCGTCATAGCGCCGGCGACGTACGGCACCGCGACGGCTCTCGCGCGAGGGCGCCTGGGCGAGCCGTCGGCCGCGCCCCCGGCGGCGTGGGCCGCGGCGGGCGCCGCCGTCCTGAAGTTGCACGACACGCCGTCGCCGCCCAGGCTCGGCCGGGCGGACCGGGGCTGCGGGACCAGCTCGGCTTCGGAAACCGACACCTGCTCATTGGTCAGGAATGGTGGGGAATCCCGGCGCGAGACGCGGTGGAGCTGTGGGATCGTGGGGGCTTTGACGCCACATCCTGCCCGCCGTACCCGGGGATTTGTCATGGAATTTCGGATTATGGGGGCATTGTCGATACGTGACGGCGCAGAGGATCGCACTCCCACCGCTCCGAAGCACCGTGACCTGCTGGCGATGTTCGCGCTCAACGCCCGCCGACCGCTCACCGTCGAGCGGCTGCGACAGCTGCTGTGGCCGCTGGAGGAGGGTGACCGGTCGGACTCGCTGATCCGCGGCTACGTCGGCCGGCTCAGGCAGCTGATCGGCCAGGACGTCATCACCACCGTGTCCGGCACGTACACGCTGGCCATCGACGACGACCAGCTCGACGTCGGCCGCTTCCGTCGGCTCATACAGGAAGGGCTGTCCGGGCGTGACAGCGGGAAGCTGCGGGAGGCGCTGGACCTGTGGCGCGGACCGGTTCTGGCGGACGTGGACCCTGACGCGCGGCGCTGGGCCGAGACCGGGCGGCTGCGCGAGGAGCTCGAAGAGCTTCGCCTGCTCGCCCTGGAGCGCCGGATCGAGCTCGACCTGGACGCGGGCCGGCACCGTGAGCTGCTGTCCGAGGTGCGGATGCTGGTCGCGCAGCACCCGCTCTGGCAGCGTTTCCGCGGCCAGTTCATGCTGGCGCTCTATCGCAGCGGGCGGCGCGTGGAGGCGCTGGCCGCGTACACGGCGCTGCGCGACGAACTCGACGGCGGGCACGCCATCGAGCCCGACCCCGAGCTGCAGCTTCTCTACCACCGCATGCTGCACGACGATGTCATGCTGCACGTCTCCGCGGGCCCGCCGGTGCTGTTGCCGCGGGACGTCGCCCACTTCACCGGCCGCGCCGACCTGCTCGATCAGGTGTTCTCCGGCCTGGTCGTCGTGCACGGCCCGGCCGGGGTGGGCAAGTCGGCGCTCGCCGTACACGCCGCCTGGCGGCACAGGGAGCGTTTCCCCGACGGGATCCTGTACGCGGACCTGCGCGAGACCACCCGGCCCGGCGCGATCCTGGAGGACTTCCTGCGCTGGCTCGGCTGCCCGGCCCAGGCGGTACCGGCGTCGGAGGGCCGGCGGCAGCGGCTGCTGCGCACCTACACCGCCAACCGCCGCATGCTCGTCGTGCTGGACGACGCCACCGACGAGTCCCAGGTACGGCCGCTGCTCACCTCATGCCCCACCGTGATCACCAGCCGGTCGGCGCTCGGCGGGCTGACCGGCGCCGTACGGCTGCCGCTGGGCGTCCTGGACGACGGCGAGGCCCGTGACCTGCTCGTCAGGCTCATCGGCGAGGAGCGGGCGGACGACGGCGGGGTGCGGGAGCTGATGCGGTTCTGCGGCGGGCTGCCCATCGCGTTGCGCATCGCCGGATCCCGCCTGGCCACCAGACCGGGCTGGACCCCTGGTTACCTCGCGGGCCTGCTGGAGGACGAGCGCGTGCGGCTGGACCGTCTTCACTCGGGCGACCAGACGATCCGCAGCGTGTACGCGGTCGGCTATGAGGGCCTGCCCATGCCGGCGCGCCGAATGACGCGGCTGCTGGGCGCGCTGTCGGCCCCCGACGTCGCCGACTGGGCCGTCCAGGTCTTCGGCGACCAGGCCGACGCGCTCGTGGACGCCGGCCTGCTGGAGGCGCACACCGTGGACGTGGCGGGTCAGGTCCGTTACCGCATGCACGACCTGACCCGGCTCTACGCCCGCGAGCGGCTGGTCGAGGAGGAGGGCGTGCATGCGGTACGGGAGGCGCTCGCGCGGCTCCAGGCCGTCGTGATCGCCCGGGTGCAGGCGTCCCGGTTCCCGCTGGTCTCCGGTGAGCCGAGCATGCGCGGCTTCGTGACCGGGGACATCAAGGAGTCGGTCGAGTGGCTCGTCGCCGAGCGCGCGTTCCTCGCCGCCCTCGTCGGTGATCTGTACGGGGCCGGCCTCGACGAGGGCGCGTGGCGGCTCGCGCATCTGCTGGGCCCGTTCCTGGAACGGCGGCGCTTCCTGGACGACTGGCGGCCGGTCGCCGAGACCGGCCTCGCGGCGGCACGGCGCACGGGTGACGCCCGCGCCGAGGCCCTGCTCCTGCGCGACCAGGGCGACCTGTACCGGGCCGAGGGCCGGTGGGCGGAGGCGCTGGACCTGCTCACCCGGGCGCTCGGGGTGTTCACGGGTCCCGGTACGTCCAGCGGCAAGGAAGCCGCGCAGGTCCGGCGCAGGATCGGCCAGGTTCACCTGGAACAGGGCCACCTGGACGAGGCGGAACGCCAGCTGACCTCCTCTCTGCGCGCCTTCGGCGGCGGGAGGGCCGGCGCCGAGGCGCAGCAGGCGCTTGGCGCGGTGCTGCGGCGGGCAGGCCGCCCCGGCGAGGCGGCCGACCGGCTCACCGCCGCCGCGGGCCTCTTCGATGACCGGGGCGACCGGCACCGGCACGCCGACACCCTGCTGGAGCTGGCCGAGGCACGGCTGGCGCAGCGGCGGGTGCCCGACGCCAGGGACTGCGCGCAGCGGGCCAGGTCCATCGCCGTACGGCTCGGCGACCGGCTGCTGGACGCGCACGCGCTGCTGGCGCTGGCCCGGGTCAACCGGGCTGAGGGCGACCGCGAGGCGGCGCGCAAACTGGCCGAGGACGCGTTCAAGATCTTCGACGGCATCGCCGACGAACCCGGCAGGGCGACCGCGCTGGACCTCCTCGCCGCCCTGATCTAGCGACCTGCTCTGACGGCTCAGCACCGCCCCTGTTGGCTTCCTGTCGTCAGTCCAGAGGAAGGACGCGCTCGTCGCGTTGGACGCGGGAGCTCGGCCCGGACGCCTCGAACTTGACTGAGCGGATCAGTACCGTATGGAGCATGGTTGCCCCTCTTGCCCCTGAGGATCCTCCGCGTCTGGGTGAGTTCGAGCTGCTGGGCCGCCTCGGGGAGGGCGGACAGGGAATCGTCTACCTGGCCCGCGACCCGGTCGGGCAACGGGTGGCGGTGAAGGTGCTGATCAGGGCCGACGCCGAGGCCCGCGCCCGTCTGGCCCGCGAGCTGGCGGCGGTGGAGAGCGTGGCGCCCTTCTGCACCGCCCGCGTGCTCACGGCCGTGCCGGACGGGCCACGGCCGTACGTGGTGAGCGAGTTCGTGGACGGGCCGACGCTGGCGGAACGGGTGCACGAACACGGCCCCCTGCGCGGCGGCGAGCTGGAACGGCTGGCCGTCGGCACCACGACGGCCCTGGCCGCCATCCACGCGGCCGGCGTCGTGCACCGCGACTTCAAACCGAGCAACGTGCTGCTCGGCCCGGACGGTCCCCGGGTGGTCGACTTCGGCATCGCCCGCGCGGACGGTGTCACCACCATGACCAGCGGGCTCATCGGCACCCCCGCCTACCTCGCGCCCGAACAGCTGGGCGGCTCCCCCGCCTCACCCGCCTCGGACGTCTTCGCCTGGGCGGGCACCATGATCTTCGCCGCCACCGGCACCTCCCCGTTCGCCGCCGCGAGCGTCGCGGACGTGCTGAACCGCATCGTCACCCACGAACCGGATCTGTCAGCGGTCCCGCCGCCGTTGCGCGACTCGGTCGCCGCCGCCTTGGAGAAGGACCCTTCGCACCGGCCGACGGCGGGCGAGCTGCTGTCCCGCCTGATCGACCCGGTCTCCGGCGGCCGCGGCAGGTCGATCGTGGAACTCACCAGCCTGGGCAGCCGCCTCGCCGCAGAACCGGCCGGCGGCCGGGATCCTGCCGGGACGGCCGGTCATGAGGACACCGCGGGACCCACCGGGGAGCCCACGGCCCCGCCCTCGGCACGGGCCCCGGTGTTCATCGGGTGGGCCGCCGGGCGGGGCCGCCGTAGGGCGCTCGCCGTGGCGGCGGCACTGGTCGCGGTCGTGGTGGGGGCGCTCACCTGGTTACGGCCGTTCGGCGGGGCGGGGTCCCAGGCGTCCTCAGGCACCGGCGGGCCGGGCACCTCGTCCGCCTCCGCTCCCACCTCCGGGCCCCCGTCTGCCTCGCCGTCGAGCTCAGGAGGGGTCTCGCCCAGCGGGTCGGCGAGTCCGGGTGCGTCGGTGGCCCCGGGCGGGGGGCTGCGGGTGTCCGACACGTTCGGACGCACGGTCAGCACCGGATTCGGCACGACGGACGACGGGAAGCGTCACTGGTCGGTCGGCGTTCCGGAGAGCGACTACTCGGTGGACGGTGGGAAGGGCCGGATCACGACGTCCTCCGGAACCGGCTCCAGCGCCTACCTGGACGGGGTGAAGGAGACCGGAACCGACCTCGGCTTCACCTTCGCCGGCGACAGGCCCCCCACCGGGGGCGGGATCTACGTGACCGCCGTGGGGCGCAGGGTCCCGGCGGTGGGGAGTTACCGGGCGCACGTGAGCCTGCGGCCCAACGGCAAGGTCCTGCTCCAGCTGATCCGCTACGAGGCGGGCCGCGGTGAGATCGACCTCGCACAGCCGCTGTGGGTCCCCCGGCTGACAGCGGGCGCGGGCATCGCGATGCGAGTACGCGTCCAGGTCACCGGCACGTCGCCGACCACGATCCGCGGCAAGGTCTGGGCCGTCGGCGCGGCCGAGCCGGACTGGCTGCTCTCCGTCACGGACGCGACCTCCGGACTCCAGGTCCCGGGTGGGGCCGGCCTGCTGACCTTCTTGTCTCGTAAGGCCACCGACACCTCCGTCACGGTGACGGTGGACGACCTCGCCCTGGCCGCGACACCGGGGTGACCTCCTGGGACGTGGCCGGCCGAGCAGGACGTCGAGGGCCTCGACGTCCGCCTGTTCCCGTTCATGCCGTCCACGATGCCGGGTGACCCGGAAACCGGGAGGTGAGCGTCGCCGGCTGGCCGGGCCGGCCGGTTCTCCGGTGGGCGCGGGGTCAGGAAGGGCGGCTGACGGCGGTGATGCCGGCGAGGATGAGGTCGATGCCCGTGAGGAACTGCTCCCGGTCGTCGTGCCCGCGCATCTGGTCGGCGATGTCGTGGAGGAACGGGTGGTCACCGGCGTCGAGGCTCTTCCACGCCTTGGACACGGAGTCGAGGAATTCGGCGCGCCGCGCGCCGGACCGCGGGACCCCGACGTCGTCCGCGGTGTCGGAGGGCTGGGCGTTCTGGCTGGTGGCGCCAAGGATGTAGTGCACCAGCGTCGAGGTCGTGGCGAACCAGTCGCTCCGTGGAACGCCCAGCGTGCGCACGCACCCGCCGATGCTCTCGAAGATCCGGGGCGTCACCGCTCCCCAGGGGCTGCGGGTGACCTGCACGGCGAGCTGGACGGCGAGCCAGGGGTGTTCGGCGACCGCGTCGTACAGGCCGAGGGCGGCGGCGCGGATCCGCTCGCGGCCGGTGTCCTCGGTCCCGGGATCCGTCGTGGACTCCTGCGGGGTGGGAAGGGCGGCGACGACGACGCTCTCGGTCGCGGCCTGCAGCAACTCGCCCATGTTTCCGACGTGGTGGTAGATGGCCCCGGATCCGGTGGACAGGCGCTCCGACAGCGCGCGGACCGTCAGAGCCCCGGCCCCCGCCGTGTCCAGCAGCCCGACCGCCGCCTCGATGATGCGCTCACGCGAGAGCACCTGCCTGCGCCTTCGTGACTGGGGTGTCGGTGTGGTCATGCCCTCATCCTGTCAGTTTTGGTGCAGCGCTCCAAAATGGAGTACGGTTCCAAAATTGGAGCGTTGCTCCAATCTTGCCGCTTCGAGCTTCACGGAGCACGGTCCCGGCCCGTCGAGCCCCGGCCGATCCGGAAACTCGCGACTGGAGGAGAACCGACATGCGCGACGTGGTGATCGTGGGGGCCGGGCCGGTCGGCCTGTTCCTCGCCGGTGACGCCGCCCACATCCACTCCCCGCTCGGCGGTCAAGGACTCAACCTCGGCATCGGCGACGCCATGAACCTCGGCTGGAAGCTCGCCGCCACCCTCCACGGCACCGCCCCCGAGAACCTGCTCGACACCTACACCGCCGAACGCCACCCCGTCGGCGCCGCCGTCCTCGACTGGTCGCGCGCCCAGGTCGCCACGATGAACCCCGGCCCCAACACCCCGGCCCTGCGCCGGCTCGTCCACGACCTGCTGCGCACCGCCGACGGCACCACCCATGTCTTCCGCGCCACCTCCGGGCTCGCCCACCGCTACGACCTGGGCGGCGACCAGCGGGTCGTCGGCTTCACCGCCCCGGACTTCCGCTTCCGCGACGGCACCCACCTTGGAGACCTGCTGCGTGAAGGCCAGGGCGTCGCCGTCGACCTCACCGCCGCGCAGAGCCTGCGGGAGACCACGGCCGGCTGGCAGGGCCGCGTCCGCCACGCCCCCGGCCCGGTCGCCGACGACCTCGGACTCGGCGCCCTGCTGATCCGGCCCGACGGCGTCGTGGCCTGGGCCGAGGGCCCCGACCCCGACCCCGAGGCGTTCCGGCGCGCCGCCACCCGCTGGTTCGGCGCCCCCACCGCCTGAGCGGCACGCGCCGACACCCCTACCCGCAACAAGGACACCCACGGCGCCCGCCGCACACCCCATCTGTCGACGTACGCCTCTGTGTCCGGAGGCAGGCTTGGCGTCAACGAAGCCGGCGCCGGGTAACGGACTCGCGTTGACCCCGGTCAAAGTTTCGGAGCGTGCCCGGCACGAGCGCCGGATGAGCAGGTTCGTTCAGCGGCCCGTCCGGTGGCGGTGTCGGCGCCCTTGCCGTCCGGCAGCGCGTACAACCGGGTGGTCCCGGTGGAGGCGCGTCCGAGGCGGACGTGTTCGTCGTCCGGGCGCAGGACCAGGTCTTCGATGTACAGGCCGCACACCTCCGGGGCGCGGACGCCGCAGACGTGGGCGGTCCCGAACAGCGCCCGATCCCGCAGCCGGTCCTTACGCCGGTAACCGGACCGGCCGTTCCTTCCCGCAAAAGACTCCGCCTTTCGCCGCGGAATGAGACGTTCCTCCGAATACCTTGCATGCCGGGGCGCATACGTGGCGCCAGGATGGACTGGCATTCGCACAACGGGTCAGGCAGGGAATCGATGTTGGGAAACGTCGCGCACGAAATCCTCGTGCGTGACTCCGCCGGATACTCCCGGTAGACCTGCCGCACCACTCCCACCGTGGGTTTTCCATCACCATGGCGACGTACGCATCCGTCGCGCGGCTGTGACTCCACGCGGCGTTCTCGGGCCGACCGGCCACCCGAAAAATTATCCATAATGAGGGGACGAAATTAATGAACAAAAATAAGGAGGCGCGTTGTGGATCGCAATGAGGTGGCTTACCTGAGCGGTGGCCGTCGCAGGGTCGCCCTGGCTGCGCTCTTCACCGTCGTCAAGGACGGGCGGTTACGCCTGTCCTACGCCGACAAGCTCTACGCCGTCGCGGGGGCCGAAAGCGGCGATTCCGTGGAGGAGGCCGCTCTCGCGCAGCGCTCCACCATCCCAAAGGCGCTCGCCGCGCTGGCAGGACATGAGAGCGTGAGGGCCGTGGAGGAGGACCTGGTACGTCGAGGCCTGGTCGGGCGAGGGTGGCTGGGCCTCACCCTGCGTCCCACTCCCGCCGGCAGGGAGCTGGCCGAGCACGCCGTGCAGGAGAAGCGGGAGCCCTCGCTCAGGGTCGCGCTCGACGGCGTGGCGGGTATCACCGACGTGGCTCTCAGGCGACGGTTCGCCGTGGCCACCAAAAGCAAGGGTTCGCTCCGCGGTCAAGGGACCGGCGGTTGGGACGCAACGCACGACTACAACGGGAGCGGCGACGGGAACCCCTGGTAGCAGAGGCCTTCCCGAACGTGCTTCCAGCCGCCAGGTGGCCAAGGGCGACCTTCACCGTGCACGGTTACCGGCTGAGCGCGAGCGCGGTGCAGGCCGTACCGCGGGAGATCTTCAGGACGCGGGCGGCCTCGGTGATGCTGACGCCTTCGTCAACGAGGCGGCGCAACGTCGCCGGCTCGGCCGGACCGGCCGATGCGCTTCCTCCTCCCCCGGATTAACGCATGCCGATATAGGCATATGATGATGGTCATGGCACGGGCAGCGACGACGTCGGACGTCTTCAACGCGATCGCCGAACCGCAGCGCCGGGAGATCCTGGCGCTGCTGCGGGCGGGCGAGCGGCCGGTGACCGAGCTGGCCCAGGAGCTGGGGATGACCCAGCCGCAGGCGTCCAAACACCTGCGGGTGCTCCGGGAGGTCGGGCTGGTGCGGGATCGCAGGGCGGGCAAACAGCGCCTGTACGGCCTCGACGCCCGGGGGCTGCGACCGGTCCACGAGTGGACCGGCGGGTTCGAACGGTTCTGGAACGAGAGCTTCGACCGGCTGGACGCCTATGTGCAGGACCTCAAGCAGGCAATTCAGGAAGGAGGTAACCGATGAGCGAGACGGGACAAGGAGCACCGGAGCGGTCCGCGACGGCCGACCGCGAGATTGTGATCTCCCGGGTCGTCGACGCCCCGCGGGAGCTGGTGTTCGAGGCTTTCACCGAGGTGCGGCACCTGTCGCAGTGGTGGGGGCCGGAGGGGTTCACCACCACCACCCGGTCCTTCGAGTTTCGCGTCGGCGGGGAGTGGGACTTCGTGATGCACGGCCCGGACGGAACGGACTACCAGGAGTGGATCACCTGGACCGAGATCGTCCCGCCGGAGGGGATCACGCTGCTGCACGGCGAACACCGCGGCGACCCGAACGCCTTCGAGTCGGTCCTCGCGTTCACGCCCGACGGGGCGGCCACCCGGATCGAGATGCGCACGGTGTTCCTCAGCAAGGAGCTGCGCGACGAAGCCGTGGAGAAATACCACGCGATCGAGGGCGGCCGGCAGACCCTGGGCAACCTGGCCGCCTACGTCACCGAGATCCTTCGGAAGGGAGCTGAGGGCTGATGGCCGGGAAGGTGTTCTTCAGCGTGTCGATGTCCCTGGACGGTTTCATCGCGCCCGAGTCCGTCGGGGACCTGATGGGGCGGCAGTGGATGGAACTGCAGCGGTGGGTCTTCCCGCAGCGGTTCTTCCGGGAGAACCTGAAGCTCGGCGAGGGCGGCGAGGAAGGACGCGACAACGACATCGTGCGGGAGGCGTTCGAGCGCACCGGCGCGAGCGTGATGGGCAAGCGCATGTTCGACGCCGGTGAGCGGATGTGGCCGGAGGAGGCGCCGTTCCACACGCCGGTCTTCGTCGTGACGCACGAGAGGCGTGACCCCTGGGAGCGGCCGGGTGGGACCGCCTTCCACTTCGTCAACGACGGCGTCGAGGCCGCGCTCGGCCGGGCCCGCGAGGCCGCCGGCGACCGCGACGTCCGCATCGCGGGCGGCGGCGCGACGATCCTGGAGTACGTGAGCGCCGGTCTGGTCGACGAGTTCTCGATCGCGCTCTCACCCGTGCTGTTCGGCTCCGGAATCCGCCTGTTCGAGGGCGTGGACGCGGGCCGCGTGGCTCTGGAGCAGGTCCGCGCGGAGCCGACGCAGCGAGTGACCCACCTGACCTACACGGTCCGGGAGCGATGACCGTCCCGGCCTCAGCGCTCCCCCGCCGAGATCAGCGTGACCTCGACGGTGATGCGCGGATTGTCCGGCCGCGGGAGTCGAAGCCCACGCTTGAACTCCTCGGCGTCGTCCGGCCTCGCCTTCGGCTGAACCGTGACCTTGACCTGGCCGGTCTCGTCATCTGAGCGCGCTGTCACCGTGGCCACCTCAGATCGGGATCGGAGCCATGCGGCAACCGTGTCCTGGGCCTGCCGGAGCTCCGCGGACGAGAATCCCTTCCCGCCGATCAAGGTGACCTCCATGGGGAGGGTCCTGGCCAGCTCAATCGCGCGATCCGGGATGGGACCCTTGAAGCCGACGCGCAGTCCCCGCTGGCCGCCGGCGTAGCTGACGCCGGAGATCGCATCGGGGAACTCCGCATTGAGCCTGCCGATCACCCGGCTGTTGGACGACTGCGAGCCGAAACGGTCGATGGCCTCCTCGTAGGAGATGCCCTCCGACTCGGCGATGGTCCCGAGGTCGACCAGTTCGGCGTAGGGAATGCCGTCGATCTCCACGTCCGGGTCGGTCACCGCGGGGTCGTGTCCCTCGAAGTCCGTCGGCTTGGGCGACGAGGTGGCCGCCACCCGGGCCGCGTACCGCTTGACGACCTCCGCCCGACGACGCCGCCTCTCGCTTGAGCCGCTCCAGGGTGGGCCGATGCGCTTTAGGCTGATCAGCCCTCGGCAACACGATCGTCTCGGTCTCGGCCACGGTGATCACCGAACCGGTACCCGACTGACCGCAGGCGCACAACGACGCGAGCACCGCGATGACGGTCAAACGCGATCCCTTCATACCTGAGGGACGCGCCAGCGGCCTGGAGGGTTCATGTGCGGACCTTGCGTGCCCGCCATCGGTCGTCCTTCCTGCGCCATCGGGATGCCGTGATCAGATCGTTCACCGACAGGCGCGGCGACGGCGCACCCAGGCGGAAGGTCATTCCTCTCGGGGTGTCGGTGGGTCTGCGGGGACCCGGTCAAATGCGTTGTCGAGAGAACGGCCTGCCTCCAGGATCGTTCGATGAACATGACACAGCACCAGAGCGCTCCTTCCGGCCTTCCGCTCGCGATGGAGCAGAACCTCGCCGAGCACGCCTGCCACCTGCACCGTAACCTGGAAGGCGCGTCCGTCACCGAGACGGGCGATCTGCTGATCGCCGACAGCGGCCTGGACGACGACACCTTCAACATCGTCGCGGCGGCCCGTTTCACCCCGGCCACCGCCCCGGCCCGCACCGCGGAAACCGTCCGCGCCTTGGCCGCCACCGGCCGCCCCTTCTCCTGGTGGGTGGGCCCCGCCTCCACACCGGCCGACCTTGCCGGGCACCTCAAGGCCGCCGGGCTCGCAGCCTCGGAGACCGAGACGGGCATGTGGAAGGACCTGCGCGCGCCCCTTCCCGAGGCGCACGCCGACGGCCTGGACATCCGCCTGGTGACCACCCCCGCCCAGCTCGCCGACTACGCCACGGTCCTGGCCGCGAACTGGGACCCGCCCGCCTTCACCGTGCGCCGGTTCTTCGCCGGCACCGCCCCATGGGCGCTCGCCGCCGACTGCCCCGCCCGGTACCTGGTCGGCTACGTCGACGACCGCCCCGTCTGCTCGGCCGAGGTCTTCCTGTACGCGGGCGTCGCCGGGATCTACAACATCGCCACGCTCGCCACCGCACGCCGACGCGGCTATGGCGGCGCCGTCACCCTGGCCACCCTGCGCACCGCCCGCGACGCGGGCCACGAGACCGCGGTGCTGCAGGCGTCCGCCGACGGCGCCCCCGTCTACCGCCGTCTCGGCTTCGTCTCCTGCGGCCACTTCACCGAGTACGCCGTCGTCCCCTGATCCACCACGGCAACCACCCTTGGACCTGCCGCCCGGTCCGATACCGGACCGGTGCCGGTGCGGGGTCCGGCGTCGAGCGAAGG
The DNA here is from genome assembly GCF_040631275.1 of Streptosporangium sp. NPDC020145. NCBI lineage: Bacteria > Bacillati > Actinomycetota > Actinomycetes > Streptosporangiales > Streptosporangiaceae > Streptosporangium > Streptosporangium sp. NPDC020145. The sequence goes on along the minus strand of NZ_JBEXZT010000013.1, from coordinate 14,975 downwards.
CGGGCACGGGCGACTCGGCCCCGATGGCGGGTCTCCCGCGATCCACCGCACCGGGGCGGACGATGCGGACCGCCCCAGGCCTGCGCCGGGCTACGTCCGCGGACGCGGTGTGCCCGAACACGCGCCGTCGCCGGCGGACGCTTTCCGTTTGCCCTGCGGAGACAGGATCACTGGAAAGACGGTTCACACACCACTTCCCGGACGTGGCCCACCGGTTGGCACACGGGTCCGAGGTGGAGCAACCAGGGCAGCCGGTTCACCGCAGGTCAAACAATCTGACATCCAAATGTAACGGGCCGAATATGATTCCCCCATGAGTCAAGGCAGCGCACGCAGGGACGACGGCGGCCGCGGGGACGCCGTGGACGCCGCCCTCGCCCAGTGGCGGCACGAGCGCCCCGACCTGGACCTGGCCGCGATGGGCATCTTCGGCAGGCTCACCCGGCTTTCCCGCCTCATCGTCCCCGCGGTCGAGGAGGCCTCCGCCCGGTACGGCATGCGCCGCGGGGAGTTCGACGTGCTCGCCTCACTGAGACGCTCCGGCCCGCCGTACACGCTGACCCCCTCCGAGCTCTCCTCGGCGCTGATGATCTCGCGGGCCGGTATGACCAACCGGCTCGACCGGCTCGAACAGGCGGGGCTGATCGAGCGCGCCCTCGCCCCCGACGACCGCAGGAGCGTGCGGGTCACGCTCACCCCGAAGGGTCGTGAGACCGCGGACGCCGCGCTCACCGAGCACGTGGCCAGCCTCACCCTGCTGCTGTCCGGGCTCACCGCCGAGGAGCGCAGGGTCCTCGACCGGACCATGCGCGTCCTGCTGCGCAGCGTCGGCAGGTCCGCCGCCCGGGGCCGGACCGCCAGGAGCCGTCAGACCGGCCCCGGGCCCCGCCCCCGCACATGAGACCGTGAACCCGTTCCAGGGCTGACGGTCATCCCCGGTGGCGCCGCGTTGGAGCGTCCCGCGCGGGGTGAGGCCGTCCGCCGTGAACGCGAACCGGTGATGCCGGGCCGGCGCCGTGCGGAGAAGGGTGTCAGGGCTGGAGGATCCGCCGGAGCAGAGTGGCGTAGCCGCGGGGGTGCGCGGTGTTGCCGTTGTGCCCGCCGGGGAAGCGGACGACCTGGGTGCCGAGGAGGGCGGCCAGCGCCTCGGCGCACCGGTAGTCGAAGACGTGGTGCGGGGTGGTGGCTCCGACGGCCGGGACGATCCGGGTCCGGGTGTGGGCGATGCGGGCGACCGGGAGGGTGTCGGTGATGACGGCCGAGAAGTCGTGCCGGATGAAGTAGTCGAAGTTGGCGATCCGGTTCGGTGTCATCGGCTGCGGGGTGAGGCCGGGCTCGGCGTCGGGGTTGGCCGGGTCGATGCCCAGGACGTCGGCGATGGCCTTGAACGCGGCGGTCAGGCCCTCGCGCTCGTAGAGCGCCTGGACCTCGGCCAGTTCGCGCTCGTGCCGGGCCCGCCGGTCGTCTGGGAGCAGACGGGGCGCGACCGGCTCGTGGGCGACGAGTGTGCCGATCTGATCCGGGTGCCTGACCGCCACGTGCAGGCCGATGACCGCGCCCAGGCTGCAGCCGAGCATCCGGACGGGCTGGTCGGTGAGCTCGGCGAGCAGCCGGTGCACGTCGTCGGCGTGCTCGGCCATCGTCGCGCCGCGCGCCGGTTCGTCGAGCGCGCTACGGGACAGACCACGCCGATCGTAGGTCACCACGGTGAAATCGTCGGCGAGGTGCTCCACCAGGTCGACGGTGCGGTCGGCGTCGCCCTCGCCGCTTTGCGAGATCAGCAGCATCGGGCCGGTTCCACGCACCTGGTAGTGCAGGGTGGCGCCGGGAACACGCAGCTCGCTCATGTGAGGGGTCCTTTCGGATGGTTCGTATGGCTTGTTCGCCCGGAGTCGACCATAAAGCATCAACCTTGATACATCAAAATTGATGCATCAAGGTTGATGTATCGTCTACCGGGTGAATGGAATCGAGCTGTTCGTGCTGGGCCGTACCTTGATGAAGCTCGGTGAGCGGGCGCTTCCGGCCGAGAGGGTCGGCGACCACGCGACGAGCACCCGTACGGTCTTGATCGTGGTCAACGACCTGCGGGACCACCCGGGTAGCGCGGTGGGTGAGATCGCCGTCCGCACCGGCCTGCCGCAGAGCGCCGTCTCGGCCGCGGTCGCCCGGCTGCGCGAGGCGGGAGCGGTCGTCACCGAGCCCGACCCGCGCGACCGCCGCCGTTCCCTGGTCCACCCACGTGTGTCGGAGCGCGTCCAGGAGGTGCGCGCCGTCTCCGTCGACGCCACCCTCGCCGAGGTCCTCCCCGACGACACCGCCCTGGCCGAAGTGCGTTCAGCCCTGGAGACCCTGGCCCGCCATCTCACCCCCCGGGGCCCTGACAGGTGACCCTGGCCGAGGAGCCGCGTCTCGCCCGCCCGTACGGCCGGGCGGAGCCGGTTCGGTGCCGCGCCGTGCCGGCGGGCCGGACGTCGGGGTTGTTCACCGGGCGGGAAGCTCCCGCCTCCTCACCGGCCGCGTCAGTGGTGCGGCTCAGAACCGGTTCCTGAGGCGGTCGAGGACGTTCGGCCTCCGGAGGCCGTGCTGCCCCGGCGGGCGCTCAGGGGAGAGCGGCCGCAGCGTGGGCCAGCGATCGAGCATGCGGTCGCGCATCGTCGCCGTGAGGTCGCCGACACCGGCCAGGGCGGTGTCCGCGGTGACCTCACCGACGACGCCGAGGCGGTGGAGCAGCCGTTGCCGGGCGGTGGCCGTACCCCAGGTCCAGTCGTCCTTGACGAGCGCGGCCAGGTGGTCGGTCCCGTCACGGCGGGCCCGTTCGACGAGTGCGTCTCCCCGCAGCAACCACCCGACGCACGCGTCGGCCAGGTCGCCCCGGGGCCCGGTGCCCGTGGTGGTGTTCCAGGCGGCGTGATAGGCCTCCTCGGCGCGACGCAGCAGCGGCCCGGGCAGGGCGGTGGCGCACCAGCAGGTCGGGAAGGCGACGCGCAGATAGGCCAGTTCGAGCAGGCCGTTCCCCAGGGCGGCCTGCTCGAAGTCGACGAAACGCGTTCCGCCGCCGGTGTACAGGTCGTTACCTGGACAGGGGTCTCCGTGCAGCAGGGCGTGGCCCCTCTCCCGCCCCAGCCGGTCGAGCACGCCGTCGAGCTCCGCCCTGACGGTCGGCGCGACCGCGACGCCGAGCCGAGCAGCCAGCCGGAAGAAGGCGTCCAGGACGCCGGGGCCGGGCGGGGACCAGCGTGGCAGCGCCCCGGCGTCACCGGCGTCCGTCGTCGCGTGCAACCGGGCCAGCGCGGTCGCGTAGCCGACCGCCCAGTCGGCGGGCGGTTCACCGGAGTCGAGCCACTCCATGACCATGATCCGGTGGCCGGGGTCGGCGCCGAACAGTACGGGCACCAGGGGCGGATCGGCCCGTGCGGCCAGCCGCAGCGCGGTCACCTCGCGGCGGAAGCGCTCGTCGGCGTCCGCACCGCCGACGATCTGCTTGATCACCACGGCGGTCCCGCCCATGTCGGCGCGCCACACCCGTGAGCGCGGGCTGCTGACCAGGCGACGCGGCCGGGTCACGGGGCCGTGGTGGGAGACCGCGTCACCGGCCAGGGAGGCGATCGTGCCGCGTACGATCTTCATTCCGCGAGGATACGTTCCCTCGGGACGCGCCGCCCGGCCCGATGACCGTGGCGTCCCCCGCGGGAACCTCCTCGGCGACGGCGTCACGACCGGCTCCATGCGGGCTTCCCGGCCCGCCGCGGGGCGGGCCGGTGTCACCCGGTGTGCACGGCCGTACGGCCGGCGGATACGACATGTCACGCACCAGAACCAGGGTGATGTCAAAGCCGTAAAGGAATCTTGTTAACCGACCCGGCGCCACCGATATTGCGGATGTCTCTCTCGACCCCCCGGAGGCTCCGCGTGCCACAGGCAGTGCCACAGTTACGAGCAGTCCTCATCGCCCTGGCGGTGGTCGCGGCGGGCGTCACGCCCGCCAACGCGGCCCCGACCGTCCCCACCGGCACCTCTCCCGCCATCACCGTCGAGCGGGGGCGGAGCCAGCCGGTCTTCTCCTACGCCGACGCCGTCCGCGAGCACGTCTACGTCGAGTCGGGTGCCGACAGCGACGCCGACGGCCGCCCCGACCGCATCCGCGTCGACATCATCAGGCCGAGGGAGTCGGGCCCGAGGCTCAAGGTCCCGGTGATCATCGACGAGAGCCCGTACTACGACAACGCGGGCCGGGGCAACGAGGGCGAGCGGAAGGTCTACGACGCCGCCGGAAATATCACGAAATTCCCCCTCTTCTATGACAACTACTTCGTCCCACGTGGCTACGCCGTCCTCAACGTCGACATGAACGGAACCACCAGGTCCGACGGCTGCCCCGACGGCGGCGGCCGGGCCGACGTGCTGGGCGGCAAGGCCGTGGTGGACTGGCTGAACGGCCGCGCCGTCGCCCGCCGGGAGGACGGCACCCCCGTCGCCGCGGACTGGACCACCGGCAAGTCCGGGATGATCGGCAAGTCCTACGACGGCACACTGGCCAACGCCGTCGCGGCGACCGGGGTCCGGGGGCTGGAGACCATCGTCCCGATCTCGGCGATCAGCTCCTGGTACAGGTACCAGCGATCCAACGGGGTGGTCTACAACTACGACTACATGTCCTGGCTGGCCTCCTACGTCGACACCGACCCGGACGCCAAGTGCGCCGCGGCTCGGGCGCGGATGGACGCCGAGGACGGCGACGCGACCGGCGACTACAACCCCTTCTGGGCCGAGCGCGACTATCTCGCGGGCTCCCTCGCCGACGTCTCCAAGGTGCGCGCCAGCGTCTTCGCCGTGCACACCGTCAACGACCTCAACGTCAGGCCGGACAACTTCTCCACCTGGTGGCGGGCCCTCGCGGCGCGGAACGTGCCCCGCAAGATCTGGGTCGGGCAGTACCAGCACGTCGACCCCTTCGACTTCGCCGGGCGCCGTGACGTCTGGGTCGACACCCTGCACCAGTGGTTCGACCACTGGCTGCTCGGCGTGGACAACGGCGTCATGCGCCGTCCCCGCGCCGACGTGCAGGTCGGCGTCGATCGCTGGGTCACCCAGCGTGACTGGCCGGAGCCGTTGTCCCTCAAGGTCCCCTTCCATCCGGCGGCCGACGGCTCGCTCGGCCTCGTCCCGGCGCGCAGGGGGCAGACGGCCTCCTTCACCGACCTGCGCCAGTCCGAGGAGACGATGGTCGCCGACGTCGGCACCGGGGCATCGGGCAGGGTGGCCTTCACCACCGGGAGCCTGCCCCTGGACCTGCGCCTGTCCGGGACGCCCGTCGTCGACCTGCGGGTAGCGCTCGACCGGCCGACCTCGAACCTGACCGCGCTCCTGGCCGACTTCGGGGAGGACACCCGGGTCGACTGGCGCCGTGGCCAGGGCATCTCCACCCTTCCCGAGGAGAGCTGCCACGGCGAGAGCACGGCCGCCGACGACGCCTGCTACCGGAAGGTCGCCACCAACCTGGCCACCCGCCCGCTGGAGATCGTCGCCCGCGGCTGGATCGACGTGCAGAACCGCGACTCCCTCAGCGCGCCCACTCCCCTGCCGCCCGGCACGTACGGCAGGGTCCGCTGGGAGACCCTGCCGCAGGAGTACACCTTCAAGAAGGGCCACCGGCTGGGCTTCGTGATCGCGGGCACGGACGCCACCTACAGCTCGGAGAGCCCGACCGGGGCGGTTGTCACCGTCGACCTGGCCAGGAGCAAGGTGGTGCTCCCGCTGGCGATCGGCGCGCTGCACATCGGTGACGTGCCCAAGGAACTGGGCCCCTGGCGCGGCCCCGGCAGGGTGACCCTGCCGGTTCCCGAGCCGAACTTCTCCTGACCCTCCGGGGAGGGGCGCTCGCCGCCCCTCCCCTGACCGGCACGAACGGGGACACCCCACCCCATATTGCACCGACCGATGCAAAACGGGTAGCGTGCTCTCATGGCGAGGCCGAGATCATTCGACGAGGACCGGGTCCTGGACACCGCGATGCGCACGTTCTGGGCGAACGGCTACGAGTCGACCTCGACCAGAGACCTGTGCGAAGCGCTCGGCCTGGACCGCAGCAGCGTGTACAACGCCTTCGTCAACAAGCGTGAGCTGTTCAAGCGCGCGCTGACCCGTTACATGGACGCCACCACCGCCGACCAACTGCGGATTCTCGACAGTCACGAACTGCCGGCGATCGAGCGGATCCGCGCGCTGTTCGCCGGGATCCTCAGGACGGAGGCGGAGAACCGGCGCGACGGCCACGGCCTCGGCTGCCTGACCGTCAACACCACGATGGAGCTCGCAGGCCGCGACCCGGAGATCGCCCTGATGCTCGGCCGCGACACCGAACGGCGGATCGCCGACCTGAGCGCCGTCATCGAGAGCGGGCAGCGCGCGGGCGACATCGGCTCCACCCGCGACCCCGCCGAACTCGCCAGGTTCGTCAACGCCGTGATCGCCGGGATCCGGGTGGCCGCCCAGGGGGGCGCCGACGACGCCACCGTCGCGGCCATCGCGGCCACGGCCATGGACGCCCTGGCCTGACCCCTGCTTTTTCACGCCCAAGTTCTACACCGATCGGTGCAAAAAGGAGCTCCCCTTGCCCAGAGCCGTCTACGTCCTGGCCATCGGCATCTTCGCCATGGTGACCAGCGAGTTCGCCGTCGGAGGCCTGATGCCCGAGATGGCGGGCGGACTCGGCGTGACCATCTCCCAGATCGGCTATCTGATCACCGCCTTCGCGGTGGCCATGTCGGTCGGCGGACCGCTGATGACCGTCGCACTGGTACGGATACGCCCGAAACCCGCGCTCATACTGCTGTTCGCCGTCTTTCTGGCGGGCAACGTGCTCGCGGCCGTCGCGCCCTCCTACCCGATCATGATCGTCGCGCGTGTCGTCACCGGTGTCGCCTCCCAGGCCTTCTTCGGGGTCGCCATCTCGGTCGCGGTCCGGCTGAGCCGCCCGGAGGTGCGCGGCCGTGCCCTCGCCGTCGTCCTGAACGGGTTGATGCTCGGCACCCTGCTCGGGCTGCCGCTGTCCACGCTGATCGGCGGGCGGCTCGGCTGGCGCGCCGCCTTCTGGGCCGTCGGCGCCCTGACCGTCGTCGCCGCGCTCGCCACGACGGCGGGCGTCCCCCGGCTCGGGCGTGCCGACGGTGGCGGTCTCAGGCGGGAGATGGCGGTCTTCAGGAACGGCCGGCTGTGGCTGGCGCTGTCGACCAGCACCCTCATCATCGGCGCGACCTTCGCCGCCTTCAGCTATCTCAGCCCGATCCTCACCCAGGTCACCGGGTTCGCCTCGGAGACCGTTCCCCTCCTGCTCGTCGCGTACGGCGCGGCCACCGTGGCCGGCAATCACGTCGTCGGGCGCCTGGCCGACAGGCACACCGTCGGCGTCCTGCTGTCCGGGCTGGTTCTCAACACGGTCTTCCTGGCCGGGTTCGCGGCGTTCGCCCACCTCAGCGTTCCCGCGGTGATCGCCATGCTGGGCGTCGGGCTGGTCGGAGTGACCATGAACCCGGCGATGGCCGTACGCGTCCAGCGGGTGGGCAACCCTGGGCCGCTGGTCAACACCGTCCACGCCTCCTTCATCACCCTCGGGGTGATCATCGGCTCCTCGGCCGGTGGGCTGGTCATCGACGGCTTCGGGCTGCGCGCCCCCCTCTGGCTGGGCGCCGGGCTGGCCGTGCTCGGGGTGGTGTCCCTCCTGCCCGAGCTCGGCCGTACCAGGGGGCGGTCGCCGGCGGAGAGCCTCGCCCAGGAGCGCGCCGGAGCCGCCGCCACCTGCTGACACGCCGTCCAGGCCGGACCGGGAGAACGGCCCCCTTCAGACTCGGGCGCCACGGACCTTGCCAGCACGACGCCGCACGGTTCGCCCGGCCTTCGGGGGCCGTCCGGGATCAGCAGGCGCCGAGGTCGGCCCACACCCACCAGGCGTTGGCCGGGTCCTCAAGCCGGGTCCACCACCGGGCCTGGTAGATGTGCCCCTTGCGGGAGACCCTGTCGCCCTGGCTGTAGCTGTCACGGCCACGCCAGACGGGCGAGGTGCACGCGGGCGGGTACGGCCCGCCGGTGGTCGCGGGCAGCTCGAACCCCCAGCCGGCCTGCTGCCACTGCGGGATCAGCTGCCCGTAGGCGGCCACGGTCGCCGAGCGGTCGCCGCCGCCGTCGTGGGAGAGCGAGACGGCCGTCGGGTAGATCTGCGAGCTCAGCCGCTGGACGAGCACGTCCGCCGGGGAACCGTCCCAGTCGGAGGGGTCCATCGTCCAGGCCAGGGCCGACATGCCGAGGGAGGCCGCGACCTGCGGCGAGGCACCCCAGGCGGCGTAGGGGGCCCTGAAGTACCTGATGGGCAGGTTGGGGTCGCCCGCCGCCGTGCGGATCGCGTCGTTGGTCGCGGTCAGGTCGGCGCGGATCGCCTCGGGGGTCCAGCCGGCGAGCGAGTCGTGGTTGACGGTGTGGTTGCAGACGGCGTGGCCGTCGGCGACGATGCGGCGCACCAGCTCGGGGTGCGCCTTGACCTGGTTTCCGAGCAGGCAGAAGGTGGCGCGGATCTGCCTGCTCCGCAGCAGGTCGAGGACCTTGGGGGTCCAGTCGGGAGAGGGGCCGTCGTCGAAGGTGAGGGCGACGACCTTGCCGCCGTTACGGGTGGCGTAGACGATGTCGCCGGTCGGCCCGTCCGCCAGGGCGGGGGCGGCGGTGGCCATCGCCGCCGTTAACGCCACGATCATGCTCAGGACACGCGAACGCAGTCGCATAGGGGGCCTTTCGATGGGGGGAGGTCGAGGCGCCTTACTGGAAACCTTCTTTACCATAAGAGTGATCAAGGCAACAGTCCCGGAAGTTCAGGCTCCTCGTACGGCTTCGCCGAGCCAGCGGCAGGCCACGGCGAAGAGCAGGGAGGGCGGTACGGTCCCCGCCCCGAGCCCCACCTCGACCAGCAGGTCGAACACCTCCCGCCGCCGGGCGGCGACACCGATCGCGGCGTCGATGAACCGGGGGGAACGGGCGGCCAGGGCGAGCGCGTCGGTGGTCCTCAGATGCCGCCCGAGCGCCCTGCCCAGTTCTCCCCGGTACCGGGGCAGCGGGTCGTCCGGCGCCTGCGTCGCGGCCTCGCCCGCGAGCCTGCCCGACAGCAGGGCGTAGTAGATGCCCTCCCCGGTCAGCGGGTTGATCAGCCCGGCCGCGTCGCCGGCGAGCATCACCCTGCCCACCCCGGCCCCCGGCCTGCCCGGGGACAGGGGGAGGTGGTGGGCCCGCAGGTCGCGGGCGGGCAGGTGGGGCAGCAGTTCGGCGAGCCTGTCGTGCAGGACCCGGCGTCCGGGCAGGCCGGTCGCCCGCAGCCGGGGAAGCAGCATCCCGAAGCCGACGTTGGCGCTGCCGTCCCCGACGGGGAACGACCAGGCGTAGGCGGGCCATCCCTCCCCCTGCATGACGATGCGCTGGACGTCGTCGTCCAGGGGCACGTCCGCGTAACCGCGCACGGCGATCGCGGTGTGCCTGCCCGGGGAGGCAGGCATGCCGATGAGGCGCCGTACGACGGAGTTGGCCCCGTCGGCGCCGACGACGGCACGGGCCGTCACGGTGCCGTCGAGGACGACGTGCCCGTGCCGTACGGCCAGGGCGCGGACCCGGTGGCGCCGGACCTCCACGCCCCGTTCCCTGGCGGCCTCCACCAGGCGGGCGTCGAAGACCGCGCGGGGGACGACGTGGTTCGCTCTGGCGACCGTGGCGTCGACCCGCGCTCCCCCGGGCGAGACGATCGACAGGCGTCGCGTCGGCCGATGGTCGGCGATCAGGTCCGGCAGGCCCAGCAGGGCGAGTTCGTCGTGCCCGTGGGCGGCGATGCCGTCGCCGCACGCCTTGTCGCGGGGGAAGTCGGCCTTGTCGAGCAGCAGCACCCGGGCGTCAGGACGGAGTTGCCTGGCCCGCAGGGCGGCGGCGGATCCGGCGGGACCACCGCCGACGACCACAAGATCCCATATGTCGTCCACGCCGATGAGCCTCCCACCGTACGGCCCGGCGAAAACCCCTCGGCGCCTCCCTCCCGGCCCGGAAACCGGCCGCCGGGAAACCCGCGGCCGGTCATCGGAATTCCATTGTTTCGGTTGGAATCGGCCTTTCACCTCATCGGTTTCTCACAGCATCGGAAAGGCGGCGAAGACCGTCCCCGGCGCCAAGAGGGAATTCTCCTTGACGCCGGAGACGCCCCCCGGAGAACGGATGGCGTACGGCCTGGAGGCCGTCCCCCTGCCCGGCGGGCGGCCGTGTGGCCTCGACCGGCCGGAGGGACATCCGGGATGTGCGGAGAGTTCGGGCGGGATCAGCCGCCGCCACCTCCGCCACCTCCACCTCCACCGCCGCCACCACCGCCGCCGCCACCGCCGCCTCCGCCGCCTCCGCCGCCTCCGCCGCCGCTGTGGTTACCGCCGCCGCCACCTCCGCCACCGCCACCGCCTCCGCCGCCTCCGCCGCCGCCGCCTCCGCCACCGCGGTGGCATCGGCCGTGACGGCAGGGCCGCAGGACGAGGCTGCTCTGGGTGAGGTGCACGGAACCGGCCGACAGGGCCTGAGGCGCCGTCGAGGCGTTGGCGATCTCAGCCGGCATCGTCACGGGGGCGGCGAGAGCGGAAGCCACCATCGCACCGGCCGCGAGAATCTGCTTGACCATGAGTGATCACTCCATGTCGTGATGGATGCGCCCTGGTGGTCCCAGGTCGCCGGGAACACCGTTCAGGCATCTCAAAAAGACGCCGACACGGCGTGGACTTAAAGACCACGCTAATGAGAAAGACCTTGAAAGGGTCACCCCAGAGAGGCAAAGGCATCGATTCCGTGCCATTACTCCAAACAATGTAATAACAATGAGTAATGAACCGGCCACTCTCCGCGATCGACACGACGAGGGGCGCACACCTTGAGGGAGGCAACCCCGTGGGGGTATGTTATGGTCATTCCAGTACCCCCCCAGGGTATCAACCGGGAACCGGAATCCCGAGAGTCCGGAATACGGTAGGGGGGTACCGTGTTGTGAAGGGTGAAGCGACCACCGGAGAGGAGAGGGAGATGAGCGGCTACACCGCGAACAGGGAGGACCACCTCCGGCGGCTGCGCAGGATCGAGGGCCAGGTCCGCGGCCTGCAGCGGATGGTCGACGAGGACAAGTACTGCATCGACATCCTCACCCAGGTGTCCGCGGCCGACCACGCGCTGAGATCCTTCGCCCTGTCCCTGTTGGAGGAGCACATGGCCCACTGCGTGGCCGACGCGGCCGCCAAGGGCGGGGCCGAGGCCGACAGCAAGGTCAAGGAAGCCACCGACGCCATCGCGCGCCTGGTCAGGTCCTGACCGGGCACACGAGAGAAGAACGGAAAGAGAAGACGATGAGCACCACCACATACACCGTCAAGGGCATGACCTGCGGCCACTGCGTCAGCTCCGTCAAGGAGGAGGTCGGCGAGGTCCCCGGCGTCACCGGCGTCGAGGTGGACCTGGCGACCGGCCTGGTGACGGTGAGCGGACAGGGCCCGGTCAGCGACGACGCGGTCAGGGCCGCGGTGCGGACCGCCGGATACGAAGTGGTCGATCCGGCATGAACACCCCAGCCAGGCTGGGGGCCTACCTTCTCGGCCTCGCCGTTCTCTTCGGCGGAGCCCTCGGCGCGGGCAGGGCGGCGGACACCGCCGGCCTCACCCCCCAGGCCACACCCCACACGACCGCCTCACCCGCCCCCGGCGAGACGTCCGTACCGGAAGGACTTCAAGTGTCGAACAACGGCTACACCCTGACTCCGCGGACCACCACCGTCGAGCCCGGCCAGGAGACGGACTTCCGTTTCACCGTCACCGGCCCCGACGGCAGGCCCGTCACCGGATACCAGGTCCAGCACGACAAGAAGCTGCACTTCATCGTCGTCTCGCGCGACCTCGGCGGTTTCTGGCACCTGCATCCCCGGGAGGCCGGGGGCGGCGAGTGGTCGGTGCCGCTGACGCTGCCCGCCGCGGGCGCCTACCGGGCGTTCGCCGACTTCGCCCCCGAGGGCGGCGACGCGCTGACCCTGGGCGTCGACCTGCTGGCCCCCGGTGACTACAGGCCTGCGGCGCTGCCCGCGGCGAGCCGTACGACCACCGTGGACGGCTACACCGTCACTCTCGACGGCGACCTGACCCCCGGCGCGTTGAGCAAGCTCACCCTGAGCGTCGCCAAGGACGGCAGGCCCGTCACCGACCTGCAGCCCTACCTGGGCGCCTACGGCCACCTGGTCGCGCTGCGCGACGGGGACCTGGCCTACCTGCACGTTCACCCCGATGGGGAGCCCGGTGACGGCAGGACCGCCGCGGGCCCCGGGATCACCTTCTACACCGAGGTGCCCAGCCGTGGCGCCTACCGGCTCTTCCTAGACTTCCAGCACGGAGGGGTCGTGCGCACCGCGAGCTTCACCGTGCGCACCGGCCAGGCCGCCGCCCCGGCCTCGGGGACCGGCGAGCAGGCCGGACACGGCGGCCACGGAGGACACGCCCACTGACGAGGGCGCGAACCGAGAACCGAGAAAGGAGAGACGATGTCCCCCCTCACCGATGACAGGGCCCCGGCTTCCGGCGGCGCGGTCGAACTCTCGATCGGCGGCATGACGTGCGCTTCCTGCGCCAACCGCATCGAACGCAAGCTGAACAAGCTCGACGGCGTGACCGCGACGGTCAACTACGCGACCGAGAAGGCCAAGGTGACCTACTCCGGGGACATCAGTCCCGAGGACCTGGTCGCCGAAGTGGCCAAGGCGGGCTACACCGCCAAGCTGCCCGACCCGCCCGCCGCGCCGTCGGCGGGCGAGAGCCGGGACGAGGAGGCGGAGGCGGCCGAGGAGCTTCGGCCGCTGCGTGACCGCCTGATCACCTCCGTGGCGCTCGCCGTACCGGTGATCGCGATGGCGATGGTCCCCGCGCTGCAGTTCCCGAACTGGCAGTGGCTCTCGCTCACGCTGACCGCGCCGGTCGTGGTCTACGCGGGCTGGCCCTTCCACCGGGCCGCCTGGACCAACCTGCGCCACGGCACGGCGACCATGGACACCCTGGTCTCCATCGGCACCCTGGCGGCCTTCGGCTGGTCGTTGTGGGCGCTGTTCTTCGGCAGCGCGGGCACCACCGGCATGACCCACCCGTTCGCGTTCACCATCGAGCGCACCGACGGGTCGGGCAACATCTACCTGGAGGCCGCGGCGGGGGTGACGGCGTTCATCCTCGCGGGCCGCTACTTCGAGGCCCGTTCCAAGCGCCGCGCCGGCGCCGCGCTCCGGGCCCTGCTCGAACTCGGCGCCAAGGACGTGGCCGTGCTGCGTGAGGGACGCGAGGTCCGTGTTCCCGCCGACCAGCTCGCCGTCGGCGACCTGTTCGTCGTACGGCCCGGCGAGAAGATCGCCACCGACGGCGTGGTCGAGGACGGCTCCTCCGCGGTCGACGCCTCGATGCTGACCGGCGAGTCCGTCCCGGTCGAGGTGCGGCCCGGCGACGCGGTGACCGGCGCGACCGTCAACGCGGGCGGCCGGCTGCTGGTCCGCGCCACCCGTGTCGGCGCCGACACCCAGCTGGCCCGGATGGCCAAGCTCGTCGAGGAGGCCCAGACCGGCAAGGCGCAGGTGCAGCGCCTGGCCGACCGCGTCTCCGGGATCTTCGTGCCGATCGTGATCGCGCTGGCCGTGGCCACGCTCGGCTTCTGGCTCGGCACCGGGGGCGGCGCCTCGGCCGCCTTCACCGCGGCGGTCGCGGTGCTGATCATCGCCTGCCCCTGCGCGCTCGGCCTGGCGACCCCGACCGCCCTGCTGGTCGGCACGGGACGCGGCGCCCAGCTCGGCATCCTGATCAGGGGCCCCGAGGTCCTGGAGTCGACCCGTACGGTCGACACCGTGGTGCTCGACAAGACCGGCACCGTCACCGAGGGCCGGATGACCCTCACCGACGTGCACCCGGCCGAGGGCGAGGACCGTGACGAGGTGCTGCGCCTGGCCGGAGCCCTCGAACACGCCTCCGAGCACCCCATCGCCAGGGCCGTCGCCCGCGCCGCCGCCGAACGGGTGGGCGAGCTGCCCACGCCCGAGGACTTCGCCAACGTCGAGGGACTCGGTGTCCAGGGCGTCGTGGACGGCCACGCCGTGGTCGTCGGCAGGCCCAGGCTGCTGGCCGACTGGGCTCAGCACCTGCCCGCCGAGCTGGAGCGGGCGGTGGAGGCGGCGCACGCCGCGGGCCGTACGGCCGTCGCGGTCGGCTGGGACGGCAGGGCCCGCGCGGTCCTCGTCGTGGCCGACACCGTCAAGCCGACCAGCGCCGAGGCGATCGAGCGGCTGCGCGGCCTCGGCCTGACCCCGGTGCTGCTGACCGGAGACAACGAGGCCGCGGCCCGCGCGGTCGCCGCCGAGGTCGGCATCGACGAGGTGATCGCCGAGGTGCTGCCCGAGGGCAAGGTCGAGGTGGTCAGGCGGCTGCAGGCCGAGGGCCGCTCGGTGGCCATGGTCGGCGACGGGGTCAACGACGCCGCCGCGCTCGCCCAGGCCGACCTGGGCCTGGCGATGGGCACCGGGACCGACGCGGCGATCGAGGCCGCCGACCTGACCCTGGTCAGGGGGGATCTCCGGGCCGCGGCCGAGGCGATCCGGCTGTCGCGCCGTACACTGGCGACGATCAAGGGGAACCTGTTCTGGGCGTTCGCCTACAACGTGGCCGCGCTGCCACTGGCCGCGCTCGGACTGCTCAACCCGATGATCGCCGGAGCCGCGATGGCGTTCTCCTCGGTGTTCGTGGTGAGCAACAGCCTCCGGCTCCGCCGCTTCAGATGAAGTTCCGATGACATCGGGGCGGGGGGGGGGCCGCGGGGGCCCCCCCCCCCCCCCCGGGGGGGGGGGGCGGCCCGGGATCAGGGTTGGGGTTTTTGGGGTCGAAAGATACCGGGCCCCCCCGGGGGGAGGCCCCGTA
>NZ_JBEXZT010000012.1:183832-215888 GCF_040631275.1 Streptosporangium sp. NPDC020145 | reverse complement strand
TCGGTCACATCAAAACGCGCCACGTCCGAGTTCTACCAGCCACGGCCGGCCCGCCACTGGGCCACACCTAGATCCGAACCCCAAACAGCTCCTAGGACCTGTTCCGTGGGTCGCCGCCTGGGCGGCCGCGGTGGACGTGAAGGATCCACAGAACAGGTGCCGTATCCGCTCGGGGGCGCTCCGGACCGTCGTGGCCGGGGCGCCCCCGCGTCATCGGAAGTCGGCCCGGTTCGCGCTCGCCCACTCGGCGAACTCGCGGGCGGGGTGGCCGGTGATCCGTTCGACGGTGTTGGTGACGGGCGCGGGAACGCCGACGGCCGAGGCGGTCACCTCAAGGAGCGTCCGCAGGACCGGCTCGGGCATCCGGGGGTCGCGCCGTCCGAGCGCCTGCTCCACGGTCAGCTCCTCCACCTCGACGGGCGCGCCGACGGCCTCGCCGAGGGCCGCGACGACCTCACGCAGGCGCATCGACCGGGGGCCGGTGAGCACCTGCCTCCGGCCCCGGTGCGCCTCCTCGGTGAGCAGGCGCGCGGCCACCTCGGCGACGTCGTCGATGTGGACGGGGTTGACCTGCGCGTCGGGATGGGCGATGCCGACCCGTCCGGTGGCGCGGATCTCCCCGGCCCAGTCTCGGCGGGCGTTGGTGGCCAGCCAGCTCGGATACAGCACGGTGTGCCGCAGGCCGGACTCCTCCAGCGCCCGCTCGACCGCCCGGTGGACGAGGCCGATGGGCCGGTCGTACTCCCCGGCCTCGTAGGCGGCGGGGGAGGACAGCAGCACGACGTGCCGCACTCCCGCCTCGGCGGCGATCCTCAGGAAGGCGCCGGTCTCGCCTCTGGTGGGGTAGAGGAACATCGTCTCGACGCCCCGCAGGGCCTGCTCGGCGCCGCGCGGGTCGGTGACGTCCAGCTCGGCGGGCTCGGCGCCCTCGGGCAGCCGCAGTGCGGAGGTGTTCCTGGCCGAGCCGCGCACCCGGTGGCCGTCCTCGGCGAGCAGGGTGAGGAGACGGCCGCCGATGTTGCCCCGGGCGCCGGTGACGAGGATGGTCATGATCGATTCCCCCTGTACGACTACGATGGATTTGCTTTGGAAGCCAAATATCTTTGTTCGCAAAGGTAATTTGTGAGGGGTGGGGCATGTCAAGCGGAGACGAGGGGCCCGGACTGGGCGTCGACGACGCGATCCGGGCGTTGCTGCTGCTCATGCCGCGCATGGTCGGGCGGGCGAAACGGCTGCCGGTCCCCGAGCCGCTCCAGTCGCTCGCGCTGGGGCCCCGGCATCTGTCGCTGCTGTCCTACCTGCTGTTCGACGGGCCGATGACGGTGAACGAGCTGGCCGCGCGCCTTGAGGTCGCGCCGACGACGGTGAGCCTGATGGTCGGTGAGCTGAGCCGCAAGGGCGTCCTGGAGCGGCGCGAGGACGACGACGACCGGCGCCGCAGGATCGTCAGCATCGCCGCGGCCGGTCGCCCGGCGATCGACGACTGGCTGGCCAGAGGGGCCGTCGCCTGGCGCAGGGCGCTCGAACCGCTCACCCCGGAACAGCGCCGGATGTTCCTCGACACCCTGGGCGCCTACCAGCGCGCCGTCGAGGAACTGTCGTGACCGGGCGGCCGGTAATGTGACGACTGTGGCAATGGGCAACGCGGCTCGCAGACTCGCCCCGCTGGGCGGGCTGCTGCTGGTCGCCGCCGTCCTGTGCGGTCTGATCGTCATGCACGGGGTGCAGCCCTCGCCCGGCCCGGCACCCACGGCGAGTGTTCTGACCATGGGGCTCGGCCACGCCTCCGGCGCCGGTGCCCCGATGCCGGACTCCTCCCACGAAGGTCACATGGGCGGCCAGGTCTGCCTGGCCTTCCTGCTCACCGGGGCGGCACTCCTGCTCCTCGCCGCCGTGGCGGTTCTCGGCCGGCCGGTGCCGACGCGGGCCCGCTCGCTCGTTCGCGGGCTGCCGCGCGGGCCCACCGCCCGCCCCAGAGGGCCGACCCTCGCCCAGCTTTGTGTGATCCGGGTGTAGAAGCCGCACTCGGCGGTCCGTTCTGACCGTCGAGCGCCGACTTCTCATTCACCTTGTTGAACACGAAGGGTGTTCGTCATGAAGCGCATCGTCATTCTCGCACTCGTTCTCGCGGCGGCCGGTCTGCCGGCCACCGGCTGTGGCTCCGCCGGGCGCACCACACTCGCCGTGGAATCCGCCCCGGACGCGCCGGCGGCCTCCACTCCGGCCGCCGACCACAACGGCAAGGACGTCATGTTCGCCCAGATGATGATCCCCCACCACCGCCAGGCGGTGGAGATGGCGAAGCTGGCCGAGGGCCGGGCCGTGAGCGACCAGGTCAAGGAGCTGGCCGGGAAGATCGAGGCGGCCCAGGAGCCGGAGATCCGGACGATGAGCGGCTGGCTCACCGCCTGGGGCGCGCAGGTGCCGGGTGAGCGGGGTACGCCCATGGACCACGACATGCCCGGCATGATGTCCGGCCAGGCCATGGAGGAGCTCAAGGGGCTCAAGGGCGCCGCCTTCGACAGGGCGTTCCTGACGATGATGATCCAGCACCACGAGGGCGCCGTCGCCATGGCCGGGCAGGAGCAGGCGGAAGGCGTCCACGAACCGGCCAGGCGGATGGCCGCCGACATCGTCGCAGGCCAGTCGGCGGAGATCGCCACGATGAGGCGGCTGCTGCGATAGCCCCGGGGGACCGGGCGCCCGCCGCGCAACCCGTACGGCGGGCGCCGTCCCCGGACCAGGGCATGGGATAATTCTGCAGGTCAGGCAGCTTCGCCTGCTTCCCCCCTGGCCGAGTGACAGGGGGAGCGGGCATGGACATCATTCCTCGGGCGGTCGTCATCCCCAAGGAGACCGACCATCTCGAACAGGGTAAGTACGGCCCCGTCTTCCCGAGGACCCCGGCGTGCTACGGGTTCACGATCATCGCCGACGTCAAACCGGGGCGGGCCGAGGCGATCAGGGACCACGGCCACACCCTGGCCAGGGCGCTGGAGGCCGACCCGCACCTGCTGGCCCCGCTCAAACTGCACTACCTGCGCTGGGTGCTCTTCGACGACGACACGCGTTTCATGTACCAGGGGATCTTCGACACCGACTTCGACAAGTACACCGAGGACGCCGTCGCGCTGTTCACCATGTCGGGGGTGAGCACGGCCTTCGAGAACCTTGAGGGCTTCCCCGAGGACTGGCGGACCAACCCCGAAGCGTTCGTCAGGTTCGTCCGCGAGCACCACTGCCCGAGCTTCATCGAGTACGGGGAGTACCCCTACGTCACCGCCGACGAGATCAAGAAGGCGCTGCGGATCAAGAGCGCCCTGTCGGAGATGCTCGACCAGATGCAGTGAGATCCGAGCCGTGAGCCGCCAGGGCGGGCCGGGCGCCAGGCGTGTCCCGCCGTACAGGGGAGACGAGATGAGCCGGTCAGCGACCGCACGCACCTACAACCAGAACCACGTGCCGCGTCCGTACACCCCCGGTGGGCGGCGGGTGAGCGTCTACGTCTCGTGGAGCTATCCGGCGGAGGCGGGCAGGAACCCGGCCGAGCTGGACAACCGCTTCTCCACGATGACCGAGGTCCGGCGGACGGCCTGGCCCGCCTACGAGGATCCGAAGTGGTCCGACCCGCTGCGCTTCCAGCAGGGTGTCGCCGGATCCCTTGAGCTGTTCTTCTGGGGCTGGCTGCCGTTCCAGCGGTTCGCCGAGGAGGTCACCGGGCACCCGGTGCCGGTGTACCAGCGCGTCGACCAGGCGGGCTTCCCCACCCCGCTGGACGAGCGGGTGCTGGCCGACACCGACACCCTGCTGGTGTTCGGGCTGGACCACATGATCACCGGGCAGGAACCGGCGCCCGAGGAGGTCGAGGCCGTTCGGGCCTTCCTCGCCCGGGAGGGGACCCGCCTGGTGCTGGGGCCGCACCACGACGTCGGGGCCTCCGACGACCTGGCCGTCCGTGAGAGGGAACACCGCCACCACGGTGACCCCCTGGTTCCCCGGCAGCAGCGCTTCGCCCGGTACCTGCGCTCCCTGATGGGAGAACTCGGCATCCCGGTGGAGAACCGCTACGGCCTGCGCCCCGCGGTGAGCGGGCCCAAGCAGATCGCGCCCCTGACCATCGCCCGGGACCTGGACGGCGCGGGATGGCTGGAGGGGGTGACCGCCCTCAACTTCCACATGCATCTGCCGCACTACGCCGTGACGACCGACGACCCGGACGTCGTCCGTGTGCTGGGCCGGCAGCCGATCGACCTGACCCGGCCGACACACCCCTTCACCGAGGAGGGCAACACCGAGTTCGACGTGGTCCTGTGGATGCCCCCGGGCGGCGACCGGGCCGGTGACGTGCTGCTGGCCGACTCCACGGTCTTCAGCTCGCTGTTCGGCGGCGACGAGAGCCTGCGCGCCTTCTGGCGGAACATCGTCACGGACCGGAGGGGGACATGACCGGGCGGGCGGTGGCCGTACTCGAACTCGACGACATCCAGCGTGGGGTGCTCAGCCCCCGGCCGAGCCCGTACGCGGCGACCTACGTCCTGTTCCGCATCGACGACCGCGCGCACGGCCGGGAGCTGATGCGGCGCCTCAGCACGGCGGTCACCTCGGCCGCCGACACGACCAGCCCCCTGGGGGAGACCTGGGTCAGCGTCGCGCTCACCCACCACGGCCTGGCGGCGCTCGGGGTGCCGAGGGAGTCGCTGGAGACCTTCTCCTGGGAGTTCGGGCAGGGGATGGCCGCCCGCGCCCGCGCGCTGGGCGACGTCGGCGAGAGTGCCCCGGAGAACTGGGAGACCCCGCTGGGCACCTCCGAGGTCCACGTGGTGCTGGTGGCCCTCGCCCCCGACGGCGCGCGGCTGGAGGCGGCCCTCGACCGAGCCCGGCCCGCCTACCACGCCCTGCCGGGCGTCACGGCGATCTGGCGGCAGGACTGTCACGCGCTGTCGACCGAGACCGAGCCGTTCGGCTACCGCGACGGCATCAGCCACCCGGCCGTCGAGGGCAGCGGCATCGCCGGGTCCAACAGCCTGGAGACGCCGCTCAGGGCAGGGGAGTTCGTGCTCGGCTACCCCGACGAGCTGGGTGGTCTCCAGGTCCCGCAGCCCGAGGTGCTGGGGCGCAACGGCAGCTACGCGGTCTTCCGCAAGCTTCACCAGCGCGTCGCCGCGTTCCGGCGTTACCTGCGTGACAACGCGGCCGATCCGGCGGACGAGGAGTGGCTGGCGGCGAAGATCATGGGCCGCTGGCGCAGCGGCGCCCCGCTGGCGCTCAGCCCCGGCCGCGACGATCCCGCTCTGGGCGCCGATCCGTCCCGTAACAACGTCTTCGGCTACGAGCGGGACGACCCGGCGGGGTTCACCACTCCCGGCGGCTGTCACATCCGCAGGGGCAATCCCCGCGACGCGGCGGTGGCGGGCGTGCCGAGGCTGCACCGGATGATCCGGCGCGGCACCGCCTACGGCCCGCCGCTGCCCGAAGGGGTGCTGGAGGACGACGGGGCCGACCGCGGGCTGATGTTCGCCTTCATCGGGGCGCATCTCGGCAGGCAGTTCGAGTTCGTCCAGTCCGAGTGGATGAACGACGGCGTCTTCTTCGGCGCGGGCGGCGCGCGCGACCCGGTCGTCGGCTCCGGTGACGGCTCCGGCGACTTCACGATTCCCCGCAGGCCGCTGCGGCGCTGCCTGAGGGGACTGCCACGGTTCGTGGTCACACGCGGCGGTGAGTACTGCTTCATGCCCTCGCTGAGTGCCCTGCGCTGGCTGGGCGAACTCGGCGGCTGACGCACGGCGCAGGGCCGGAGGTTCCATGAACGCGCTGCAGCCACTGTTCAACGCGATCACCGTGATCTTCATCGCGGTCACCATGTTCGCCGGGGGCCTGGCGACCACGTTGTCCGCCTTGCGGACGGTCCTCACCGACCTGCGGTTGCTCGCGCTGGCCCTGCTGGCCAACCTGGTGGCCGTCCCGTTGCTCGGCTGGGGTCTCGCGGCGCTGTTCTCCCTGCCCACCGCGGGTTTCATCGCCCTGATCCTGGTCGCGGCCTCCCCGGGCGGGCCGTTCGGGGCGAAGCTGAGCGTGGTGCAGAAGGGGGATGTGAGCGCGGGTACGGCGACGCAGGTGCTGCTGGCCGCGGTGGCGAGCCTCACCTTCGGCCCGATGAGCACGGCCGTCCTCAGTGTGGCCGACGTCGGCGCCAGGATCTCCCTGGACGTCGCCGCGCTGGTGCGGACCGTGGCCGTCCTGCAACTGGTGCCGTTCGCCGTGGGGCTGGTGGTGCGTCACTGCGCGCGCTCCACGGCGCGTTCGTGGCACCCGGTCGCCGCCCTGGTGTCGAACGTGACGTTCCTGATGGTGCTGGCCGGCATGCTGCTGGGCAGCTGGCACGACGTCGTCGCGCTGCTGGGCTCGCGCACCCTGCTCGCGGGGTTCGTCCTGGCCGTGGCCGCGTTCGCCGCCGGCACCCTGCTGGCCACCGGGCCGTCCGCGCGCCGTACCACCATGGGGTGCGTCACGGCGGTGCGCAACGTGGGGCCTCCGCTGGCCGCCGTCGGGATCGCCTTCGACGACGCGCAGGCCATCCTGGGAGCGCTCGCCGCGGTGCTGATCAGCGGCCTGGTGGCGGTCCTGCCGATCGCCGCGGTGCTCGGTCACCGGCGAGGCGACCTCACCTGAGGAACCGGAGGTCAGAGCAGGCGCTCCAGGAAGACCATGACCGTCATGGTGACGATGCCGGCGACGATCAGATCGACGGACCAGCGCAGGTTGCGGTGCTTGGTGCGGGCGACCCGGGCGATCCACAGGGCGTCGGTCGCCAGGAACAGCTCGTAGTCCGAGGTCTCGGTGTTCATCCGCTCGATCAGGGCCTGTGGTGTCGGCACGTCGGCGTAGCCGAGGACCCGCAGCCCGCCGCGTCTGGGGGACAGCGGGCGGATGGTGAACAGGATCAGTGTGACCGCCACGGTCAGCAGGATCAGCGCCAGGACGACACCGAAACGCCCGATGCCGGGGAAGCGGGCCGGGCCGGTGAGGATGAGGGTGACGAGCACGCCGTAGGCGACGCCCGCCCATGACAGCAGCAGGCCCGCTCTCTTCTCGCTCGCGCTGATCAGCTCGGCGCGGGCGGAGACGACGGCGGCGTCGAGCCGTTCCCTGAGGAGCGGGGACATGGATGCGTGTCCCGCGCGGCTGCCGTTCCCGGAGTGGCCACTGGATGTCACCGGTTCGTGGGTCATGCCTCCCCTTTTCTCCGCCTGGCTCGGGGGCGCGAACGGGCGTACGCCGGG
Organism: Streptosporangium sp. NPDC020145; assembly: GCF_040631275.1. NCBI lineage: Bacteria > Bacillati > Actinomycetota > Actinomycetes > Streptosporangiales > Streptosporangiaceae > Streptosporangium > Streptosporangium sp. NPDC020145. The sequence goes on along the minus strand of NZ_JBEXZT010000012.1, from coordinate 208,608 downwards.
TTTCAACCACTGTAGGAGGGGGCGAAGCGGGTGATGTCAACGTCGTGGTAAAGCGTTCGTGCCGCCCAGGGAACGAAACGTGACGGCCCTGATTCGTCACGGACTCCTCGGGGCGTGTGTATGGCTTCACCGGATCGGCAGGCGGGCGGTCATTCCTGGAGCCTCGCCTTCCGGCCCGGCCGGCGCCGGGTGTGAACGACGGATGGAACGCCGCGGAGGTTCCTTTACGCTCCCATGTCAATGCTGAGCGTGACCGTTGGTGCGGTGGTAGCGTGACATTGCCTTCACAAAAGCGCAAGCTTACGAAAAAAGGCAGTTGAGAATATCCGCATTTACCTGGAATTGGTCCCATAAGGGGAAACGGTCGCAAAGGAGAGTGAGATGGCCGCGAAGAGAGGGCCGACGCTGCGGGCGCAGTGGCTCGGAAAGCACCTGAAGGAGTACCGCGACGCGGCCGGGCTGACGCTCAGGCAGGCGGGTGACCATCTCCAGCGTGACGCGGCGACCATCAGCCGCCTTGAGTCGGGCATCATCCCGGCCCGGGTGTCCGACGTCATGGCCCTGCTCAACCTGTACGAGATCGACGACGAGCGGATCCGCGACGGGCTCGAACAGCTCAGCCGTGACATCTGGCGCAAGGGCTGGTGGGACGGCTTCTCGGCCGACTCCCTCGGCGGCATGCTCGACCACGCCTGGCTGGAGGCCCGGGCCAGGGCCGTCTACTCCTACGCGGCGATGGTCGTCCCCGGCCTCCTCCAGACCCGTGACTACGCCTCGGCGATCATCACGGCGGGGGCCACGGGGGCCTCCGCCCGTCAGGTCGAGCAGTGGATCGCGTTCCGGATGGCCCGGCAGGACGTGCTCGACGGGGAGGCGCCGCCGAAGCTGATGATCGTCCTCGACGAGGGCGTGCTTCACCGGGCGGTCGGCGGCCCGAATGTGATGCGTGCTCAGCTGGAGCACCTTTTCGCGGCCGTCTCCAGGCCGAATGTGACCCTTCAGATCCTGCCGTTCGCGATCGGGGCGCACGCCGGAGTGGACGGCGCCTTCACGGTTTTCCGCATGCCCGAGCCCTACTCCGACGTGACATACGTGGAGACCAAGGCAGGGGCCGTCTACACCGAGGCGGACGGTGCCGAAAACTTCGTCCAGGCATACGATTCGCTGCTGAAAGCCGCGCTTACCCCGGATGATTCCGCGACCGTTGTCAAGAACGCGGTCGACCGATTCAAATGAGACGACAGGGAGAAGTAGATGATCACCCCCGAGGAACTGTCGGGTGTCGCCTGGCACATCAGCTCGAAGAGCCCCGACACCGGCGGTCAGTGTGTGGAGGCCGGGCCGCTGGCGGACGGCAGCGGCCGGGTGGCGGTGCGGCACAGCCGTCGCCGCGACGCCGAGGTGATCGTCTACACCCGCGCCGAATGGCAGGCGTTCGTCGGCGGCGTCAAGGACGGTGAATTCGACTTCCCGGTCTCCTGACCGGTGCCTGACGGCGGCGCTCCTCGCCCTGGCCGGACCCCCGGGGGATGGGGTGGCACGGCGCGGGCGAGGTGCGGACAGGTGAGATCGTCGAGGGCGACGTCCCCGGCGGCCGTCACGCGCCGGGCCTCCAGCCGGCCTGGTCGCGGGTGCCGTACCCGGGACGCCGCCGCGTCACCCGGATCGGTTCCGTCGCGGACGTCAAGGCCTCGTGGAACTCCTGAGCCACTCCTGCCGGGTGATCGCGTACTCGACCTCGCCGTGCTCGCTGCCGGGAAGCGGCTCCTCCCACTCCAGATGGAACGTGCGGACGTGCCGCATGCCGACCGAGGCCATCGTCGCGCGGGAGGCGGCGTTGACCGCCATCGTCTCGGCGAAGACACGGTTCAGCCCGAGATCCTCGAAGCCGTGCCGGAGCAACTCCCGTGCGCCCTCGCTGGCCAGGCCCTGACGCCAGTGACGGCGCAGGAGGCGGTAGCCGAGCTCGGCCTGCCCCTCGACCGGGCCCTGGTCGGCCCGCTGCGGTGGTTCGAGGATCCACCAGCCGACGAACCGCCCGTCCACGGAACCGGCCCAGAACCCCAGGCCCGGCACCCGGTCCGCGGCGGCGAGCCGTTTCCGGTGGAAGCGCTCGACCTCCTCGCGGGTACGGGCCCGGCCTTCGAGATAACGCATGACCTCGGGGTCGGAGTCGAGCTCCACCTCGTCCTCAAGGTGCTCGTCGGCCAGCGGGACGAGAAGGATGCGGCCGGTGCGTAACGTCGTCTGGGACATGAAAGGCATTCTCCCCGACGTTACCCGGACATGAGGGCCGAGATCGCGATGGCGGCCAGGGCGCAGGGCAGGAGGATCGAGACGGCGAGGACGGCCCGCCGGGCGGCCACGTAGCCGACCGGCACGAGGCCGTCCCGGCGCGGTGACACCCGCCACGGCCTGCGGGGATCGGCGGTCACCGGGCGCCCCTCGGGCAGCTCGTCCGGTATGGCCAGCGGCAGGTCGACCAGCCGGGCGACGGCCACGGCGTCGGAGGGAAGGCCCGACGCCAGGTAGCGGGTCTCGCCCGCCGTGGAGGACAGCTCCCTGACCATGTTCCCCATGCCCATCGTGCGGAGCCAGCCGGACACCTCACCGTCTCCCGGGCCGGCCCCCCGGCCGACGCCCGTCCGCACCAGCAGGTCGGCCTTGCTGACGACGACCGCGACCCGCCGCTGCCCGCCCCCGCCGGGACGGGAGGCGAGCTCGTTGCGTACCCGCTGGAAGGTGTCGGCCGGGTCCTCCGAGGAGAAGGAGACCCCGGCCGCGGTGAGCATGTCGCGTTCGGCCGTGGTCAGGCCGCCCCGTACGAGTGGCAGTGCGAACGGGTCGACGACCAGGACCATCCGCTCCCCGTGCGTCAGGTAGCCCATCGCCTCGACCGCGGCCGCCCCCGTGTAGTGCTCGCCGGAGGGGTCGAACAGGTACATGATCCGGTTCCCCCTGCGGGACCCGGTGGGAAGCGAGACGTCCAGCGTCATGGCCGTCGGCAGGGGAGTGGGCGTCTTGGACACCCTGCCCTGCCGCATCTCGTCCCGGTGGCGGGTGAAGGCGAGGCCGTCCTGACGGGTCACGAAGCTCGCCCGCCCGCCGTTCGCCTCGACCGCGGCGTGCAGCGCGGCGATCGCCAGCGTCATGAACGTCGTCTTACCCGCGTCGGGGCCGCCGACGAACGGCAGCGGCTCGGCCCTGGCCCGTCCCGTCCTCGGCGACAGCGGCCTGCCGCACCCGGGGCAGTACCCCGCCAGCCGGTATCTGCCGAGGAGGATCGTCGTGGGGAGCCGGGCGCCGCACACGCACACGTGCCGGAACGCGCCGTCCCCGTTGGGGCGCAGCCGCCGGTGCCGTTCCCCGCAGGAGGGGCAGGCGTACTCGGGAAGCGTCAGCCGTTCGTAGCAGTCGGCGTTCTGGCAGACCTGCAGGACCCGGTGGACGGCGGTGAAGGCCAGGTCCAGGCCGCGCAGCACCAGGACGCAGGGCAGCCACACCAGCAGGGCCACGCCCGCGACCAGCGCGTACGCCGCGAACGACACGGCCAGGGCGAAGGCGAGCACGACCATGCCCAGCACGACGCCCGTCTCGACGCCGAGCCACAGCGGGAACAGGAAGTACACCTGCGGCCGTTCCCGCCACCGCTGCCCGACCCAGTCCCGGACGGCCCCGGCCCTGGCGACGACGACCGGGCGGCTCGCCCTGTCCAGCGCCGCCCAGTCACGCCATATCTGCCGCAGCGCGTAGATCCGGTAGGCGGGATCCCCACCCTGGCCGCCGGGGCGGGGAACCGTGGCGGCCGTACGGGAGAGCAGCACCCGGCAGGACCGGTGGATGTGGTACCCGGCGGCGGTGAGGACCGTGACCGCCAGCGCAGGCCCGGCACCGGCGAGGAAGGGGAACACGACGACCGCGATCACGACCCAGATCGACACGGCTCACTCCCGCTTCCACACCAGCCGGGGACGCAGGCGTTCCCACAGGGCGGTTCGCGGGCGCACCAGCTCCTCGTAGCCCCGCAGGAGGTCGGGGTCGTGGGCGAACCTGGCCCGCACGGAGCCCAGGGGCGACCCGCGCGCCCACGCGTCGAGCCGTTCTGATCCGGCCCCGCCCAGCCGCAGCCTGACCGTGACCTCCAGGAGCCTCGCCTGCTCCTCCCGCGACCTGACGCGTCTCAGCCACAGGTCGACCAGCCACGCGGCGGCCCGGCGGGAGGCGGTCATGACGACCTTCGCCCGGAACTCGGGCCCTCTGGCGTCCAGGACTCCCAGCACCGCCTTCGCCACGGCCCCGCGCAGCTCGGGACCGGCGGTCTCCCTGGCGTCGAGGAGCCTTTCGAGCGGTCCGGTCAGGTCACCGGGCCGGACCGCGCCGGAGATCTCCGCGACGACGACCACCAGCTCGGCGCTCCCGGCGGGAGCGGTCGACGTCACCAGTCTCGCCAGCCTGGCCGTCTCCTCCCGCGGCCCGCCGCTGAGGAACGCGCGCCCCGGCAGCTCCGCCAGGACCGGGGAGACCCCGGCCGAGGCGCCCAGCCGTTCCGCGAGCGCCCCGCACTCGGCAGGCGTCGGCGGCCCGGCCCAGATCTCGCGCAGCACCGTGTCACGTCCGGGTTCCGGCGCCAGCCGTACCAGCCGTTCCGTCGCGTCGATCCGGCCGAGCGCGCCGCGCCGCACCAGGCGGTTGAGGACGGCCGCTCCGGTACGCGGGGCGCGTGTCAGGTCGGCGGGCGCGAGCAGGTCGCAGACCTCGTCGGTCAGCAGCCGGGCCCGCACCTCCTCGGGCGCCGTCTCCAGCCCGGCGAGCGCACCCTCGACAAGCCTGCCGCGCCAGCCGTACGGCATCCGCCCCGCGGCACGCCGGAGATCACCCGCCCCGGCACGGACGAGCGCGGCGGCCCGGCGTTCCAGGTCGCGCCCCGGTACGGCCAGCCCCGCCTCGGCGGCGAGCAGCGCCACGGCGGCGAGACCGGTCAGGCTCTCCGCCCCGCCCAGCGCGTCCCGCACCCGGGGTTCGAGCGCCCGGCGGGTCGCCGCGCGCAGCCGTACGGCGGGCAACGGCAGCTCGGGGTCCCGCAGGGCCAGCGCCACGCACCGGGCTGCGCAGCGGTCGGCCGTGTCCGGCGGGCCGGTCGCGCTCGCGGCGGCGGCGAGCTCGTACTCCATCCGGCCGGCGGCGCCCTCCAACGCCCGCCACACCCAGGCGGGGAGACCGGCCTCCAGCAGACGTGCCGCGTCCAGCTGCTCGGCGCGGGTGACGGTGACGTCGCCGTCGCAGAAGGCCACGAGGGCCGCGGCGGCCTCGGGGTCGGTACGGCCCAGCTCGGCCATGCCGTCCAGCGCGGCCATGTCCATCCGCCGCCAGCGGTCCACGACCGTACGGGCCAGGCGGCCGGTCCCGGAGCCGGCCGCGGGCCGGGTGAGATCGACCACCTCGGCGTCCAGGTCGGAGGGGAGCCAGACGTCCGGCGTGGTCCCCACGATGATCTGCGAGGCCGCCGCCGGATCGGCGCTGTAGGTGGCGAACGACAGGCCGAGGGCGACGGCCTGCGGCAGCGAGTAGGAGATCACGGTGATCCACCGGACGATCTCCTCGACGTCCCCGGCCACCAGGACCAGCCTCCCGTGCCCCCGGGTCAGGGCCCGCACCGTCGTCTCCAGCAGGAAACCGAGCCGGGCGTAACCGCCGTCGCCCTGGCCCGCGAGCCACTCCCCGAGGGATTCGGGGTCGGCCGTGCCGCCGGGGACGATCTCGGTCAGCTCGGGCAGAGCCGTCTCCGGGGAGTCCTTCCAGAAGGGGGCCCGCCACAGCTCCACCGGTCTCAGGCCGGTCAGCTCGCCGGGGGAGACCACCAGGGCGTGCCCGAGGAAGTTGCCGTAGCGCCCCGAGTAGTCCCGGCCGAGATGGACGCAGCGGGTCAGCACCCGGTGGGAGCCGAGGAGGTCGTAGGTCAGCGCGACGGGGAAACGCGACGCCTCCCGCTCGGTCGGGGCGAGCGGGGCGCCGGGCGGCGGCCGGTAGGTCAGCAGAGGGGCGACACGCGACCGCAGGCCCTCGGGCAGCCCCGGTGTCTCCGCGACGAACTGGAACCCCGCCCGGCCCGTCGGGCCCGCCGCCACCGAGGTGTAGTGCAGCTGCCAGGCCACCGCCTCACCGCCCCGCGCGCAGCATGCCGAACCGGTACAGCAGCCACAGCAGCGGATCCTCGACCCGGTAGGGGCGCACGCCTCCCGGCCCGACCCTGCCGGCCCCCAGGTCGGGCTCCCCGCCGAGGGCGGAAAGCCCGAACAGCGCGTGGCCGGTGTAGTGCTGGCCCAGATACCGGTCGATCGCGCCCGCCTGCCACCGGTCGAGCAGCGCCCGCACCTGCTCGTGCACCGCCTCCCGGTCGTCGAGGTCGAGACGGCCGGTGCGGGGCCGGGCGCGGTGCAGGGCCGACTGGCGGCCGAACTCGGGCCGCAGCGCGTCGATCTTGCTGAGCGCCACCGCCACCGGGATCCGCAGCCGCCGCGGGAACCATCCCGAGAGCCACCCCGAACGGTGCCGTTCGCGCAGCAGTTCGGTGACCCTGGCGAGCACGTCGAGGGGGTCGTCGCCGGGGTCGCCGTTCACCGGGGGGCCCGCGCCGGGAAGCCCGAGCGGGTCGAGGAGGACGACGACGCCGTCCGCCGCGCCGAGGTAGGACAGGTACAGCTCACTGCGGTCGCGGCTGCGCAGGTCCTCACCCGCCGCGTCGAACAGGACCAGCGCCAGCGAGCGCGTCCTGTCCCACCTGATCCGGAACTCCCGCCCGAACAGCCGCACCGCGCGGTCGAACGACCAGACGGTCCTGGACAGCAGATAGACCAGGGGCCCACCGGGGTCGGTCTCCGCCGAGCGGGTCGCGCCGAGCAGCCGGTTCTCCTCGTAGAGCGGGCGGGCGAAGTCACGCCGGTAGCGTTCGATGGTCCGTTCGTCGCAGCCCATGAGGGTGGTGTTCAGCTCCTCGCCGACCTGGTTGGCCAGTTCGTGCAGCAGGACGGTGAGGTAGGTGCTCTTCCCCGAGCCCTTCGCCCCCACCAGGGCGACGATCCTTCCCGGCCGCCGGCAGTACTCCGCGGGCAGCGGGCCGTGGCACCGGGGGCAGACCCGGCGGCCGGTCGGCCGGTGACAACGGGGACATTCGGCCCGGCTCCCGGGACGGGGCACCGCGAACGCGGGAGGCAGCGAGACCCCCGAGGCCGAGCCGAGATGGCGGGCCAGGACCTCGTCGGGCTCGGGGTCGCAACCTCCCCTGCGCCCCGAGGCTCCGACGCACCGGAACTCGATCCGGCCGGGACGCAGCCTCGCGAAGCAGTGCGGACAGGTGACCACGGCTCACCCCACCCTCAGCCGCCGCACCGGCGGATCGACGAGTTCGGCCTCGCCCTCGGCGAAACAGCGCAGCCAGTACGGCCCCGCCCGGCCGGGCACCGGCGCCTCCAGAGTGACCGGGACCTCCAGGTCGCTCCACTCGGCCAGGACGACGCCGTCGGCGGCGGAAACGGGCTGGACGCGGCCCCGCCGCAGCACGAGAGACAGGCGTGCCAGCCGTACGGGGCGTTCGCAGGTGAACGTGAGCACCAGGCGGCGCCGCCAGGGCGGTCCCTGCCACATCACGTCGTAGCGCACCGGCGGCCTGGCGGGCAGCCGTACGGAGGACACCGGCCCGAAGACGTGTCCCCCCTCAAGGAACAGGGCCGGGGCCACCTCGACGGTCAGCTCCTCGTCCTCGGGGACGGTCAGCCGGACGCCGCCCCGGCCGCGGTAGAGCGCGGAGGAGACGATCCGCTCCCGGCCGTTCCAGCGCACCAGCGCCTCGCTCACCTCGGGCGGCCAGGCGAACCCCACGTACACGACCTCGCCCCGGCGTTCGGCGGTGAGACCGGCGACGGGCGGCAGGCTCACGTGCTCACGGTGGCCGCCGATCGTGGCCAGACCGCCCAAGACGGTCACCGCGAGCAGGACGGCGCCGACCCCGGCGGGCCGGACCGTCAGGCCGTCCCGGTGCGGGGAGGAGGGCACGGTACGACTCGCCGCGCGCAGGCCGGCCACCGGGACCGTCGTTCCCGGCGGCCAGGGCGGCTCACCCGGCAGGGCGACGATCTCCAGGACGCCGGTCGTGGGCGCCTGGCAGCGCACGAGGAACGCCCCCGGCTCCTCGGGGTCGGGTTCGAGGGCGAACGCGCGGACCGCCTCCGGGCGCAGGAGGAGTGGTTCGGCGCCCGAGGGCGCGGCGGCGGCCTCGCCCCGGCGGGCGACCACCTCGTAGCGCAGGGCGGTGTCGACGGCGGGGGCCTCGTCGAGGAGGGAACATCCGGCGACGACGGCCAGCGGGACGCCGTTCCTGCGCACCTCGTAGCCGATCTCCCCGACCCTGGACGCCGAGGGCTCCCACGAGACCAGGACGCCCTCCGCGCACGCCTCGGCCGTGACCGGCCCGGCCGGGTGCGGGGCCAGCCTCGCCTGGAGCTCCCCGGCCTCCGGCAGGCCGGGCACGCTCGCCAGCGCGTCCCGCAGCATCAGCCAGGCCCGGTCGGGGTCCGTGCCGTCCCGTACGGCCTCGTCCCTCAGGCGCACGGCCGTGTCCAGCCTGGTCTGGGCCTCGGCCACCAGGTCGCCGACCTCTCCGGCGATCGCGGCCACGTCGAGGGTCCGCGCGAGATCGACGGCGCCGACGACGTCCCCTCCGTCGATCAGCTCCTTGAGCCGGGCCGCCGTGTCACCCGGCGCGCCGCCGTAGCGGCTCTCGTGCCGGACCGCGAAGACCAGCCCGCGCGCCTCGTCGAGGGTCAGGCCGAGACGGCCGACGGCGTACCGCACGAGGGTGCCGTCGTCGGCGTGTTCGCGGGCCCGCTCCCGCACCCGGGTCACGAGGTCGTGACGCACCAGCTCAGCCGGGTCGGGCACGGCGCCCAGCGCGGTCAGCACGGTCTCGGCCTGGGTCGTCAGCGTCCCCCTCGGCTCGGCCGCCCACCTCGCCCGCACCCCTTCGAGGGCGTCACCGCCGAGCGGTGTCCCGTCCGGCAGGGAGAAGCCGCCGAGCACCCGCGTATCCCGGCAGGCGTCACCGAACACGAAACGCGCCAGATGCCGTTCGCCCAGCGTGTCGAGGGCCGCGCGGACCTCGCCGTAGCCCGCGTACGGCGGGGCCTGCGGCAGCCGGTCGGGCTCGCGCGCCTCGATCCTGAGCTCGCCGCACAGCGCGAGGGTCTCCTCCGCCCCGAGTCCGGTGTCCCGCGCGATGCGTTCCACGACGTCGGGAAGGACCAGGCGCAGGCGGCCCGCGGCGGCCCGCAGACGCTCCTCGGCGTCCGCGCGCCGCCTGGCCGCGTGCTCCGCCGTCTCCGCCAGGGCCGTGCGCAGCGGGCCGAGATCCCCCCGTTCGGCCGCGGAGAAGATCTCCCGGTACCTCCCCTGGTCGTCGGCCTCAAGCCGGTTGACGAGCCGTTTGAACTTCAGCTGCCCCCTGGCCAGCCGCCAGCTCTGCCGTACCCGCCTGACGGTCTCGGTGACCTCGGCGGCGCTCATCGTCTCGTCCACCCGGTAGCGCGCACGCGGATCGTCGGGGAGCGCGCCACCGGGGCGGCGGGCGGGTTCGAGGACCTCCTCGACGTACCGGTCGTGGTCGAAGGCCATCGGGGCCGCCTAGCCGACCCGCACCTGGGACAGCCATGTGCGGGACTCCGCGACCTTCTCCTCGGACATGCCTCCTATCTGGACCCGCAGGTCGAGCCGTTCGCCGGTCTCCCGTTCCCTGGCGGTCACGTGCAGCAGGCCCGAGGAGTCCAGGTCGAAGGCGACCTCGATCGGCCAGCCCCTCGGCTTGCCCGGCGGGATCGGCAGCTGCCCGGTGGCGATCCTGACGTTGTCGTCGAGGCGCGGCGACTCGGCGGCTCCCGCCTGCTCCACGATCTCGACGGTGACCACGGCCTGGTCGGGGACGACGGTGTAGAACTCCTCCGTCACGGACGTGGGCAGGGGGTCGTTGGCGTGCACGAGGTGGAGCACGTGCGGTGTCTCGCTGTTTCCGCCGGTCAGGACGATGCCGAAGCCTCGGGAGGCGACCGTCCTGATCGTCGTGTTCTCGATCAGCTCCCGCCGCTCCGCCGTCAGCCCGGCCTGGGCGGCGACCGCCTCGGCCCCGGCGTGGTCGCCCGAGCGCAGCAGGCGCCGGTAGGTCTCCTCGAAGGCGTACAGCGCGGCCCCCTTGGCGACCGCGAGGTCGGGGTCCTGGATCAGGACCGGGACCCCGAACGCCCGCCGCAGCGCCTCGGCGACGGCGGGCATCTTCGTGGAGCCGCCCACCAGGATGAACTGGTCGTAGTCGCGCACCCCCTTGGCCGCCGCCGTCTCCATCGTCCGCCTGGTGATCTCCACGGTGCGGTCGAGAAGGTCCCTGGTCAGCTCCTCAAGGGTCTCCCTGGTGAACTCGACCCTGGCGACCCTGCCCTCGTGGGCGACCCGCACGACGTGCCGGTTCCTCGACGAGAGGGTCCTCTTCAGGGCCTCGGCGTCGACCCGGAGCTGTTGTTCGGCCTGCGGGTCGTCCAGCGGACTGCCGACGTCGGGGTGCTCCAGGGTGAACTCCTCGACGAGGTGCTCCATCAGCCGTTCGTCCCAGTCGGTGCCGCCCAGCTCGCGGTGGCCGTCGGTGCAGACCACCTTGATGCTCCCGCCCCTGAGCGTGATGACCGTGGTGTCGAAGGTGCCGCCGCCCAGGTCGTAGACGAGGATCGTGCGGTCGAGTTCCGGGTTGAGCAGACCGTAGGTGATGGCGGCGGCCACGGGCTCGGAGATGATGTCCACGACGGTGAGCCCGGCGATCTCGCCCGCCTTGCGGGTGGCGTCGCGCTCGGCCGCGCCGAAGTCGGCCGGGACGGTGATCACCACGTCGCGCACGGCCTCCCCGGTCGCGACCTGGGCGTCCTCGGCCAGTTTCCTGAGGATGAACGCCGAGATCTCCTCGGGGGTGTAGGTCCTGCCGTGTCTCCTGTGCGGGGTGCCGTGCGCCATCTCCCGCTTGATCAGGCTGACCGCCAGGCCGGGTTCCAGGACGGAGCCGTCCCTGGCGGCCGCGCCGACCACCACGTTGTCCGCCGACTCGAAGAACACCACGGACGGGACGGTGTCGGTGCCCTCCAGACTGCGCAGCACCGTGGGCCTGCCGGTCTCGTCCACCCGGGCGATGCAGGAGTAGGTGGTCCCGAGGTCGATGCCGTAGGCGGTCATCCGGCGCCCCCGCCGCTCGCGCGGAGCTCCGCGACGACGGCAAGCGGCTCGGTGAGCAGCCGGCCGGGCCTGCGGATGAGGTGGCTGAGCTGCCGGTGCCCCAGGCGGAGCACGGCGTGCTCCCCGCCGGCCGCGGCGAGCAGGACCGGCCCGACGAGCAGTACGGCCGGCGTCGTGCCCTCCAGGACCTCGACCAGCTCCGCCGCGAGGTCCGAGCCGGGGGTCTCCCGGTCCGTGGCGCGGCGCAGCTCGGCCTCCAGCTCCTCGGAGGTGGCGGCCCTGCCCGCGTCCGCCGCCCTGATCGTGACCGTCTGGAACCACGGGTCGGTGACGGGCTCGGACTCCCCGGCGACGGTCCATCCGCAGGACCGGACGAACCGGTCGAGGGCGTCCCGGACGTCGGCGTGGTCGTCCTCCCGTCCGAGACAGAGGACGACGCGCTGTTCGAGGGGCGGCTCACCGCCCATGTCGGCCAGCAACGCCGAGCGCTGGTCGGTCAGGGCCCGCTTCAACTCGGCCTCGACGCGGCCTCCCGACGGTCCCCGGGCGATCTCCGGCCGCCGTGGGCCGTTCAGCGCGGTGCTGATCACCTCCTGCGCGACCTGGAGCGGCATGTACTGCAGGATTCCCTCCGCGTTGCCGCCGACGTAGGTCGGCACGCCTATCTCCTTGAGGTGGGACATGAACCGCTCCATGGCGACGTGGTCGGCGCCGAGGAGCCGGACCTGCTCCTCAAGGATGACGGCCTCCAGCCTGCGGCGTTCCCGCTCGGTCCTGATCCGCTTCCGCTTGATCTCCTCCTCGATGTCGGCGTTCTCGTTCTCGTGCTGGAGCCGCTGCTTCCGGGTGCGCGCCTCGACGTTGGCCTTGCGCAGCTCGTGGATGGTCGTGTCCTCGGGCTCGAACTCGCCGATGGTGGTGCTGATCGCGGTGACCTGCCAGTCGCCGAGCGCCTCGCGCACCTGCCCGGCGAGTTCGAGCCGGATCGGCTCGGGACTGTCGAGGAAGTCGAGGGTCAGGCGGCCCGCCGCCGCGCGCTGGAAGTAGCTCTCGACCGTCTGGGCCAGGACCTTGTCGATGAACCGCCGCACCGGGGGGTCGTCCTGGGCGGTCTTCTGCTCGCCGACCCGGCTGACCAGCACGGGGGCGGCCCTGGCCGGGATCTGGATGGTCTGGCTCATGTCGAAGCGCACCCAGTAGCCCTCGACGTTGATCCGGATCTGGTCCAGTGAGGAGTCCAGGTTGGTCGGCCGTTTCTGCTCCGGCCTCTTCCAGTCGAGGACGAGGACCCGGGTGGGGATCTGCACGACCCTGGCGAACCAGGGGTTGATCCGGTAGTCGCCGCCGCCGAGGGTCTCCTCCTGCACCCCCCGCTGTCCCCCGCCGTCCAGGAAGACCGTGGGGAGCTGGAAGCTCGCGTGCCCCGGCACCCGGCGGCCGAGCGCCCCCTCCTCCTCTCCCGCGGGTTCGCCCTCACGGACCACCACGACCCCGGTGGTGCCCTCCGGAATGGTGATCTCCCTGAGGTCGTCGTCGGTGAGGCCGTGCCGGCCCTCCACGGGGGTGTTCACGGTGATCACTTCGAACAGCTCCGTGTTGATGGCGTAGGAGGCGCCGCCCCGCAGGACTCCGGGCTGCCTGCCCCGCGTTCCGCCGTTGCGCAGGAACGCCACGCCGTCCTGGAAGTCACGGCACTCGACGTGCGGGGCGAGGTTCCTGACGGGGGAGGGCGGGGCGCCGTCCCTGGCCACGACGACGCCGATCGTCCCGAGCGGCACCTCGGTCCGCCTGACCACCGTGACCTCGTACAGGACACCCGGCAGCACGTGGATGCGGTCCGACTGCAGGACCGCCGCCTGGACGCCCGGGGAGGTCTCCTGGACGCGGATCTCGCGGCCCTCGTCCTCCGGGTGTATCCGGCCGACCCTGCGGCGGACGATGCCGATCTCTCCCTTGGAGAGCTTGACGACGAGCCCGGACATCATCGCCGCCCTCTCATCTTCCTCAGTCGTAGATGGACCGCCATCGCCGTCTGCCTCCACTGGTCGTGCCAGCCTCGGTGGTGTTCGAGCTGCGGGTTGCGCAGCGTGGGGAAGAAACCCGCGGGGAGCGGCTCCGGCGGCACGAACTCCCCGTATCTCGGTGTCGCCTGACGGCCCCTGCGCCAGCCGAGGGCGTCGGCCAGTGCGAAGAAGTCACCGGCGTGCCCGGCGGGCGTACCCGGGGGAGGGCCGCCGTAGCGGGCCAGCTGCGCCCCGAACCCCTGCGTCCCGCCCATGGAGCGGGCCCAGACCGCGTCCACCTCCTCCAGCAGGCCGTACGGCAGGAGCTCTCCGTCGAGCCGGCGCATCCAGCCGTCCCCGAGACGTCCGGCGGCGTCGAGGAGAAGGGTCGTCGTCCAGATGTCGGCGTGTTCGAGGCCGCCGCCGTCCAGGAGGGAGGTGAGTTTCCTTACCGAGGCCCTGCCGGTGACGTGTGGAACCGGGATCGGCGCCCTGGGCGGTGTCCTTCGAGGCGGTGCCTCCCAGGACGGTGTTCTCCGAGGCGGTTCTGCGGGTGGCGGGGGAACCGTCCCGGTGGCCGCGTCACGGACCTCCCGCAGGACGCGCAGGTAGTCCTCGCCGGGCATCGCGCCGTCGCGGGCGTCACAGTGCCGGGTGGCGCCGAGGATGTAGAGGGGTTCCCCGCGCAGGAGGACGGGGAAGAACCTGCGGTTGCGCCGCTGGCCCTCCAGGACCTCTCCGATCACCCGGCTGGATCTCTCGGCGTCGGGTGAGACGAGCACGATGACGCCCAGGGCCTGGGAGATGCGCCGCCTGGTCTCCTCGACGGAGTCGTCGCCCCACCTCACATGGGCGTCGTGCCACACGGGCACCCCCTGGAGACGCAGGTACTCGCCGAGCCGCTCCGCGTAGGCGGCGTCCTCGGCGCAGGAGGAGAGGAAGAAGGCGGGACCGGTGGCCTCCTCCCCCGGCGGGGGAGAACTCGGGGCGGTCCTGAGCCACTCCTGCAGCCCGGCCCGGACACCGGGGCCGGTCAGCCGCGTGGACAGGGCGGTGACGATCCTGGTGAGCCGGTCGTCTCCGTGAGGTTCCGCGCGGAGCTCCTCGGCGACGAACCTGATGGCGTCCCACGGGGAGCGGAGGTCCCTCGGCCGGGGAATGCCGGGAAAGGTCCCCATGACCAGTTCCGTGAGGTCGGCGCCGGTCCCGGCGCCGTGGACGACCGCCCGCAGCCGGACCCGCGCGTCCCTGGACAGCCAGGGGAGGTCGAGGAGGTCGTCGATGTCCTCCCAGTGGCGGCGGATCGTCTCGACGGGAATCATGCGGCCGGTGCGACGGCTCTCGGCGTGTGAGGCGTCCGAGATCACGCCGAGGACCTCGCCGCTGTTTTCCTCGTATACGCCGGAACCGCTGAACCCCTCCCGGGGAAACTCCGCGTGACCCGTGGCGGCCTCGATGTGCAGCCATTCACCGATTCCGTGTGAGGAGGTCACCCGTAGCCGGAGAACCGATCCGAAAGGACCCGCGTCCCTCGGAAAACCGTGAGCGTTCAACTCGGCGGCGGTGCCGGGCCGGAGAGAGAACCTGGCCGGAGAGAGATCGACCTTTTCGGGCAGTTCGAGAACGGCGATGTCGCCGGGGTCTCCGGGACGCCGCCAGGAACCCGTGTACGAGACGCCCACGGGGATGTTCTGGAGGTCTCCCCGGCCCGTCTGCACGAAGCTGACGGTGAGGTCCGAGCAGCCCCACACGAGGTGCGCGCAGGTCAGCAGGTGCCCGGCGTCCACCAGGACGCCCGCGCCCGTGACCAGTGACCGGTCACGTTTCCCGGTGATCCGGGCCCGCCACGTGGTGAGCACGGCTCATCCGCGGTGCTCGTGGTTGTGCGTCCCCGACCACTTGACCCTGACGGTGAGGTTCCCCTCGACGGACGCCTTGGCGATGACGGCCCCCGCCTCCGTGCCCAGCTTCACGCCGAACTCGACCTCGACCTCGTCCGGGCCGATCGCGCTCTCACGGAAGGTCCTCAGGGCGGTCTCCGCCGCGCCCCTGACGTGTTTGAGGGCCTCTTCGAAGCGTTGTCTCGCGTCGTAGATGACCCGGTCACCGGTCGAGGAGACCGGGACCCAGTCCGTGACGTACTCCTCGTCCGTTTCGACGACCACCGTTCCGCCGTCGATCTCCCACCGTACGAGCTGTTTGGCCATATGTCCTCGTCTGTATCCGTCACTGGATGACCCGCCCCCGAGGAATACCGGTCTTAATATCAAAATATAACAAGATCAATATTTCCGTAAAGAGGAATATGGGCTGCTCGACTCGATGCTGAATTTTCCTGATATGGCCCGAAATCTGCACTTTATGGGACTAGTCGGGGATGCTTCCAGCCGGAGGATTTCCATCATGGCCGGAATCCTCGTTCAGTCCCGCGACGCCAAGGGAGCCTGCCGGGCCAGGGCACGTGCCGGAGGCAGGAGAAGCGACAGCAGTACGGCCACCGCCGTCGTCAGCAGGGCCGTACGGGGAGAGGTCAGCTCGGCCAGGAGCCCGGCGAGGGCGGCTCCCGCGGGCTGCCCGCCCCAGGCGATCATTCTGGCGGTGGTGTTGACCCTGCCCTGGAGGTGGTCGGGGGTCCGCTCCTGCCGTTCGATGATGCCGTTCAGGCTGACCAGGCTGTTGGCCGCCTGCCAGACGGCCAGTACCACCAGCCCCACGACCAGGTGCTCGGTCAGGGCCCACACCACCAGCAGTATCCCCACGGCCGTCAACGAGGTGAGGGAGATCGCGGGGGTGCCGAAACGCAGCCGCAGCCGGGGTACGGCCAGGCCCGCGGCCATGGCGCCGGCCGCCGTCGCGGCGAACAGCAGGCCGATCGCCGGATCGGCGGGCCCGAGGCCGAGCCGTTGGACCGCCACGACGACCAGCAGCCCCATCACGGCCCCCTCGGCGAGGCTGTTGCCGACGCCGAGGAAGGTCAGCGGCCCGACCACCGGGTGGGCGCGGATGTAGCGGACGCCGTCGAGGACCTCGGCGCGCAGATCACGGCGAGGCCTGGGCCCCGGCTTGGCCGGCGGCAGCCGGGCCAGCAGCAGCGCCGCCGCCACGTAGCTCAGCGCGTCCAGCCCCATCGCCGGGGCCGCGCCGGTCGCGGCGACCAACACCCCCGCCAGGGCGGGGCCGACGAGCGAGACCAGGGTGCTCCAGGTCATCAGGACGCCGGTCGCCCTGGCCACCCCCTCCCGCCCGACCAGCGCGGGCAGCGCGCCGAACGCGGCGGCGTCGAAGAACACGAAGGACGAGGCGGTCGCCGCGGCCACGACGAACAGGTGCGGCGTGGTGAGCAGCCCCAGCGCGGCGGCCGGCGGGACGCTCGCCACCAGCAGCGCGCTGAGCAGACTGGTGAGGGTCAGCACACGGCGGCGGTCCCACCGGTCGGCGAGCGCCCCCGCGGGCAGGCCGAGCAGCAGATAGGGGACCGCCTCCATGGCGGTGAGCAGGCCGGTCAGGGCGGCGTCACCGGTGCGCTGGTAGAGCAGCATCGGCAACGCGACAAGGGTGATCGACGACCCGGCCCACGAGATGATCCGGGCGGCGAGGTAACGGCGCATCAGAACACGTCCGGGTGCAGGGCGCGGGCGATCGCCTGGGCGCCGTCAACGGCACGCAGCCCCGAGTAGTCGGCGGCGGGCGTGGCGACCAGGCGGCTGTTCCTGACCGCCCTGGTCTGCCCCAGGTGCTCACGCAGCCACTTCTCGGCCGAGGCGCGGTCGGCCTCGTCGGTGTAGTGGTAGACGATCGTCTCCGGGTCGGCCTTGGCGACGGCCTCCACGGAGACGACGTCGAAGTTCTTGCCCGGGGGGATCAGCCCGTCGAGCACGTTGGCGCCGCCCGCGACGCGCAGGATGTCGGAGTACAGGCCGCCCGCCAGGCCGTACAGCTGCCTGTCGAAGACCTGCACCATGGCGGTGCGCACCGGGGCGTGTCCGTCGAGGCGGCGACGCAGGCCGTCAAGGGCCCTGGTGACGTCGCGTTTGGCGCCTGCGGCCTGTCCGGGCACGCCGAGCAGCCCGCCGAGGGCGTCGAGGTCGCGCCCGATGTCGGCGAGGGTCGCCGAGCCGGTGGTCCCCGGGCAGAACGCGGCGTCGACGTAGACGGGCACGCCCAGCGCGGCCAGTTCGGCGATGGTTGGCAGCTTCCTGCCGTCGAAGTTGTACTCCCCGTCGGCCAGGATGAAGTCGGGACGGGCGGCCAGCAGCGTCTCCTTCGACACCTCACCCCCGGACAGGACCTTGACCCCGGCGTAGTCGGCGGCGTAGGCCGCCTTCGGCGCCGACTGGCCGGCCCACACCTGGCCCGCGAGCCGGTCCTTGACCCCCAGGGCGAGCAGCAACTCGGTGTTGGACGGGAAGAACGACACGATCCGCTTCGGCCGGCTGTCCACCTGGACACTCCGCCCGCAGTTGACGACCTGGGCGGGGAAGACGCCCTCACCGCGCGGAGCCGAGGGGGCGGCGGATGTGGCGGGGCCGGCGCCGCAGCCCGCCGACAGGGCGAGGAGGGCCAGGGCGCACAGGGCCGTTCGTGGCGTTCTCATCGGGGGTCTCCAGTTTCCTTGAGGGTGTCCTTCAACGGGGCGAAGGTGAGGTTCGGCCGGCCGGTGAGCGGGTTGACGCCCAGGTGGGAGCGGACCCCGAACACCTCGGCGAGCAGGGCCGGGGTCAGCACCTCGCCGGGGGAGCCGTGGGCGACGACCCGGCCCGCCTCAAGTACGTAGAGCCGGTCGCAGTAGGCGGCGGCGAGGTTCAGTTCGTGCAGCGCCGCCAGCGTCGTCACGCCCAGGGAACGGACCAGGCCGAGCAGCTCGAACTGCGCGTTGACGTCGAGATGGTTGGTCGGCTCGTCCAGCACGAGCAGGGCGCCCCGCTGGGCCACGGCGCGGGCCAGCAGCGCCCGCTGCCGTTCCCCTCCGGACAGCGTCGAGTACAGGCGCTCGGCCATACCGGTCATCCCGACCCGTTCGAGGGCGGCGGTGACGATCTCCCGGTCGGCCGAGGGCGAGGTCCGGTGCGGGGTACGGCCGGTGGCCACGAGTTCGGCGACGGTGAAGTCGAAGCCGTCCCCGCCGTGCTGGGCCACGACGGAGATCCGCCCGGCGGACTCACGGGCCGTCAGGGCTCGCCACACGTCGTCTCCGCCGACCAGCACCGTGCCGTCGTCCGGACGCAGCGCCCGGTACAGCGCGCGCAGCAGCGTGGACTTGCCGCTGCCGTTCGGGCCGATGAGTCCGACGAACTCGCCGGGCTCGACCCGCAGCGCGACCCCCTCGACCCCGCCGAGCGGCAGGTTCAGGCCGGTGACCTCCACTCGCATCAGGACACCGGCCCTTCCCTGCGCAGCAGCCACAGGAAGAACGGCGCACCGATCGCGGCGGTCAGGATGCCGAGCGGAAGTTCGAGCGGCGGTGACAGGATGCGGGCGGCCAGGTCGGCGAGGACCAGGAACAGGCCGCCGCCCAGCGCGACCAGCGGCAGGGCGCGGCGATGGTCGGGGCCCGCGAGCAGCCGTACGGTGTGCGGCACGATCAGCCCGACGAACGCGATGCCCCCGGCGACCGAGATGACGGCCGCCGTCAACAGCGCGGCGACGGCCAGCAGCGTCAATCGGAACCGGTGCACGGCGACGCCGAGCATGGCGGCCGTCTCGTCGCCGAGCAGCATCGCGTTGAGCCGTTTGCCCTGCGCCGTCAGCCACGCCGTACAGGCCACGACCACCGCGCATGGCGCGGTCAGGTCGTCCCAGCCCGCGCCGGAGACCGAGCCGAGCAGCCAGAACAGGATGCCGGAGAGCTGACCGGGCTGGGCGCGCAACTGGAGGTAGCCGGTGGCCCCCTGCAGCAGGTAGGACAGGGCGACCCCGGCCAGGATCAGCCGGGTCGGCGCCAGGGTGCCGCGCCTGCTGCCGAGCAGCAGCACCAGGGCGAGCGTGGCGCACGCCCCCACGAAGGCCGCCCCCGGCACGCCGAGCCCGGCGACGCCGCCCAGGGTGATGACCGCGACCGCGGCCAGCGACGCCCCCGAGGCGACCCCCAGGACGTAGGGGTCGGCCAGCGGGTTGCGCACCACCGCCTGCAGCACGGCTCCGGCGACGGCGAGCCCGGCCCCGGCGACGAGGGCCAGGACGGTCCTCGGGGCCCGGGAGTTCCAGATGATCTCGTCGTCGATGCCGCTGACGCCCGCGGGACGCCGCCCGGTCGTCAGGTGGGCGACGACCGTGTGCCACACATCCGCGGCGGGCAGGTCGACGGCGCCGAGGCTGACGGCGGCCACCATCGCGAGCGGGACCGCGACCAGCAGCAGCGCCACCGCCAGCGGGTGGCGTCGCACGGAGATGAGACGGGAGGAGGCCAAGGGAGACTCTCTCTAGTGGGGCAGAGGCAGGCGACGGCGGGGACGGCCGCCCAGGGTCTCCGCCAGCCGGGTGCCGCCGAGGAACGGCAGCCCGGCCGCGGTGTTGGAGTAGGTGCCGGGCACCACGACCCGCACCACGCGCAGGCCCGCCTCCCGCACGTCCGGGGTGGTCACCTCGGCGCACAGCGCCTGACGGCCCAGCCGTACGGCCAGCTCGCGGGTGTCCCCGGGTGGTGGCACCGCCCGGGCGGGCACGTGCTCGGCCAGCGCCTCGGCGAGCTCCTCCTCGAACTCCTCCTGGACGGCCGGGTCGAGGTACAGCTGGAGGTGGCAGCCGTAGTCCACGACGTCGGCCAGGTCGGACCGGTAGGACGAGCCGTAGGCACGGTCGGCCCGCCACGGCTTCAGGGGACTGCGCGGGTCGGCGGCCACCTGGCAGTACGGCCCCGCGGGGTCGTCGAGCCCGGCGGTGAACAACTGCAACTGCAACGCCTCGCCGTAGGCCTTGACCATCGCCTCCTGGGCCTCGCGCCGTACGCCCATGCCGAGAGTGAGATGGCCGGTCTCCCGGTCGCGGACCAGCGCACCGGTCACGTGCAGACCGGTGGCGGTGGGGAAGCCGAGGAAACGCACGTGCAGCCGCCGCAGCGGCCCGGTGGCGAAGTCGGCCAGCCAGGGCGGCGGGGTCAGGGCGCGCAGCCCGGCCCGCCCGTGCCAGGCCAGCGTCATGGCGTCGCGCTCGGCGATCTCGTACAGGGCGCCCCGGACGGCGTACCCACGCGTCGGCCCGGCGGCCAGTCCGGCCTGGATGACCGGGTTGACGCGGGGCGTCGGCGGGGTGACGTCGGCGGAGAAGTACGACACCCACACCAGCCCCGCCGGCACGAGCGTCCCCCGGCCGTCGAGCAGGTCGACCGCCTCCGTCCATTCGACCGGCAGGTCACGGGTGAACGGCGCCAGGGGGAAACCGGGGGCGGCGTGCTGGGCGGGGGAGTACAGCGCCAGGTCCTCGGGGTCGAGGGCACGGGCCCCCTGGGCGGTCAGGTCGGCGTGGGAGGCCAGGACCAGCCGGGGAGGGACGAGGTTGCCGCAGTAGCGCTCCGCGGCTTCGCCGAACGCCGCGCCGCGCGCGGCCTGCGGGTCGGCGAAGGCGTATCCGGCACCCGCGGAGTCGCAGGGCCACGGGCCGAACCTGGTGGTGTCCGAGAGCACCGCGGTGACCAGCTCGAACGAGGCGGGTAGATGGCCGGGAGTGGCGGAGCGGACCAGGGAGCGGACGATCCCGGTGCGGGAGTCGAGCAGCGAGGAGTACGCCCCTGTTTCCAGGGCGGTGGGAGCAGTCATGTCAGGCCAGGGGGAGAGGGTGGGGGAACAGGTCGTCCTCGTCCAGGACGCGGGAGGTGAGGCCGAGCCTTTCCGGCACCTCGTACAGGCGTCCGCCGCCGCGCAGAGGGAAGGCCGGTGGGGCGTTTCCCACCAGGCCGGGCACCAGGACCCGCACCACGCACAACCCCGCCGCGGCCACGTCGGGGGTGGTCAGGTCCACGCTGTAGGCGGTGAACCCGGCCCCTGCCAGCCGGTCGAGATAGCTCGCCGCGTCGGCCGGGGGCAGGTCGTCCAGGTGGGGGCCGGGAGCCGCGCGCAGCCGGGCCAGAGGTTCGCCCTGCATGCGCGGGTCGAGGTAGAGCTGCGCGACGGCGGGCAGGTCGGTCAGGTCGCGGTAGTCCGGGCGGAAGGCGTCCCGGTAGGAACGGTCGGCCCGGTAGGGCCGGAACACGTGCTCCTCAAGCACTCCGGCGGCCACGGCCTGCCACACCGCGCCCCGCGGGTCGGCGAGCTGGAGCGTCAGGGAGTACAGGCCGAAGGCCTCGACCAGCGCCTTCGCCGCCGCCTCACGGGGAGTGGCCCGGCAGGCGCCGCCGAAGGCCACGATCCCGCCGTCGAGGTCCTCAAGGAAGGCCGCCATCACCGGCACACCGAACGGTGACGGTACGGCCAGCAGCCGGACCCGTGGCTCCTGTCTCCCGTCGCCGAGGGCCGCGGTGACCGTCTCCGGATCGGCCACGGCCTCGCAGGCGGCCCCGCTCGACCACCAGATCGTGGTGGCGTCCCGCTCGAACAGCTCCTCAAGGGCCGCCCGCTCCGCGTGCTCCCGGCCGCGCCCGGTGGCGATACCCGAGTACGGCAGGGCGTGGGTCGGCGGCTCGGCGGCACGAGGACCGTGAAAGTAGTCGAGCCAGACCAGGGACGCGGGAACCAGCATCCGGGAGCCGTCACGCATGTCCCGCGCCGGAGTCCAGGCGACCGGCAGGTCCCGGGTGAACGGGACGAAGGGGAAACCGGGTTCGCGGTACTGGGCGGCCGAGTACAGCGGGATCGTCTCCGGGTCCAGGGCCGCCTCGGTCAGGTCACGCCAGGAGGAGACGGTGAGCCCGGAGGGGACGGCGTTGCCGCAGTAGCGTTCGACGGCCTCCCCGAGCGCCGCGGCGCGGGCGTGCGACGGGTCGCCGACGGTCGCGCCGAACCCGTGCCGGTCGGCGGTCCAGGGGGCGAACCGCCGGGTGTCGGCGACGGCGGCGCCGTATCCGGTCCACCAGCGGGGCAGGCCGGGGCGGCGGGGCTGTGGTTCCAGCGCGGTCAGCACGCCGGTACGGGAGTCGACCAGCAGGTCTTCCGGGTTGTTCACGCGTTCTCCAGGTCTTGCGGGCTTCTCGGGGTCTCCAGGACCAGGCGGGCGGCGCGGACCCGTTGGCGGACGGGGGCCGTCGCGGTGGTCGTGTGGCGGTCGGCGCCGGTGCCGAGGGAGCGGGCCAGGCGCGGGAAGTCGCTGCCGGTGATCTCCAGGCGGAGCCGGGATCCGGCGGGCAGGCACGCCCAGACCGGGCTGAGCGCCAGACGTCCCGAACTCGCCGCCCTGCCCCTGGCCAGCTCGAACACCTGGTCGTCCACGGTGTGCTCGGCGAGCCGTACGATCCAGTCGGCGTCGGGGGCCGAGGCGGTGACGTCCAGGTGGACGGCGACCGAGGTGAACGACAGAGGCGCGGTCAGCGGCGGAGTGCTGAAGCGCAGGATGTCGGGCCGCCCGTCCAGGGCACGGCGGTCGGTGCCGGGGGCCAGGGACGGACACGGGTCGGCCGGGTCGTACACGAAGGCACCGGCCGGACCGATCCCGGGGACCTCCTCAAGACTTCCATCGGGCGAGCCGTCCCCGGGAACCTCGTCGACACCCTTACCGGGGTGGGCGTGCAGCACGCGTTCGCGGGTCATGGCCGGCCAGGGCCGCCAGGAGGCTCCGCCGACGGGCAGGACCATGTCGGGGCCGGGGTCCTCGCCCGCCAGGCAGGCGCGGATCCACGCGACCTGCGCCGCGCCCAGGTCGAACAGCGCCTGGGGGCCGTGCTCCCGGTCGATGTGCCGGGTCCGTCCGGTGAAGGCGAGGTCGTGCCCCCACGGTCCCATGATCAGCCGCTGCGGGGGGCGCGGGGTGCGGGCGGAGCCGACCGTCCGCCAGTGCAGGACGGTCTCGTCGGCCAGCAGGTCGTACCAGCCGCCGACGTGCAGCCCCGCCGTGGGCAGCGCGGCCAGCTCCTCCTCGGTGATCTCCTCGGCGGGGCGGTGGTCAGGACCCCGCAGGACGACCCCGGCCCAGCCTGGCAGGCGCACGCCGAGCCGTTCGGGCAGGCCGGTCACCGGCAGACGGGCCAGCGCGTCTCCTTCCTTGAGGAGGAAGGCGGCGAGGCCGTCCCTGCTGGTACGGCTGTCCGCGCGTTCGAGCCACCAGGCCGCGTGCTCGGCCAGCCGCAGCACGCCGTCCTCGAACTTGGTGCGGTGCAGCGCCATGGACGGACCCATGCTCACCACCGCGGGCACCGTCTCGGGGCGTTCGACGGCCAGCGCCCAGGCGGTGTACCCGCCGTAGGAACCGCCGTAGCCGACCAGCCGGCCGTCGCTCCACTCCTGGGCGGTGATCCAGTCGGCCAGGGCGGCGCCGTCGCCGCGCTCGTTGCGGTAGCACTCCCAGGCGCCGTCGGAGTCGTGGCGTCCCCGCACATCCTGGACCACGTAGCCGAAGCCGCGGCTGACCCACCCCGCCCCCTCCGCCAGGTGACGGCCTCGCCCGTACGGAGTGCGGGTGACGACGGTGGGGACGGGCCACGAGGAAGGGTCCGGCAGGCGGACGTCGAGGGCGAGCAGGGTGCCGTCCCAGCCGGGCAGCCGCAGGTTGAACCGGTTCATCGGACCGGCAGCGGCAGCACCGGGTGCCGGTCGACCCGTCCGGAGGCCGGATCGACCACGAGCTGGAGCCCCGCGGTGGCGGGCAGGTCACCGGTCCACCAGGTCAGCAGGTCGTTGACCAGCAGGCCTGCGGCGACCGCGATCGCGCCGGGGTTCGGCCACGGCACCGGCGGAAGCGGCACCGTACCGGCGGCGCCCTCGTCGAGGTAGGTCCACAGCCCGGCCAGCTCGTCGGGCAGCGCCGCCGCGGCGAGTCTGCGTCCCCGCAGGTCCCGGTAGGAGGCGGTACGGCCTGGCACGGTCATGGGGCCCACGACCAGCCTGCGGCCCTCGACGTGGCAGCGGTGCCTGACGGCGCCGTCGTCGTCGAGGCGCAGCCAACGTCCGTCAGGGAGCCAGCCCGCGCACTCGACCAGCGCGTCCGCCGCGGCCGGGTCGTCCACGGCGAGCGCGTTCCCCGTGCCGGCGAGCAGCCGTACGGTCTCGGCGGCCACCGGCCCGTCCCCGCGCACGCACACCCGAAGCGGCTCCTCGCTCCCGGAGGGAGCGTCGGTGAGCACGCCCCGCTCGCGCAGAGCGGTGGCCAGCGGTTCGAGGTCGGGGGCGTTCCCACCAAGGTAGGACTGCTCACGCATGCGTTCGAGCAGGTCGGCCCGGCCGGTCAGGCGGGTGAACCGCTCGTTCTCGTCGCACGAGCGCCACGTCCCGTCCGGGCCGACGTACAGGTGGTGGCCGGGGGTGATGGACTCCATGGGCTGTTCTTCTCCGCGACTCGCAAAGGGGGAAGGATGGGATGGGCGGACGGCCCGCACTGGGAGCGGGCCGTCCGTTCTGGAACTCAGGCGTTCCAGGTGAAGGGGGTGTGGACGAGGGC
>NZ_JBEXZT010000012.1:59668-183734 GCF_040631275.1 Streptosporangium sp. NPDC020145 | reverse complement strand
GCGTTGGTGCCCGGCCCCTGGAGAGCGGGCAGCGCCGTGGCGGGAGCCAGCTCCTCGAAGCCGAACGGTGTGTGGACGAGGGCGTTGGTGCCCGGCCCCTGGAGAGCGGGCAGCGCCGTGGCGGGAGCCAGCTCCTCGAAGCCGAACGGTGTGTGGACGAGGGCGTTGGTGCCCGGTCCCTGCAAGGCGGGCAGCGCCGCCGCGGAGGTCAGCTCCTCGAAGCCGAGATCCGTGTTCATGGTTCTCCTTTCGACGGTGAAAACGGTTGTCGTTTTCGGGGAGAACCATAGATCGCCGAATCCGGCCATCGCAAGAGGGGTAAAAGCAGCTCTTTTCCTTACTTTCGGCTTGCCTGTTGTGACTGTGAGTAATCGACACGGTGGTGAAAAGATCCCGTGAAGGCTCGTGACATGACGTTTTCGGCGGGGAGGGAACGCTTTCCGGTAGGCCGGTTTTCCCGAATATCCGACCGGATTTTCGCCCGCCCGGAAAGGCATTCCGGGCGGGCGGTTATCCGAAGGGCGGTCGGGGCGTTTCGCCAGTTCGCCACGGGCGACTCGATGGTCGCCGGGCGGTCCGGATCTCGTCTTCGACGACGCCTCGGCCACTCGGGGGCATCGGGAAACGCGCCTTTCCCCGGCCGGGGGAATTCCCGCCTGGAAAACAGGGCCGGGGCCGTAGGGGGCGGCCGGGAGATCGGCGGCGGTCGGTGTGCGGAGTCGTTCCGCGGGCAGGTCCGTCGAAGGATCTCCTCCACCGTGCGACACGTCCGCGGGGTCGCGGTCTCGGGTGGGGGCCGTCCTGGCGCTCGCGGCGATCCGGGGGTGACCGGCGCGGCGGATGGTCTTCTGCGGTCGTCGCCGAGAGCCTTGTCCCGGGGTTCCCGACGAAACCATGGAACGTTCCACATCGACGAAGGGAGACGTCATGGTGAGACACCTGCTCGCCGCCGCGATCCTGGCGGCGGCGACGATGGGCCCGGTGCCCGCGCGGGCCGGCGTTCCGGGGGGCGGCGCGGCCGAGGCCCCCTGGGGGACGATCTCCTACCGGAAGACCGGCGGTTTCGCCGGGATCCGTCAGACGCTCGTCGTCGACGGGAACGGCCTGGCCCGCGGCGGCTCGGCGGGCCCCACCAGGACCTTCAGGCTCACCCCGGCCGAGCTCGGCTCCCTGCGGCAGGGGCTGGACCGTATCAGGACGTGGTCGTCCTCCACGGCGGGCTGTGACGTCCCCGACCACTTCACCTACACCCTGGAGTACCACGGCAGGAGCGCCACCCGCTGTCACGAACCGCCCGCCGACTGGCGGCCCGCGATCGCCCGGCTCGACGAGGTGATCGCCCGGCACGTCACCGCCCCGGCCACCTCCGGAGACTGAGTCCGGGACGGCCGGTCGCGCCCCGCCGTACATGGGGCGCGACTTAGGGGTTATGGGTGGTTTGTCGCCAAGAAAAAGGGTTGTCGGAATAGCCGGTTTCTGACACAGTGCCCGCGTGCTTCCCCCCGTCGCGGCCTCTACCCGTCTGTGGACCAGGAACTTCCGCCTCTACTTCGTCGCCCGCATCGTGTCGATGCTGGGCGACGCGATGTTCCCGGTCGCCCTCTCGGTCGCGATGCTCTCCCTCGGCTACGGGGTGAGCGGTGCGGGGTTCGCACTGGCCGCCTGGATGGGGGCCTTCGCCCTCTTCGTGGTGTTCGGCGGAGTGCTGGCGGACCGGTTCCACCCCCGCCCGCTGATGATCGGCTCGGACGCGGCCCGGTTCCTGATCCAGGGCTCGCTCGCGCTCTATCTGGGGCTCGGCCATCCGCCGGTGTGGTTCGTCATCGTCACCTCGGTGCTCGGCGGGATGGCGACCGCGATGTTCCAGCCGGGCGTCTCCAGCCTGGTGCCGCAGGTCGCCGCAGACCCGCAGCAGGCCAACGGGGTGCTGAAGGTGAGCGAAGGCCTGTCCACGATGGCCGGTCCCGCCATCGCCGGAACGCTCCTGGCCGTGACCTCGGCGGGCTGGGTGTTCGCCATCGACGCCGCGACCTTCGCCGTCAGCGGGATCTGCCTGGTGGCGCTGCGGCTGCCCGCCTTCGAGGTCGACCGGTCGGCCACGACCCTGCAGAACCTGCGCACCGGCTGGAAGGAGTTCCGCTCCCGGTCCTGGCTGTGGGGGGTCATCCTGATCTGGTGGGTGCTGGGGGTGTTCGTCTGGGGGCCGATCACCCCGCTCGGCGCGGCCTCCATCATCGCCGCGCACGGCAAGGCGGCGTTCGGCTTCGCCGAGGCCGCGTTCGGGGCGGGCTGCGTCCTCGGCGGGCTGGCCGCGCTCAGGCTGCGCCCCTCCCGTCCCCTGTTCGGCGGCGCGATCGCGATGTTCCTCTTCCCGCTGATGCCGCTGGCGGCGGCGCTGGTCCCCTCCCTGCCGCTGCTCATGCTCGGCTACGGAGTCAGCGGCCTCGGCTGGGCGTTCTGGGGCGTCCAGTGGGCCACGACCGTGCAGACCCACATCCCCGCAGACCGCCTCAACCGGGTGACGGCCTACGAGATCGCCGGGTCGATCCTGGCCGTCCCGTTCGGCCAGGCGATCGCCGGTCCCGCCAGCGCGCTGTTCGGCGTCAGGGACATGCTGCTGGCCGCCGCCGTGATCGCCCTTGGCTGCGCCGCGGCCCTCGTCGTCGCCTGGCCCATTCGCCGCCTGCCCCGCCTCGGCAAGGGGGCCTGAGGGCCGTTCAGAGCAGGTGACGGGCCAGCCCCGCGATCGGATGCGGCCGCGACAGCAGCTCGCGCAGGGCGTCGAGCTCGGTGCCCCAGGAGTCCCGGGGGCCGCCGAGGCCCTCGCCCGTCAGGCCCGCCTGCCGTACGGCCCGCTCCCAGATCCTGTCGTCGCCGGTACCCGCGGCGCCTTCGAGGCCCTCCAGCGCGCTCGGCCCCCCGGCCTCGGTGACCAGCGACGACAGCAGGTGCGGCCAGTTGACGGTCAGCGCCGCGAGCTTGGCGACCTCGGCGTCGGAGGCGGGCGCCGCCCCGGCCAGCGCCCGGCGGTAGGTCAGGAACGAGTAGAACCGGAAGACGTTCACGTAGCGCTTGATCTGCCGTGGGTTGGAGAACGTCAGCGCGGGCAGCACGAACTCGATCGCCCGGTAGGCGTTCTCGTCGCTGTAGAGGTCGTCGAAGACCCGGTCGGCCGCCTCGCGCGCCGCCGAGGACAGCCCGCCGACCATGTCACGGCTCTCGACGCCCAGCCTCTCCTGCGCCAGCCTCGCCGCCTCGTCCAGGGTCGTGGCCGTGGGCCGCAGCGCCCAGATCGCCTCCTCAAGACGGCTCACCTGGACCGGGTCCGGCGGCTCCGCCGGGCCGGGCAGCGGGTCGGCGATCGGCGGGTCGGCGGGGGAGCGCGGCGGCGCGACGAACGGCACGTCCTGCCCCTCCGCGGGGTCGGGCACGCCCAGCAGGGCCCGGACGAAGGCGGGCAGCCGGTCGGCGTCGTCGAGCAGCGGCACACTCAGCGGCAGCTGCACGATCTTCTCCAGGAACCGCCACCCCAGCCCGGCCCCGGAGGCGGGCCGCGCCTCGGTCAGGTCCCGGTAGGCGGCCTCGACGTGCGCGACCACCGCCTCGGGCTCCATCGCCAGCACGAAGACGCAGTTGGGGAACTCACCGGCGAGGAACAGGTTGATCGCCTCGATGACCTGCGCGACCGTCCCCGGCGAACACCGGTCGAGGTCGTCGACGAACACCACGAGCGGCCGTTCCTCGGTGGCGACCAGGTCGAGCACGTGCCGCATGTCCGTCTGCACCAGGTGCAGGAACCCGGTCCTGGACCGGTAGCCGGGGCCGGTCACGGCCTCGGCGAAGAGCCCGCCCGCGTCCCGGGCCAGCGGGTCCGGCCTGCGCACCAGCTCGGCGAAGGCGTTGTCGGCCGACTCGCCGAAGAACCGCGCCAGCCGTACGGCTCCCGCCCCGAGCACACCGGCCGAGCCCACGGTGCCGACGGCGGCGGCGAGGTGCCGGATCATCTCTCCGGCGGCGGGCAGCAGCGCCGAGGCCGCCAGCAGCGCGCCGGTCAGCACGAGCCCGGCGACCAGGCAGAGGGCGGGCGGCGCGAGCCGGGTCAGCGCCAGCCGGTAGGCGCGCCGCCGGACCGCCTCCCTGTCGATCCTGGCCAGGTTGAGCCGCAGCCAGAAACGCTCCCGTTCCGCCCTCGGCAGCCGCTCGGTGACCTGGCTGATGATCTCGTGGGCGAGCCCGGCCCAGACCTGCTCGCCGTTCTGGTACATCCAGGGGTTGAACCAGACGGTCGGGCGCCAGTCGGCCTGCCGTACGGGAAGGTGGCCGGGTTCCGCGCGCACCGCGCCCTCCCCGTCCTCCGCCCGGCGCCGTCCCGCGTGGGCGAGCACCTCGGCGTTGGTCGGCGTCCTGCCCGCACGGGCGCCGGGCGGGCCGATTCCCGGCAGGTGGATCCTCGCCGGGGTGTTCCCCGCGGCCCCCGGGTCCAGCAGGTCCTGGATCATCCGCATCAGGGAGGTCTTGCCCGCCCCCCACGGCCCCTTGACGCCGATGGTGAGCGGGGGCCGGGTCTCCGGGTGCCTGACGAACGCGGCCACGGCCTCCGCGTAGAGCCGGTGCCCGAGCTGGTCCTGCGTGGTCCACCGGTCGGCCGTCAGCCGGGCCCTCGGCGGTACGGCCCGCAGCCCCGCCCGTCTGCGGCGCAGCAGCGCGGAGGTCTGCGCGCGCTCGGCGGGCGTCAGCCGTGAGTAGCCGAAGGCCCGCACGTCCGGGTGGGCGAACGTGGTGCGCTCGCCGAGCAGCCCCCACCGGCCGAGCTCGGACGCGTCGCCGAAGACCTCCTCGACCGACTCGTCCTCGGCCAGCAGCGAGGCCACCCGCAGCAGCCGTCTGCCCGCCTCGCTCAGGTGCAGCTCGTAGACGCGCCTGACGACCTCGAACCCCGACGCGGGCGCCACGGCGCCGCCGAGCCCCGCGGCGGCCCGCGCGAGGGCGGCGGGGACGGCCCCGCCGCCCTCGCCGCCCGGGCCGGGACCGCCGGTCAGCGGGACGTCGGCCACGGCGCCGTAGGCGATCAGGATGGGGACGCGGGCGGCGCAGGCCGCCGCGTAGCGCTCCAGGGCGTAGGCGTGCAGCTCGCCGACGGTGATCACGCCGTCGCCGTCGAGGTCGGCGGCCCTGGTCGCCAGCCCCTCCGCGATCACGTCCGTCAGGCTCCGCGCGGGCCTCCTCGGCGCCTCGCCGACCTTCAGCGTCAGTGTCAGGGCCGCCGCGGCCATCCTGGGCTCACCGGCGACCGCGAGCCGCCGCACGGGGGAGGCCGTCTCCTCCAGGGCGCTCCAGCCGAAGTCGACGACCAGCAGCACGGCCGTGGCAAGTGACCGGCCGACCCGCCTGCCGAACGCGCCGATCATGGCTCCCAGCTGCCTGGACGTCCAGCCGCCGTCCGAGGGCAGCCGGATCAGCAGCAGGTCGTCCTCCCTGGCCGAACCCAGGAACTCCCACACCCGCTCGCCGTCCCACCGCGCGCCCCGGCCGTACTCGGCCTCGACGGCGAAGCCCTCGGCGCGCAGCGCGCCCGCCAGGCGGGCGTCGGGACGCGCGGGGGCCTCCTGAGAGGAGGGGTCCGGCGCGTCGAGAAGGACCAGGGCCCGGCGGCCGCCCTCGGCGGGAACGGCCCGGGCCGCCGGATCGGCGAACGTGAGTCCCTCGCTCAACGGTGCCCCCGCTCTGACGACGGTGTGATCTCCACTGTGAACGCCCGGGTGGCGGTGATCGGGGACATCGGGCATGAAACGCCCGGTTTTGGGAAACGCTTGCTCTCCGGTTTCCGCAAAGTTTGAGCGGGGGGAGTCGCCCTGTTCACGTGGGTCCGATCGACTGGCCGTCTACCGTGAAGGTGACGAGGAGGAGCGATGCTTCGCCGTACGTTCGTGCGCACCGGGGAGCCCGCGCCGGGAACGGCCTTCGCGGGACCTCTGCGGTGGGGCGCCGCCGGCGCGGACGCCTCCCGCGGCGGCCTGGCCGTGCTGTCCGGCCCGTACGGCCCGCCGGGGCCCCCGGACGCCAACGGGGTCGTGCTGCCCGAGGGCTTCTCCAGCCGGGTCGTCGCCCGCACCGGCCACCGGGTCGGCGGGGTGCTCTGGCACCCGGCCCCCGGCGACGGCGCCTGCTTCCCCGACGGGGACGGCTGGGTCTACGTGTCCAACTCGGAGATCCCGCTGCTCGGCGGCGCGACCGCCATCAGGTTCCGGCCCGACGGGAGCGTGCACGGCGCCTACCGCGTGCTGTCGGGGACCGACCTCAACCGCGCCGGGGCCGCGACCCCGTGGAAGACCTGGCTCTCGTGCGAGGAGACCGCGCGCGGGCAGGTCTTCGAGTGCGACCCGTACGGCGTGCGCGCCGCGATGCCGCGCCTGGCCATGGGCCGCTTCAGGCACGCGGGCGCGGCCTGCGACCCGGTCAACCGGGTGGTCTACCTGACGGAGGACGAACCGGACGGCTGCCTCTACCGGTTCGTCCCCGCCTGCTGGGGAGACCTGACGACCGGCAGGCTGGAGGTGCTCTGCGTCCTGCCGGGCGACGGTTCGACGGCCTGGCGGCGGGTGCCCAACCCCGCCGCGCTGCTTGAGGCGACCCGCCACCAGGTGGACACGGCCCACAGGTTCCAGGGGGGAGGCGCCTGCCACTACTCGGCCGGGGTGTGCCTGTTCACCAGCGGCGACGACGGGCGGGTCTGGGCCTACGACACCCTGCGGGAACGGCTCGAAACCGTCGAGACCGCGGAGGCCGGGGACCTCATGGAACTCGTCCTGGCCGGTCCCGGGCGGACGGCCGCCCCCTTCCTGCGGGTCGAGGGGCACCCCGGCTCGGAGATCACCGGCCCCGCCCTCTCCCCGGACGGCGCCCGCCTGTACTTCTCCTCCCAGCGCGGCCGCCGGGACGACGCCGCGGGCACCGACGGCGTCACCTACGAGATCACCGGCCCCTTCCCCCGCTGACGGCCCGGTGGAACCGCACCGTCGCCTCCTTCCCCGTGGATGCCCGGATTCCCTCCATAAAATACCTATCAAAATAGAAGGAATTAATACGGGAAGGGGCCGGTTAAAGGTCCATGACCCAGGTCTCCTCGACGACGCCGCCCATGGTGTGCTCCTCGACCCGCTCGAAGCCCGCCGTGCGGTAGATCCGCCGGGCGTCGGTCAGCACGTCCCTGGTGCACAGCATGATCCGCCGGTAGCCCGCCTCGCCCGCGAAGCGCAGGCACTCGTCGACGAGCCGCCCGCCGATGCCCATCCCCCTGGCGGAGGGCTCGACGAGCAGCAGCCTGAGCTGGGCCGTCTCGTCGTCCCTGCGGACGCAGAAGACGCAGCCGACCCGGTCGCCGTCGACCTCCGCGATCCACGAGGCCTCCCGCCTCGGGTCGTACTTCTCCGCGTAGTCGGCCACGAGCCTGGCGACCCTGGCCTCGAAGCACAGGCCCCAGCCGAACTCCTGGCTGTAGAGCACCCCGTGCCGCTGCACGACCCAGCCCAGATCCCCCGGCCGGGGCGGACGGATGACGTACGGCGCCGCGCTCCTGTTCCTGGAGAGGATCTCCCTGATCGTCGTCATGCTCGCGGCGAGCCGGTCGCGCTCCTCCTCGGTCAGTCCTTCGAGCAGGTCCCGGACCTGCGCGGCCGAACGCTCGTCGACGTTCGTGAACGCGATCCTGCCCGCCTCGGTCAGCGCGACGATCTGCCGCCTGGCGTCGGCGGGCGAGCGCTCACGGGTGACCAGCCCGTCGGTCTCGAAGCGCCCCAGCATCCGGCTGAGGTAGCCGGAGTCGAGTTCGAGCAGCCGCCGCAGCTCGCCGGTCTCCATGCGGTCCCGCAGGTTGAGCTCGCACAGGACCCTCACCTCCGTGAGGGAGTAGGGGGTGTTGACCATGTCCCGGTGGAGAGCGCCGATGACCTCGTTGTAGAAGTGGTTGAACGCGCGTATCCGCGCGACGAGGTTCTCCATGGTTGACACGATCAACTTTCCCGTTGTCCAGGTCAATGAAGGCCCTTGCGAGGGGCATGGAGCCACGAGCGGGACAGGGGATCGCATCCGGGAAAAGCCGGGTGCCCAGGGGCCGAGTCGCTGCGCTAAGTTCGCAGACTGGCCGAGAACGGTTGAAGATTTCGGGCGGCCCGGGCCGCCCGACCCAGTGACGGGAGCATGATGGCTGAGGTCGCGTACATCGGCGGATACACCCCCGACACCGGGGGATCGGGCACGGGGATCACCGTGGTCGAGCTGGGCAGTCTCACCAGGCTCGGCACCACGCCCGCCAGCGGGCCCTCCTTCCTCGCGGTCCACCCCCGCCTCCCGATCCTGTACACCGTCGGGGAGAGCGAGCGCGGCACCGTCGGCGTCTACGCCCTCGGCGAGGGCGCCCCCACGCCCCTCGGGCAGCGGCCGAGCGGCGGCTCCTTCCCCTGCCACCTGTCCGTCGACCCGTCGGGGAGGCTGCTCGCGGTGGCCAACTACGGCGACGGCACGGTGAGCGTGCACCGCGTCGGGGCCGCGGGCCTGCTGACCGAGCTGTGCTCCTTCCCCTACCGGGACGGCTCCCACGCCCACCAGACGGTCTTCGGCGCCGACGGCGTCCTCTACGTGCCCGATCTGGGCGCCGACGAGGTGCGCCGCTACCTCACCGACCCGGACGACGACAGGGTCGTCCCCCACCCCGACGGCCCGGTACGGCTCGCGCCGGGCATGGGTCCCCGGCACATGACCCGTTTCGCGGACCACTGGTACGTGGCAGGGGAGCTCGACGGCACGGTCCGTGTCTACGACGACGCCTGGAACGAGGTGGCCGCGGCCCCGTCCAGCTCGGCGCCGGGTACGAACTATCCCTCCCACCTTGAGGTCTCCGGCGGGTTCCTCTACGTCGCCAACCGGGGCCCGGACACGGTCTCCGTCCTGTCCCCGCACACCCTGGAGCCGGTCGCCGAGGTCGCCTGCGGCGGGTCGTGGCCCAGGCACTTCGCCATCGCCGACAACCGGATGTACGTGGCCAACCAGCGTTCCGACGGCGTCGCCGTGCTGGTGCTCAAGGACGGCGTCCCGCAGCCCGACCCCGTGGTGTTCGCCACCGGGACCCCCGCGTGCGTGCTCACCCTGCCCTGAAAGTCGCCCTGAGACCGTCCTGAGGGGCCCTGGAACGTCCTGGGGCGTGTGCGGACCAAGATCCGGCCAAGTCCCCGGACGATCACGGACAGGCCTCCCCGGTGGGGAGGGTTCCCGTGATCATGCTGGATGTCATGTTCCGAGCGTTCACTCATCTGACGGTCACACTGGCTGTGATCACCACGGTCGCGGCGGTCGCCGGGTGCGCCCCGGCGACCGGCACCGTGTCCGGCACCGCGGCCGGCACCGTGTCTGGCACTGTGCCCGGCACTGCGTCCGGCACCGTGACCGTGGCCCCTGATCTCCCCGGCGCCCCGGCCGGTGGCGGGGCGCTGCCCGTGAAGGGCTCACCCGCGGCGGCCGGGGCGGCCCTGGAGGGCACGGCGCCCCCGGCGACGGCGACGGCGACGGCGACAGCGACGGCGACGGCGACGGAGCCGAACCCGACCGTGGCCGAGAACGCCAAGCCGGGCGACCCGCTCTGGCAGGCCACCCCCAGGGGCGGCGAGCACGAGATCGAGGGCTACGCCGACAAGGTGAGCGTGCTGCCCGGCCAGACCTTCCGGCTGCGCGTGTCCACCACGGCCGCCCACTACACCGCGACCGCCTTCAGGATGGGCTGGTACGGCGGCGCCGGGGCCAGGAGGGTCTGGCGGTCGGACAAGCTGCCGGGGACGGTCCAGGAGCCCGCCAGGACGATCCCCGGGACCCGCACGGTCACCGCGGCCCACTGGAGGCCCGGCCCGGTCGTCGACACCGCGGACTGGCCGGAGGGCTCCTACCTGATCCGCCTTGAGGCCTCGACCGGCGGCAGGCGGTTCGTCCCGATCACGGTGCGGTCGGCCTCGACCGAGGGACGCCTGGTCGTCGTCAACGGCGTCACCACCTGGCAGGCCTACAACCTCTGGGGCGGGCGCAGCCTCTACCAGGGGCCGGGCGGCTTCGAGGACAGGTCGACGGCCGTCAGCTTCGACCGTCCCTACGACACCTCGGGCGCCAGGCTGTTCCTCGACATGGAGCGCCCCGCGATCGAGGTGGCCGAGCACAGCGGAGCCCCGCTGGCCTACATCACCAGCCTCGAACTGGAGGACGACCCGCACATCCTCGACGGGGCCAGGGGGCTGGTCTCCCTCGGGCACGACGAGTACTGGTCGGCCGGCATGCGCCGTACGGTCGAGGACGCGCGGGACCAGGGCGTCAACCTCGCCTTCCTCGGCGCGAACGCCGTCTACTGGCGCATCCGCTTCGCCTCGACGCCGCTCGGCCCCAACCGCCTGGTCATCTGCCACAAGGACGGCAGGGTCGACCCGACCACCGACCGCTGGCGGGTGACCGAGCCGGAGAGCTCACTGACCGGCCCGATGTACACCTGCTTCCCGGCGGAGGCCACCTACGTGGTCCACACCCCCGACAGCTGGGTCTTCGAGGGGACCGGTGTACGGCGCGGCACCTCCTTCCCCGGCCTGGCGGGGGTGGAGACCGACGAGGTGCTGCCCACGATGCCGCTGCCGCGCCCGATGGAGGTCCTGTCCGTCTCCCCGGTCGACTGCAGCGGCAGGCCGACGACGGCGCACAGCGCCTACTACACCGCGCCGAGCGGCGCGGGCGTGTTCAGCACGGGCACGATGCGCTGGGTCTGCGCGATGCGCGGCTCCGCCTGCGGCCACGGCGTCACCGACCGGGCCGGGGCCTTCGTCCGCGCCGCGACGACGAACGTGCTGCGGGCCTTCGCCGAGGGCCCGGCGGCCCTCAGGCACCCGGCCAGGGACAACCTCGCCGCGCTCGGCCTGAACCCGGTACGGAGGGCCGGGGACCAGGTCCGGGACCGCGCCCGCGACGCCGCGAAGAACCGCGTGCCGATGAGCCGCTGGAAGCGCCACCGGGCCGGGCACCGCCCCGCCGCGCGCGGCGCCCGGCACGACCGGCACCGGTTCACACCCAGGAACGGGCACGGCCGACGGCCTTGAGCCAGCGGGCGTAGGCCGCCTCGGCGGCCTCGTGAGCCTTCTCGTCCCGCCCGGCGGGCTCGAAGCGCCGGTCCAGGGTCCACGTCTCGCGCAGCTCGTCCGCGCAGGACCAGACACCGGTGCCGAGCCCGGCCAGGAAGGCCGCCCCGAGCGCGGTGGTCTCCTGGACCGCGGGCCGTTCGACCGGCACACCGAGCTGGGCGGCCTGCGTCTCCATGAGCAGGTCGTTGCCGCTGGCCCCGCCGTCGGCCTTCAACGAGGGCATCAGCAGGCCCGCCGAGCCCGTCATGACCTCGACGACGTCGCGCACCTCGAACGCGATCGCCTCAAGCGTCGCCCTGGCCAGGTGGGCGGCGGTCGTGCCCCGGGTGAGGCCGAGGATCGCGCCCCGGGCGTCCGGGTCCCAGTACGGCGCGCCGAGCCCGGTCAGCGCGGGCACGAAGACCACGCCGCCGCTGTCGGGGACCGTACGGGCCAGCGCCTCCGACTCCGGCGCGTGGCCGATCAGCCCGAGCCCGTCGCGGAGCCACTGCACGGCGGCTCCGGTGACGAAGATCGAACCCTCCAGGGCGTAGGTGATCTCACCGGAGGGCGACTGCCACGCCACGGTCGTCAGCAGCCCCCCGCCCGGCCGTACCGGCTTGGAGCCGGTGTTGATCAGCACGAACGACCCCGTGCCGTAGGTGCACTTGACGTCGCCGGGGGAGAAGCACGCCTGACCGAACAGCGCCGCCTGCTGGTCGCCCGCCATGCCGCCGATCGGCAGGCGGAGACCGAGGAAGGAGTCCGGGTCGGTCACACCGATCACCCCGTGGTTGGGGACGATCTCCGGCAGGGCCTCGCGCGGCACCCCGAAGAACCCGCACAGCTCCGCCGACCACCCGCCGGCCTCCAGGTCGTACAGCAGCGTGCGGGAGGCGTTGGAGGCGTCGGTCACGTGCCGGGCGCCGCCGGTCAGCCGCGCGACCAGATAGGAGTCGACGGTGCCGACGACGGCCTCGCCGGACAGCACCCGCGCCCAGGAGCGGGGGTCGTTCTCGGCGATCCAGGTGAGCTTGGTCGCGGTGAAGTACGGGTCGAGCCGAAGCCCGGTCAACGCGCTGACGCGGGGCTCGTGCCCGGCCTGGCGCAGCCGCGCGCAGATCCCCGCGCTGCGGCGGTCCTGCCAGACGATCGCCGGGCGCGGCGCGGCGAGGGTGTCCGAATCCCACACCACCGCGGTCTCGCGCTGGTTGGTGATCCCCACACATGTCGGCCTCGTGCCCGTCCTCTCCAACGCCATACCACAGGCCGCCAGGGTCGCCCGCCAGATTTCCCCGGGATCGTGTTCGACCCATCCCGGTTCTGGGAAGTACTGAGGGAACTCCTGGTAGCCGCGGGAGTCGACCCGGCCGTCCTCGGTCACGACCAGCGCGGTGACCCCGGTCGTCCCGGCGTCGATGGCGAGAACCGACATATGAGGGACTCCTTCGATTTGGTCTAGACCATTGGCGTGTCGGCAGGCAGAATGCGTTGCGTCGGCGTCCGAAAATCCCTCGACCGCCGGCCGCGTCACCCCATTTAAGTCTGGCCGTCTTGCCTCGGAACCACCACCGGAGGATGCCATGCGTATTGGAGTGCTTACCGGGGGCGGCGACTGCCCCGGCCTCAACGCCGTTATCCGCGCCGCAGTGCGCAAGGGCGTGAGTGTCTACGGTCACGAGTTCGTCGGTTTCCGTGACGGGTGGCGAGGGCCGCTCGAAGGCGAGACCATGCCGTTGGACGTCCAGGCGGTCCGTGGCATCCTGCCACGCGGCGGGACGATCCTCGGCTCGTCGCGGACCAACCCGATCAAGATCGACGGCGGTGTCGAGCGAATCAAGGACAACCTCGCCGCCACCGGGGTCGACGCGCTCATCGCCATCGGCGGCGAGGACACCCTCGGCGTCGCCAAGCAGCTCTTCGACAAGGACGTCAACGTCGTCGGAGTGCCCAAGACCATCGACAACGACCTCAACGCGACCGACTACACCTTCGGCTTCGACACCGCGGTCAACATCGCGACCGAGGCGATCGACCGGCTGCACACCACCGCCGAGTCCCATCACCGTGCCCTGATCTGCGAGGTCATGGGCCGTCACGCGGGCTGGATCGCCCTGCACGCGGGCATGGCGGGCGGGGCGAACGTCATCCTCATCCCGGAGAAGCCCTTCGACATCGACCGGGTCTGCGCCTATGTGGAGTCACGCTTCAAGACCCGTTACGCGCCGATCATCGTGGTCGCGGAGGGCGCGCACCCGATCGAGGGGCAGATGACCCTGCAGGCGAACGAACTCGACTCCTTCGGGCACGTCCGCCTCGGCGGCATCGGCGAGATGCTCGCCAAGGAGATCGAGAAGCGCACCGGCAAGGAGGCCAGGACCACGGTCCTCGGGCACATCCAGCGCGGCGGCACACCCACGGCCTTCGACCGGGTGCTGGCCACCCGGTTCGGGCTGCACGCCATCGACGCGGTGCACGAGGGGCGCTTCGGGACCATGGTCGCGCTGCGCGGCACGGACGTGGTCACCGTCGGCCTCGACGAGGCGACCAGAGAGCTGAAGACCGTGCCGGTCAGCCGTTACGAGGAGGCCGAGGTCTTCTTCGGCTGACGGGCCGGGAAACCGGCGGGATCGACGGGCGGCGCACCGGTGACGGGGCGCCGCCCACGCCTTGTATCGGCCTGCAAACGTTCTGCAACCCCCCGGGCATACCGTCGGGCCGCGGATGCGCGACGATCCGCTACCTCTCCATGTACGGCTTGCGCCTCAGCAGCGGCCCGTCCGGGCGCAAGCCGTACATCACCTGTCCTGGGCGTCGAACAGGGAGGGACGTCGCTGCTCGGCGGGGGCGTTCTGCCCGGTGTTCTGCACGGTGTTCTGCGCGGCGGGGGCGCTCGCCGCGGTCGCGGTCGCGGCGTGACGCGCGGTGGTGCGGCGGTTCTCCAGCTGGGCCAGCAGTTCGGCGTCCGTACGCATCTCCTGCTCGGAGGGCGCCAGGATGACGGCGAGCAGCAGGCCCAGCGTCAGCAGGCTGACCGCTCCCAGGACCGGCAGCATGAAGTCGATGCCGCGCGCGCCGTCGACGGGCGTCAGGGAGATGCGGGGGCGCACCTCCATCGCGAACATCCCGACGTAGTGCATGCCGCACACCGCGACACCCATGATGAGGGCCGCGCCCGCGGTGGCGAGCGTCCCGTCCGTCTTGACGCTGAACCAGAGCGCCACGGTCGAGGCGACCATGGCGATGACGACCGACAGGGCGATCAGCGTCACGTCGTAGTAGACGGTCGCCGACATGTTCATCGCGGACACGCCGAGATAGTGCATCCCGGCCACGCCGACTCCGGTGACCATGCCGCTGACCACCAGCCGGGACGCGCTGTAGTTCTTCGAGGAGACCAGGAAGAGCCCGCCGCCGACGATGACGACCGCCAGGAGCATGGAGACGCTCGTCAGGAGCACGTCGTAGCGGATGGGGTTGCCGCCGACCGTGAAGCCCATCATGGCGACGAAGTGCATGACCCAGATGCCGGTGCCCCCGATGGAGAGGGCTCCTCCGACCAGCCAGCGCGCCCGCGCGGGCCCGGTCGCGGCCCGTGCCTTGGCGGTGAGCGCCAGGCCCAGCATGCACCCGATGGTCGAGACGATATAGGCCGCGATGGGGGTGACCAGGCCATATGAGAAGTGGTCTACGTGGGACATGTTCCAATTTCTGAGTCAGTGGGTGATTTGTTGGATTATGACAGTTGTTGGTCGTTGTGCGTAAAAGAGGGGGTTTCGTGGGAGAGAAGGGAGGGTTGCGGGTGGCGATAAGGTCCAGGAGTGACGGGGATAGAGGGTCCGTTCTGGCGGGTCATCGCGGTCTTCCGCGTCGCCTCCCTGGTCTACGCGGTCCTGTTGCTGCTGCGCGCGGGCGGATACGCCCACCCGGTGACCGGCTGGCTGGTGATCTGCGTCATGGCGCTGTGGAGCGCGGTGGCGACCTTCGCCTACTCCTCACCCGAACTGCGCGGCCGTACGCTGCTGGCCGCCGACATGGTCGTGACGCTCGGCTGCCTGCTGGCCACCCCGCTGGTCCAGGGCGCCTACCGGACGGGCAGCCTGCCGGTGACCGGCACCTGGATGGGCGGCGCCGTACTGGCCTGGGGCGTGTACGGCGGGCGCCGCGCCGGGGCGGTCGCGGCCCTGGTCGTCTCAGTGGCCGACCTGTGGCTGCACGACCTGCGCGGATCCGGTGTCGGCTTCGAGAACCTGCCGATCAACGGCAGCGTGCTGCTCTTCCTCGCCGGGGTCCTGGTGGGGCACGTCGCCCAGCTCGCCAGGAGGGCCGAGGCGCGCCTGCAACGGGCCATCGAGATCGAGGCCGCGGGGCGCGAGCGGGACAGGATCGCCAGGGACATCCACGACTCGGTGCTGCAGGTGCTGGCGCTGGTCCAGCGCAGGGGCCAGGAGATCGGCGGGGAGGCCGCCGAGCTGGGCAGGCTCGCGGGCGAGCAGGAGGCCGCGCTGCGCGAGCTCGTCAGGCTCCGCCCCGAGCCGCCCCGCGACGGCGTCGCCGACCTGCGCGTCCTGCTCCAGGCGTACGGCTCGGCCTCGGTGACCGTCTCGGTCCCCGCGACCCCCATGTCCCTGCCCGAGACCGTCGCGAGGGAGCTGGCCGCGGCGGTCGGCGCCGCCCTGGACAACGTGGCGGGGCACTGCGGCCCGCACGCCCCCGCCTGGGTCTTCGCCGAGAGTGACGACGGCCTGATCACCGTCACGGTCAGGGACGAGGGGCCGGGCATCCCCGCCGGACGCCTTGAGGAGGCCGCCGCGGCCGGGCGGCTCGGCGTCGCCCAGTCCATCAGGGGCCGCGTCACCGATTTGGGCGGCACGGTCACGATCATGTCGTCCCCCGGCGAGGGGACGGAGATCGAGATGTCCGTCCCCGTCCGGTCTAGGCTTGGCGGATGCGCGTGATGGTGGTTGACGACCACCCGATGTGGCGGGACGGCGTGGCCAGGGACCTCACCGAGGCGGGATACGAGGTCGTGGCGACGGTCGGCGAGGGCGCTCAGGCGCTCAGGGCCGCGGCCGCGGTCAGGCCCGAACTGGTCGTCCTCGACCTGCGGCTGCCGGACCTGTCCGGGGTCGAGGTGGCCAGGCGGCTGGCGGCGCACGACCCCCAGCCCCGCATCCTGGTGCTGTCGGCCAGCGGCGAGCAGGAGGACGTGCTTGAGGCGGTCAAGGCGGGAGCCTCCGGATACCTGCTCAAGTCGGCGAGCAGGCAGGAGTTCCTCGACGCGGTCAGCCGTACCGCGCAGGGCGACGCGGTCTTCACCCCGGGCCTGGCCGGGCTCGTGCTGGGGGAGTACCGCAGGCTGGCCGCCCAGCCGGTCCCCGCGGACGGCCCCCGGCTGACCGAGCGGGAGACGCAGGTGCTCCGCCTGGTCGCCAAGGGACTGTCCTACCGGCAGATCGCCGAGCGTCTGGTCCTGTCGCACAGGACCGTGCAGAACCACGTCCAGAACACCCTGAACAAGCTCCAGCTGCACAACCGGGCCCAGCTGATCCGTTACGCCATCGAGAGGGGGCTCGACGGTCCCGGGGGCGACTAAAGTGAGTTGTCTTTATCAGGTAACGCGCGACACTTGGCGTTGTGGCGCGGTCCTGAGGGCTCCCGCCGCGTGACGGCGGTGCCGTGCGCCCCTTTTCCCCTCGAAGTTCCACCGGAGGTTACGCCATGACGATGTCGGCCTTGGGCGAGCCCTGCGTTCTGCTCAAACTGGGCGAGGTCGTCCTCAAGGGAAACAACCGCGAGCTCTTCGAACGCACCCTGCAGTCCAACATCAAGGCCTCCGTCAAGGACCTGGACTTCAAGGTCGATCTGCGGCAGCGTCACGGAGTCATCGCGCTCTTCCTGCCGGAGGGCTCGGGGGTCGAACGGGCCGACGCGGTCGCCGAGCGCGTCGGGAACGTGCCCGGCCTGGTCTGGATCCACCGCGCGTGGCGGGTCGCCAAGGACCCCTCTGCGGTCACCAAGGCGGCGATCGAACTGCTCGCCGACCGGGAGGACGTCCGGCGGGGCGTCTCCTTCGCGGTCCGCTCACGCCGTCGCGACAAGCGCTTCCCGCTGACCTCGATGCAGCTCGACCGGACCGTGGGCGGCGAGCTCAACGACATCTACGGCCTGCCGGTCGACCTGAAGAACCCGCAGCTCGTGGTCTCCATCGAGGTCGACCGTGACGAGGTCTTCGTCTTCACCGGCGGGCAGCCGGGCCAGGGCGGGCTGCCGGTCGGCACCAGCGGCAGGGGCCTGGTGCTGATGTCCGGCGGCATCGACTCCCCGGTCGCGGCCTACCGGATGATGCGCCGGGGCCTGCGGGTGGACTTCCTGCACTTCTCCGGCATCCCGTTCACCACCTCGGAGTCGATCTACAAGGCGTACGCCCTGGCCAGGGCGCTGGACAAGTTCCAGGGCAGGTCCCGCCTGTGGGTCGTCCCCTTCGGCAAGGCCCAGCAGTCCATCAAGGCCTCGGGCCAGGAGCGGCTGGCGGTCATCTCCCAGCGGCGCCTGATGCTCAAGACCGCGGAGGAGGTCGCCCGCCGCCTCAGGGCCGGGGCGCTGGTCACCGGCGACTCGCTGGGGCAGGTCTCCTCCCAGACGCTGCAGAACATCACCGCCCAGGACGACGCGGTCGACATGCCGATCCTGCGCCCGCTCATCGGCCTCGACAAGACGGAGATCATGGCGGAGGCCCGCCGCATCGGCACCCTGCAGATCTCCGAGCTGCCCGACGAGGACTGCTGCACGCTCCTGGCGCCCCGCAGGGCGGAGACCGCCGCCAAGATCGCCGATCTGAAGCAGATCGAGCGGCGCCTGGACGCCGAGGAGCTCGCCGTGCAGCTGGCCGGTTCCCTGCAGGAGTACAAGCTGCAGGTGTGAGGCCTCAGACGGGCTTGAAGGGGTCGTGCTCCGTCAGGAGCTTCTCCAGCCGCGCCCGGTCGACGCGGCTGGTGACGTCGGTCAGTTCCTGACGGTCGCGCACGCACTTGGCCAGGGTGAAGGCCGAGGTGACGACGTACAGGACGCCGATGCCGAGGAAGGCGCGAACCCAGGCCTCGACCGGGAGGTAGGCGACTCCGATGGCGACCGCCGAGACGGAGACGCAGAAGGACAGGACCGACTGGATGTAGAAGGCGCCGGTGTGCCGTGGCTGGATCGTCTTGGTCATGCCCCAACGATCCCCGGCCGCCGGCCGTGACGCCTGGGTGTTCCTACTTAATTACCGGTGAGTACGATGCTACTGGCGAGTACGGCCCACGGGTCGGGCCGTACTCGCCGGTGGTCGTCAGGCGGTGGCGAGGGCGTCGCCGGTCGCCGTCTTGCCGAGCAGCGGGGGCAGGGCGCGCATCACCTCGGAGAGCTCCTCAAGATCACTCTGGACCAGTGCCTGCGGGCCGTCGCACAGGGCCAGCTCGGGCTGCGGGTGCACATCGATGATCACTCCGTCCGCCCCGACGGCGATGGCCGCGCGGGTCAGCGGGAGCACAAGGTCACGCCGTCCGCCCGAGTGGGACGGGTCGATGATGACCGGCAGGTGGGAAAGCCGCTGGGCCACCGGAACCGCGGAGACGTCAAGGGTGTTGCGGGTGGCCGTCTCGAAGGTGCGGATGCCGCGCTCGCACAGCACGATGTCGAGGTTGCCGCGCTGGGCGATGTACTCGGCCGCCATCAGCCACTCCTCGATGGTGGCGTTCATGCCGCGCTTGAGCATGACCGGCTTGCCGATCCCGCCGACCGCCTGCAGCAGCGCGAAGTTCTGCGCGTTGCGGGTGCCGATCTGCAACATGTCCGCGTAGGAGGCGACAAGTTCGACGTCGTGGGCGTCCACGACCTCGGTCACGATGGGCAGCCCGGTCTGCTCGCGCACGTCGGCGAGGATGCGCAGGCCCGCCTCGCCCAGCCCTTGGAAGGCGTAGGGGGAGGTGCGGGGCTTGTAGGCGCCACCGCGCAGCAGGGTCGCCCCCGCGGCCTTGGCCATGAGCGCCGCGTCGAGCGTCTGCTGCGGCGTCTCGACCGCGCACGGGCCGGCGATCAGGGTGACCAGGCCCGGCCCGATCGGCACGCCGCCGACCCTGACCGTGGAGCGCTCGGGGTGGTTGTCCCGGCTGACGAGCTTGTAGGGGGCCGTCACCCTCATCACCTCGGCGACTCCGCGCATGCCC
Organism: Streptosporangium sp. NPDC020145; assembly: GCF_040631275.1. NCBI lineage: Bacteria > Bacillati > Actinomycetota > Actinomycetes > Streptosporangiales > Streptosporangiaceae > Streptosporangium > Streptosporangium sp. NPDC020145. The sequence continues at coordinate 164,389 of NZ_JBEXZT010000012.1, read as the reverse complement.
TTCAGGTTGAGCGCGCCGAACTGCTCCACGTCGCCCACGAGGCCGATGATCGTACGGCTGACGCCACGGCTGACGAAGGCGTCGCCGCCCGCGGTGCCGATGATCTCCACGATCGCCTCGATGTCGCCCTGTGTGGCGTCGGGGCCCATGACGATGACCATGTCTCTCCTTCGCTGATCCGGTGGAAGTTCCGGGAAAACGAAAGGCCCCGAGTCCGTTGTCCGGACCCGGGGCCTTCACGTTCGCCTGGCTGTCTAGCGCAGCATCTGGAGGCGAACGGTCCGACCCACGGGTCCGTCGCCATACCAAAACCAGAACGCAGTACGCATCGCGGGCAATAGTAGCGCACCGCCGGGAGGCGACGGCGAGGGGCCGGGGAACCATGGCGGGCCCGTGAACGCCGGGTGACACCGGCGACGCGTTAGCGGGTGGCCGCCGCGAGGGCGGTGGACGCACGATGGCAGGATTGCCCCGAGTGATCGGGGCGCGACGGCGAGGGGAGTGATGGTGGAGCAGCCCGAACCTCCGGGGGAGGATGCGCGCCTGCCTCCCGGCCAGTACGTTCCCCGGGGCTATCCGGTGATCCACTACGGGAGGGTGCCCACCTTCCGGCCCGCCTCCTGGCGGCTGCAGGTGATGGGGGCCACGGCCTCCGGGGAGCCGCACGGCTTCACCTGGCCCGAGTTCTCCGAGCTGCCCCGCACCACCGTCGTCGCGGACTTCCACTGTGTCACCAAGTTCTCGGTCATGGGGAACGAGTGGCGCGGCGTCTCGGCCGCCACGCTGATGGAGCTGGTCCCTCCGGCCCCCGAGGTCAGGCACGTCATGATCTGGGCCGAGTACGGCTACAGCGCCAACGTGCGGATGAGCGACTTCGCCCGCGACCACACGCTGTTCGCCCTCGAACTCGGCGACAAGCCGATCACCCCGGAACGCGGCTTCCCCGTCCGCGCCCTGGTTCCCCACCTCTACGCCTGGAAGAGCGTCAAGTGGGTGCGCGCCATCGAGTACCTCGTGGAGGACAGGCGCGGCTTCTGGGAGGAGCGCGGTTACCACAACGTCGCCGATCCGTGGCGGGAGCAGCGCTACTCCTATCAGGAGGAACCGGGTGAAGGGCCGCCGTGATCGGCGTTCTTGCCTGATTGACAGGCGGGTTTGACTACGGTTTCCCGCATGTCGACCAGTGTCTGGGCGCTGCTCTGCGCCGTCAGGACTCTCCTGGGATTCGTTGTGCCGGGCCGTACCCCCGTCTTCCCCCGGCGCGCGGGCGGCTCACCGGACGAGGCCACCTTCGCGACCCTGCACGTCGCCGCGCTGGCGGCCCCCTCCCTGCGCGCGGGCCTGACGCGCGACTCGGCCCGCAAGACGATCAGGCACCTGCGCGCCCTGCTGGGCGCGGGCGCCATCGCGGTGACGGACGTGGACGGCGTGCTCGCCTGGGACGGCGAGGTGGACTGCCAGCGTGAGCACGCCCCGGGCCACGCCCGTGCGGTCCTGGCCTCGGGCAGGCCGCGTGTGGTGACCGGGCACGCCCTGTCCTGCGACGTCCCCGGATGCGCGATCAGAGGGGCGGTCGTCGTCCCGCTCACCGTGGACAGGCGGGTCGTCGGAGCGCTGGCCGCCTACGACTCGGCCGTCGGCCCCTCACTGGTCAGGACCGTCACCGAGGTCGCCCGCTGGGTGTCGTGCCAGCTCGAACTAGCCGAGCTGGACTCCTCACGGCGGCGTGCGATGGAGGCGGAGACCCGGGCCCTGCGGGCGCAGATCTCCCCGCACTTCATCTACAACTCGCTGACCACCATCGCCTCGTTCGTCCGCACGGACCCGGAGCGGGCCCGCGAGCTGCTGATGGACTTCGCCGACTTCACGAGATACGCCCTGCGCCGTGAGCGTGACTTCACCACCCTCGCCGACGAACTGCACTGCGTCGACCGCTACCTGCTGCTGGAGCGCGCCAGGTTCGGGGAACGGCTCCGTTTCACCGTCAGGGTGGCCCCGGAGGTGCTCTCGGTCCCGGTGCCGTTCCTGTGCCTGCAGCCGCTCGTCGAGAACGCCATCAAGCACGGCATGGGCGAGACCGGGGGGTGTGGTGAGGTGCGGGTGCTGGCCTCGGACGCGGGCTCAGAGGCGCACGTCAGCGTTGAGGACGACGGACTCGGCATGGACCCGGAACGGGCCAGGCTGCTGCTGGGCGACGACTCGCGGAACGAACGGGGTGAGGGCGGGATAGGTCTGGCCAACGTGGACGTACGGCTGCGCCACATCTACGGCGAGGACTACGGGCTCGTCGTGGAGACCGCGCCCGGCGCGGGCACCAAGGTGCGGCTGCGCCTTCCCAAGCTCTCCTGCCGGGCATAGCTAATTGTAGTCATCTCGTTACGCTAAGTTTCCTCTTCCCTTGCGGGAAGGCGGCCGTAGCGGGCAGCGTGGGGCCATGTTGAGAGTCCTGGCTGTCGACGACGAGGTCCCCGCGCTGGAGGAACTGGCCTACCTCCTGCGTCAGGACCCCCGCATCGAGCACGTCTTCACCGCCTCGGGAGGGGTGAACGCGCTGCAGGACATGGTCCAGATGATCGGGGCGGGCGAACGGCTCGACGGAGTCTTCCTCGACATCAGGATGCCCGGCCTCGACGGCCTCGACATGGCCCGTCTCATCGGCGGTTTCCCCAACCCGCCCCGGCTGGTGTTCGTCACGGCGCACGAGGACTGCGCCGTCCAGGCCTTCGAGCTTGAGGCGGTCGACTACCTCCTCAAGCCCGTCAGGCCCGACCGGCTGGCGGAGGCCGTACGGCGTCTCGAATGCGCCGCGCAGGCGTCGGAAGGACCGGAGATCGACGACGTCATCCCGGTCGAACTCGGTGGCAGGACCAGGTTCGTCCCCCAGCAGGCGGTCAGGTTCGCCAAGGCGAAGGGCGACTACGTGCGGCTGCACACCGTCGACGGCGACTACCTGGTGCGCATGTCGCTGGCCGCGCTCGAACGCCGCTGGGCCTCCTCCGGTTTCATACGTGTGCACCGCAGCACGCTGGTCTCCGCGCGGCACGTGAGCGAACTGCACTTCGACGGAGGCCGGGTGACACTGCGGGTGGGCGCGGAGACGCTGCCCGTCAGCCGCCGCCACACCCGCCGGGTCAGGGAGCGGCTCGTCCGTCAGCTCCAGGACCGTCCGGCCTCCCAGGGGACGCTCGGTTGATGTTTGTCAGGCGCTGCCTGACGGTATAGGCTCGCGGCGATGCTTGTCAGGGTTGGCCTGACAGCCATACGCGTGGAGGGCCGTATGCCCGTGACGTCTTTCGCCGAGCAGGAGATCCACTGCTCCTTCTGCGCCAAGCCGAAGACCGAGGTGGAGAAGGTGATCGCCGGTCCCGGCGTCTACATCTGCAACGAGTGCGTCGACCTCTGCGTCGCGATCCTCGCCGAGATCCGGACGTCCACGGCCGAGCAGGGCGAGCCGGAGAAGCCCGGCGAGGCCGGCGGGCGGGAGAAGCCGGAGGAGGAGGTCCCCGGCATCCCCTGGCCCGAGGGCATGACCGAGGAGGAGATCCTCGCCCACCTGCCCCGCGTCGCGGCGGCGAGCGCCAGGGTCGAGGGCGACCTGCGGGCCTGGATCGAACGGCTGCGCGGGCGCGGGGTCACCTGGGCCAGGATCGGTGCCGCCCTGGGCATGACGCGTCAGTCGGCCTGGGAGCGCTTCTCCGGCGAGGAGTGACCCCTCGCGGGCCGGGGTGGTCCGGCCGCGAGGTATCGTAATTGCGAAAATTCGCAATTACGTAGGTGTGTCCCCCCGGGTCGCGCCGCGATCGAAGGGATGACGTGAGTACGGCTTTCGCCGCGGCGATCAGAGAACGGGCGCGCCAGGCCTGGCAGGCCCTGCAGCAGGCCCGTGAGGACGACGACGTGCACGCCGGCCTGGCGGCCAAGAACGAGTGGGAGGACGTCCGGCGTCTGGCCCGCGAACACGGAGTGAGCCTCCTCCTCGGCCCCCAGGCCGAGGAGGAGGCGGACTCGTGATGTCGGTACCGCTGTACGAGGCCAAGGCGGAGCTGTTCCGGCTGCTGGGGCACCCGGTGCGCATCCGGGTGCTGGAACTGCTGCAGGACGGCCCCAGGCCGGTACGGCAACTGCTGGCCGAGATCGAGGTCGAGCCGACCGGCCTGTCCCAGCACCTGGCGGTGCTGCGCCGTTCCGGGCTGGTCACCGCGCAGCGCGAGGGCAGCACCGTGGTCTACGCGCTGGCCGGTGGGCGCGTCGCGGGCCTGCTGCGGGCGGCGCGCGAACTCCTGACGGAGAAGCTGACCGGGCAGAACGAACTGCTCGACGAACTGCTGCGGGACAGGGCGGGGAGCGGCACGTCGTGAACACGGTGGTTTCGCCGGGTGGCCGCCTGCGCGCGCTGCTGCCCGGCAGGGCGGACATGGCCGCGATGGCCCGCCGCCCGGGCAGGGACCTGCTGGCCGGGCTGACGGTGGCGATCGTGGCGCTGCCGCTGGCCCTCGGGTTCGGCATCTCCTCGGGACTCGGCGTGGCGGCCGGGCTGGCCACCGCGGTGATCGCGGGCACGGTCGCCGCGTTCTTCGGTGGATCCGGCCTGCAGGTGTCCGGCCCGACCGGGGCGATGACGGTGGTGCTGGTGCCGATCGTGCACGAGCACGGCGCCTCGGGAGTGCTGACCGTCGGCGTGATGGCCGGGCTGCTGCTGATCGCGCTGGCGCTGGCCCGTGCCGGACGGTACATGGCGCTGGTGCCCGCCCCGGTGGTCGAGGGCTTCACCCTCGGCATCGCCTGCGTGATCGGGCTCCAGCAGATCCCGGCGGCGCTCGGCGTCCCGACGCCCGAGGGGGAGAAGGTCACGGTCGTGGCCTGGCGGGCCGTGCTCGACTTCGCCGCCGACCCCGGGGGATGGGCCCCGGCGATCGCGGCCGGGGTGGTCGCGACGATGCTCGTGGGCGCCAGATGGCGGCCGACCGTCCCCTTCTCCCTGCTGGCCGTGGCGGGCGCGACCGTCGTGGTCGAGCTGACCGGGATCGAGGCGAGCCGGATCGGCGAACTGCCCGCCGGGCTTCCCGCCCCCTCACTGTCCTTCCTCGACCCCGCGGCCCTGGGGTCGCTCCTGGCCCCGGCCGTCGCGGTGGCCGCGCTGGCCGGGCTTGAGTCGCTGCTGTCGGCCGCGGTCGCCGACGGAATGAGCGTCAACCACCGGCACGACCCCGACCGGGAGCTGTTCGGGCAGGGACTGGCCAACGTGTTCGCGCCGATGTTCGGCGGCGTCCCGGCGACCGGCGCGATCGCCCGTACCGCCGTCAACGTCCGCTCGGGCGCCCGTTCGCGGCTGGCCGCGCTGGCGCACGCCGTGATCCTGGGCCTGATCGTGTTCACCGCCGCCGGGCTGGTCGCCAGGATCCCGCTGGCCGCGCTGGCCGGGGTGCTGCTGGCCACCGCGATCCGGATGGTCGAGGTCGGCTCGGTCGTCGCCATGCTGCGCTCGACCCGCGGCGACGCCGTGGTGCTGGCGCTGACCGCCGTCGCCACCCTGGCGCTCGACCTGGTTCAGGCGGTCATCCTCGGCCTGATCGTGGCCGGGGCACTGGCGCTGCGGGCCGTCGCCCGCGACGTCCGCCTTGAGGCCATGCCGCTGCGGCCCGACCTGCCCGGTGACCACACCGACGAGGAACACGCCCTGCTGGCCGAGCACATCGTCGCCTACCGCCTGGACGGGCCGCTGTTCTTCGCCGCGGCCCACCGTTTCCTGCTGCAGCTGTCGGAGGTCGCCGACGTCTCGGTGGTCATCCTGCGCATGTCCAGGGTCACCACCGTGGACGCCAGCGGCGCCCTGGTCCTGGCCGACGCCATCGGGCGGCTGCGACGGCGCGGCATCACCGTCTACGTCTCGGGCATCCGCGACGGCCACCACCAGCCGCTGAACGCCCTGGGTGTCATCGCGGACCTCGACGAGGCCGGACACGTCTTCGCCACCACCCCGCAGGCCATCGCCGCGGCCCGTGACCACCTCCATCGCACCGGGGTGCTGGCCGTAGGACCGGCCTGACCGGCCGGGGGAGGCGTCCCAAGGAGGGGCTACCGCTCGTCGTCCGGGCGCTGCCGCTCGTCGTCTCGGAACGCTCCGTACATCGACGACTACGCACCGTTAATCGCGCTGGTCAAAAAATGGTGAGTCGTCCTCGGAGCACCCCCTCTAGTGTTCCGTACGTCGGAGAGCCAAACCCGCGGCACCGGAGAGGGGGAGAGAGCCGAAAGGCTCGAGAACACCTGGTGCGCGGAAACCCGAGGTGACCTCCAAGCGCGGTCACCCATTGCCGGGCCCCCAACCGGGGGGAAGGGGGCCCGGCGGCCTCCGGTGTGACGGGACGCCCGCGCCGACCCGCGGGGGCGGGTCCGAGCGATCCGGTCACGCGCGGGGGCGGCCGGATTGCGGGCGGCGGCGTCCCGTCACACCCGGGGACCCGAGGGCACCGGTGCCCGGCGGAGACCCTTGAGCGTCTCGATGTCCTGGCGGGCGGCGGAACCGGGGGTCTCGACGCAGACCGGCACCCCCGCCACCACCGGATGACACAGCAGGTGACCGAAGGGCCGCACGCCGATGTGGCCCGTGCCGATGTTCGCGTGCCGGTCCTTCTTGGAACCGCACACGTCCATGGAGTCGTTGGCGTGGACCAGCCCCAGCCGTCCGGGGGCGAACCCGTGCAGGGCGTCGAGGGTCTCGGCGACCCCGGCGGCGGTGGACAGGTCGTGCCCGGCCGCGAAGGCATGACAGGTGTCCAGGCAGACACGGGCCCTCGGATGCCAGTCGAGGGCCGCGAGGTAGGGCTCCAGATCCTGGACGGTCGCGCAGAGCATCGCGCCCTGTCCCGCCATCGGCTCGAGCAACAGGTCCGGGCCGTCGTCCGGGATCTCGTCGAGCAGCGGGAGCAGACGCTCACGCAGCGTGCGCAGGGCCTTCTCACGGGGGTCGGTCACCGCGGACCCGGTGTGGACGACCACCCCCCGGGCGCCGATCGCCCGGGCCCGCCGGAGGCAGTGCCGTACGGTGTCCGCCGACCGGTCCAGAGTCTGCTGGTTGGGGGAACCCATGTTGACGAGGTAGGGCGCGTGCACGAAACACGGCATGCCGGACTCGCGCAACAGGGCGTCCTCGGCGGGGTCGCCCTCGGCGAGCGCCCAGCCGCGCGGATTGGTGACGAACACCTGGATCACCTCGGCGCCGATCTCCGAGGCCGCCCGCAGGCCGCCCGTGGCCAGGCCACCGGCGACGGAGACGTGTCCGCCGATGAGGGACACGGAACTCATGGTGGAGCCAGTCTAGGGGCGTCCCGTCCGGGGACTCGCACCCGTCACCCATGTCCCGGCGGCGTGGTGTGATGATGGGCGTCCAGCACGCGGAACGCGGCGCACGCCGTCGTCCGCCCGTTTTTCGCCGCAGGGGAGCAGGGTTGTCTCAGTCGCCGGGCCACGTCGTCGTCGCCCCGGACAAGTTCAAGGGGTCGCTGAGCGCGGCCGAGGTCGCCGCGCACGTGGCGAGGGGGCTCGGCCCCGGCGTCACCGTGGTCACGCTGCCGGTCGCGGACGGCGGCGACGGCACCGTCGAGGCCGTCGTCGCGGCCGGGTTCACCCGGGTGGAGATCCAGGTCGCGGGCCCCACGGGAGAGCCGGTGCGCGCCGCCTACGCCTGGCGGGAGGCCGCCCAGGGCGAGCCAGGGCCGACCGCGGTCGTCGAGCTGGCCGAGGCGTCCGGACTGCGCGTACTGCCCCGGCGGGGAGACGGCCCCGGCTTCGCGCCCCTCACCGCGACCACCCGCGGCACCGGCGAACTGGTCGCCGACGCCCTGCGGCGCGGAGCCCGCCGGATCGTGCTCGGCCTTGGCGGCAGCGCCTCGACCGACGGCGGGACGGGCATGATGCGGGCCCTCGGCGTCCGCTTCCTGGACGCGGAGGGAGCGGAACTGCCCGAAGGCGGCGCGGCCCTGCGCGAACTGGACAGGATCGACACCTCGGGGACCGTTCCCCTGGAGGGCGTCGAGTTCGTCGTCGCCTGTGACGTGGACAACCCCCTGCTCGGCCCGTACGGCGCCGCCGCCGTCTACGGCCCGCAGAAGGGCGCCGGTCCCGAGGAGGTGGAGCTGCTGGAACGGGCCCTGGCCAGGCTCGCCGCCGTCGCCACGCACACCCACGGCCTGGCCGGTGCCGTCGAGCACGACGGCGTCGTCCGCTCCATGGGCGTGGCGGGCATGCCGGGCGCGGGCGCGGCGGGTGGAACGGGCTTCGCGGCCCTGGCCTTCCTGCGTGCCGCCTTCAGGCCCGGCATCGAGTATCTGCTCGACCTGCTCGGCTTCGACCGGCGGCTCGACGGCGCCCGCCTCGTCATCACCGGCGAGGGCGCGCTGGACGAGCAGACCCTGCGCGGCAAGGCGCCCGCCGGGGTCGCCTCCGCGGCGGCGAAGGCGGGGGTGCCGGTCGTCGCGGTGTGCGGCCGGTGCGACCTCGGCGAGGAGGAGCTGAACGCCGCGGGCATCACGGCGGCCTATCCGCTCACCGCCGTCGAACCCGACCCGGCCGTGTGCCTGGCCGAGGCGGGTCCCCTGCTCGAACGGCTCGCGGAGACCGTCGCGCGCGAACGGCTCTGACCCCGCCCGCCCGGAGGCCTCTCAGCGTCCCCTCAGTGCCCCCTCAGCACCTCTTTCAGTGCCTCTTTCAGTGCCAGATGGTGACCTGGGTCCCGGACGGCACCTGCTGGCCGCCCGGCGGGCGCTGGGCCAGGACCCTGCCCCTGCCCAGCCCCTTGCGCACGGTCACCTTCATCCCTGCGGCGCGAAGCTCCTCGCGCGCCGCCTTGACGTCCTTGAACATCACGTTGGGGACGACGGCCAGGGGCTGGGCCACGTCTCCGCCGTCGTCTCCCGGCACGGAGTTGTTGATCTCCCAGGGCCAGTGCCACTGGGGGTTGTTGCACAGCGACACGGTGAGCCTGATGGTCGCGCCCGCGTCGATCTCCGCGTTCGGCTGCGGGTCCTGGGCGATGACCGTGCAGGGCTGGGCGGCGTCGGTCTGCTCGACGAACTCGGGCACGAAACCCGCGCCGCGCAGCAGGGCGTCGGCCTGGTCGCGGGGCATGCCCTTGAGATCAGGCGCGACCAGGCCCGCGCTCACCAGCAGGTCGATCTTGGTGCCCTCCTTGACCCGGTTGCCCACGGCGGGGACGGTCCGCATGACCTGCCCGCGGGGCACGGTGTTGCTGGGCTGCTTCTTGACGTCGTCGACGGTCAGCGTCACCCTCGCCAGGTCCGACCTCGCCTGGGCCTCGGTCATGCCGATCACGTTGGGCACCACGACCCGCTTGGGGCCGTCCGAGGGGAACAAGACGATCTTGGACTGCTTGTCCACCGTGGTGCCCGCGATCGGATCGGTCCTGATCACGTTGCCCTTCTGCACCTTCTCGTCGTTCTCCGGCTTGCCGATCTCGACGAGGAAGCCAAGAGCCCTGGCCTCGCTCTGGGCGACGTTGACGTTCTTGCCGGTGAGCACCGGGACGACGATCGTGGTGTTCTGGGAGAACAGCCAGCCGGTCACCCCGACCGCGATCACCATCACCACGGCCAGCGCGACGAGGTACCAGTTCGGCCGGAACCCCCTGCGCGCGGGCGCGGGCGGGCGCGGGTGCGGGTCGGCCGCGGGGCCGGTGAGCAGGTCACCCCGTGGCTGGATCAGCGTGTGGTTGACGCCTCCCGCCGCGGGGGCGGGGGGCTGACGGAACCCGGCGGCGGCCGTGTGCCCTCCGGTGGGCCCGGTCGGCTGCCCTCCCGCGTGCCCGGCCACGGGAGCGCTGTCCCTGGGCAGCGTCCGGTGCGCCTCGACCGCGGCGACCAGCAGCGCGGTCGCGTCCACGGGGCGCAGCGCGGGGTCGCGCGCCGTCGCCTGGGCCACCAGCGTGTCCAGCAGCGGCGGAATGTCCGGCAGCAGCGAGGAGGGCGCGGGCACGGTGTCGTGGACGTGCCGGTAGGCCACCGACATCGGCGTCTCACCCTCGTACGGCTGATGCCCCGTGACCAGCTCGAACAGCATGATCCCGGCGGAGTAGACGTCGCTGCGGGCGTCGGCGGAGCCGGAGGTCACCTGCTCGGGCGACATGTAGCCGATGGTGCCGATCATGACACCGGTGCGCGTCTGGTTCGTCGCCTCGATCGCGCGGGCCAGGCCGAAGTCCACGACCTTGACCCGCCCGTCGTCGGTGAGCAGCACGTTCTCCGGCTTGACGTCCCGGTGGATCATCCCGGCCTGGTGGGCGGCGCCCAGCGCGGCGAGGACCGGGATCATGACCTCCAGGGCCTCGCGGGCCGGCAGCCTGCCCCGCTCGCGGAGCACGTCGCGCAGGGTGCGCCCGGGGACGTACTCCATCGACAGGTAGACGTTGCCCCCGTCCGTGCCCTGGTCGAACACGTGCACCACGTTGGGGTGCGACAAACTCGCCACCGACTTGGCCTCGCCGATGAACCTGCGCACGAACGCGGGGTCCTCGGCGAGAGTGCGGTGCATCACCTTCACGGCGACCGTGCGGTCGAGCCGGACGTCCAGAGCCAGGTATACGGTCGCCATCCCGCCCCGGGCGATCCGGGACTCGACGCGGTAACGCCCGTCGAGGAGTTTCCCGACCAGGGGGTCCGTAAGCGTCGTGTCCACCCGGCAGAGTTTACGGGCGATTTGGCGCCCACAGGGTCGGCGTGTTCGAAACCGATGCGGAGAAGTTGACCGATCCCTAAGAAGTCATGGGGGATGAGGCCTCGGCGTACCTGCGGCGCGGGATACGGCCCGCGGCCCTGGCCGTACGGCCCGCGACGACCGCGGAGCGCATGGCGCGGGCCATCAGGTCGGGACGCCTCGCCCTGGTCACGGCGGTCGCGAGCAGGACGGCGTCACAGCCGAGCTCCATCGCCAGCGCCGCGTCGCTCGCGGTGCCGATCCCGGCGTCGAGGATCACCGGAACACCCGCCGCCTCCACGATGAGTTCGATGTTGTGCGGGTTCCTGACGCCCAGACCGGAACCGATCGGCGCGCCGAGCGGCATCACCGCCGCGCACCCGGCCTGTTCGAGCCTGCGGGCCAGGGCGGGGTCGTCACCGATGTAGGGCAGCACGACGAAGCCCTCGGCGACCAGCCGTTCGGCGGCGTCGAAGGTCTCGATGGGGTCGGGCAGCAGGGTGCGCTCGTCGGAGATGACCTCCAGCTTCACCCAGTTCGTCTCCAGGGCCTCCCTGGCCAGCCGCGCGGTCAGCACCGCCTCCCCCGCGGTGAAGCAGCCCGCGGTGTTCGGCAGGACCTTGATGCCGCGCCTGCGCAGCACGTCGAGCACCGAGCCCCGCGCGGACGGGTCCAGGCGCCGCATCGCGACCGTGGTCAGCTCGGTGCCCGAGGCGGCCAGCGCCTGTTCGAGGACGTCGAGCGAGGGGGCGCCCCCGGTGCCCATGATGAGCCGCGAGGAGAACTTCTCCCCGCCGATGACCAGGTCGTCGTCCGGGTTCGTCAGTGTGTCCTCAAGCATGTCCCTCAGCCTCCCTGCACCGCGGTGAGCACCTCGACCCGGTCGGCTTCGGCGAGCGTCGTGGAGTCCCACGCGCCGCGTGAGACCACCTCGTCGTTCACCGCGACGGCCACGCCGCTCCTGGCCTCGGTCAGCCGCTGTACGGCCAGCGCCACGGTCGCCCCCCTGGGCAGCTCGTGGGCGGTTCCGTTGATCGTCACGTTCATCGGTGCTCCTGGAAACGCAGTGGAGAGCAGATCGCCCGCAGTTCGTCCTCCTCGCCGGGTGGCGCGCCGGGGGAGTGCGCCTCGGACGAGGACGGTGGGAAGAGAAGGTCGGCGGTGAGCGGGGCGAGCAGGACGCCGCCTCTGTGGTGGCCGGTGGCCAGCGACAGACCGGCGGCGGCCGACGGCCCGACCAGCGGCAGGTTGTCCGGGGTGCCCGGACGCAGGCCCGCGACCACGTCGTGGACCTGGAGCTCGGTGACGCCGGGAACGAGCTCCCGCGCGTCGCGCAGCAGCTCCCACAGGCCTCCCGCGGTCACCCGGGTGTCGAAGCCCATCTCCTCCTGGGTCGCCCCGACGACCACCTCCCCGTCGCCGCGCGGCACCAGGTAGACGGGGGAGCCGTGCACCACGCCGCGCACGCACCGCCCCAGGATCGGGGCGGCCGAACGCAGCCGCATGATCTGTCCCTTGACCGGCCGCACCGGCGGCACCGCGTCGGGCGGCAGCCCCTCAAGGCCGCCCGACCAGGCGCCGGCGGCCAGGACCACCAGGTCCGCGCCGATGGTCTCGCCGGAGGCGAGCCGTACGCCGGTGACCCGCTCCGCGGCGTCGGTCGTGAGCCCGGCGACGCGGGAGCGGACCAGCGCGCCGCCGCGCCGCTGCAGCGCCGTCAGCAGCGCCTTGACGACCCTTCGCGGGTCGACCCAGGAGTCGCCGCCGGCCAGCAGGCCACCGCGCACCGACGGGGCGAGCATAGGCTCCAGGCGGCGGCACTCGCGGCCCGTGAGCCGTTCCGCGGGCAGGCCGAGCTTGTCGACGAAGGCGGCCAGCTCGTCGAGCGCGGCCAGATCGTCGGAGCCGAAGGCGACGTCGAGCGTCCCCAAGGCCCGGTAGTCCAGGTCGAGGCCGCCGTCCTCGGTCAGGTCGGCGGCGAAGGCGGGCCATCTGGCCAGGGAGGCCAGCCCGAGGCGCAGCAGGGGCTCCTCGGTGTAGGTCACCTCGCTGACCGGCGCCAGCATGCCCGCCGCCGCGTGCGAGGCCCCCGAGCCGGGGTCGGGGTCGGCCACGGCCACCCGTGACCCCCTCCTGGCCGCACGCCAGGCCACGGAGAGCCCGGCGACGCCTCCGCCGATGACGAGCACGTCGAAGTGGTGTGACATTCGTACCCTCCGCTCCCTTCGCCGGCATGACCCGGATCAGGTTCCTGGCGGTCGAGGGCCGCTGACGGTCACGCCGGGATCATCGCCGCCGGACGCGCGCCCCGTGCGCCGGCACGGTGTATCAGCACGTCAAATGGCCTTCGATGGTCCGCGTCGCCCCGTAGCCCTCCTCTCAGCCCGGTGCGCTCCGGGCTCCCGCGCGTCTGCTCGCTTCCACCTTAAGGGCTGTGGTGACGCCCTCACTGCGTTGGATGCGAGCTAAATACCGTTTTCGTTATCAAACAGCTAATGGCAGAGGATCGGGCAGGGCGCTTAGGCTCGTGAGTTGTGAATCATGTCGTGGTGGTTGGCGCCGGCCTGGCCGGCGTGCGCAGTGTCGAGGCGTTACGAGCCCGAGGGTTCGCCGGCACGATCACATTGATGGGCGAGGAGGCACACCGCCCCTACGACCGTCCCCCGCTGTCGAAGTCCGTCCTGCTGGGGGAGACGGACTCCACGGTCGTCGACTCCGATCTCGACGCGCTTGAGGTCGACTTCCGCCCGGGGGTGGCCGCGAAGGGACTGCGGCCGGGCGTGGTCGAGACCACCGAGGGCGAGGTGGCCTACGACGGACTGGTCATCGCCACCGGCGCCCGTCCCGTCCGGTTGCGCGGCGACGGCGAGCAGCACGTGCTTCGCACCATCGACGACGCGCTCGCCCTGCGCGAGCGGCTCGTCGCGGGCGTGCGCGTCGCCGTCATCGGGGCGGGCTGGATCGGCGCCGAGGTCGCCACCGCCGCCCACAGGGCGGGCTGCGAGGTGACCGTCGTCGAGGCGGCCGACCTGCCGCTCTCCCAGGCCCTGGGGGCCGTCGGCGGGCACACCGCCCGCTGGTACGAACAGGCGGGCGTCGAGCTGCGCCTGGGCGTCCAGGTCGCCTCCGTCGACCACGACGGGCTCACCCTGGCCGACGGTTCACGGGTCAGGGCGGACGTGGTCGTCACCGGCGTCGGCGTACGGCCCGCCGTCGAGTGGCTGGCGGGCTCCGGTGTCGAGCTGGACAACGGCGTCGTCACCGACGAGCACCTGCGCACCTCGCTGCCCGGGGTGGTCGCCGTCGGCGACTGCGCCGCCTGGTGGTCGCGCCGTTACGACCGTCGCCTGCGGGTGGAGCACTGGGACACCGCGCTGGGCGCCCCGGAGGTCGCGGTGGCCGCGCTCATGGGCGGCGACGCGGTCTACGACCCGGTGCCCTACTTCTGGTCGGAGCAGTTCGGCCACATGGTGCAGTACGCCGGGCACCACGACGACGGCAACGACGGCGAGCGCCTCGTCCTGCGCGGCGACCCGGAGGACGGCTCCAGGTGGGGGGCCTGCTGGGTCCGCGGCGACGGCAGGCTGGCCGCGGTCCTGGCGGTGAACCGCCCCCGCGACCTCCTGCAGGGGCGCCGTCTCATCGAGGGCGGCCAGCGGCTCGACGCCGTTCGCCTGGCCGATCCGGCGGTGGCGCTGCGCGACTGCACGGTCGCTTAACCTGCCCACCGGGTGTTTGGCGGAAGGCACGATGTGGTAGTGGTGGATTCGTGACGCTTTCTGTTGCGCAGATCGACCGGGAAACAGACCAACTGGTGGGCGAGTGGCTCACCTTGACCGAGGTCGCCAGGAGACTCAACCTCAGCGCCGGTCGCGCGAAGCAACTTCTCAAGGACCGCAAGCTCATCGGAGTGCGAAGGGGCGGGGGCGAGCCACAGGTTCCCGCCGCCTTCCTCGGCAAGGACGACGTGGTGAAGGGGCTGCCAGGCACGCTCACCGTGCTGCTCGACGCCGGATACGACGACGTCGAGTCGCTCCGGTGGCTCTTCACCCCAGACGAGACCCTCCCGGGGTCCCCGGTGGACGCGATAGTCGCGGGCCGCCACACCGAGGTCAAGAGACGTGCCCAGGCGCTCGCTTTCTGACGCCCGCCTCTACCTCTGCACCGACGGGCGCCGTGAGCGCGGAGACCTGGCCGACTTCCTCGACGCCGCCCTCGCGGGCGGGGTCGACATCGTCCAGCTACGTGAGAAGGGCCTTGAGGCCAGGGAGGAACTCGCCCTCCTTGAGGTCTTCCGCGAGGCCTGTGACCGCCACGGCAAGCTGCTCGCGGTCAACGACAGGGCCGACATCGCTCACGCCGCCCGTCCCGACGTGCTCCACCTCGGACAGGACGACCTGCCGGTGCGGGCCGCCCGCGACATCCTCGGCGACGACATCCTCATCGGGCGTTCCACTCACGCCCCGCAGGAGGCCTCAGCCGCGGCCGTCGAAGCGGGAGTCGACTACTTCTGCTGTGGTCCCATCTGGCCGACGCCGACCAAACCGGGAAGGCACGCCCCCGGCCCCGCGCTGCTCAGGCACGCCGCGGCGCTGGAGACGGAACGCCCCTGGTTCGGCATCGGCGGTGTCGACCTGTCCAACCTCGACGAGGTCATGTCGTACGGCGTGCGCCGGGTCGTGGTCGTGCGGGCCATCACCGAGGCGGACGACCCGAAGGCCGCCGCCGGGGAGTTCAGGCGGCGCCTGACCGCCGGGCTCACCTGATCCGCATCCGACCGGTCCGGGCCCGGTGGACGCCGGGCCCGGCCTCAGGTGCGACGTGACGTCGCGGCCACGGCCAGATCGGCCAGGGCCGTACGGGACCGCGGGGTGATCGGGGCGCCGTCGAGCGAGACGAGGGCGTGGTCGAGATATTCCTTGATCATGCTCTCGCACGCCGCCAGGGCCCCGGTCTCCTCGATGATCTGACGCAGCCTGGCGACCCCGGCGGCGTCCAGGTCGGGGTCGCCGAGCGTCTCCTCGACCGTCCTGGCCTGGAGCGGGGTGGCCACGGCCAGGGCACGGGCGACGAGCATCGTCCGCTTGCCCTCCCGCAGGTCGTCCCCGGCGGGCTTGCCCGTCTCCGCGGGGTCGCCGAACACGCCGAGGACGTCGTCGCGGAGCTGGAAGGCGATGCCGACGCTGCGGCCGTACTCCTCGCAGAGCCGGTCGATCCACGGCTCGACGCCCCGCGCGGCCAGCACCAGGCCGAGCCTGAGCGGCTGCTCGACGGAGTACTTGCCGCTCTTGAAGAGGGCGACCCGCAGCGCGCTGTCGAAGGTGTTCTCCTCGTGCGCCTGCTCCAGCAGGTCGAGGTACTGCCCGCACATCAGCTCGGTGCGCATGTGGTCGTGGATCCGCTGGGCAGCGGCCAGCGACTCCACGGGCAGCCCGCTGTTGCGCCACATCTCCCCGGACCAGATGAGCAGCAGGTTGCCGAGCAGGATGGCGGCGCCCTCGCCGAACTGCCCGGCGGAACCGCGCCAGCCCGCCTTCTCGTGCATCGCCTGGAACCTGCGGTGCGCCGACGGCATGCCCCTGCGCAGATCGCTGGCGTCCATGACGTCGTCGTGCACGAGGGCGCTGGCCTGGAGCAGCTCAAGGGAGGCCGCGGCGGTGAACAGCGCCGGATCGTCCTCACCGCCCGCGCCGTGCCAGCCCCAGTAGCAGAAGGCGGGCCGCAGCCGCTTGCCGCCCGCGAGGAACTCCTCGGCCGCGGTGAGCAGCGGGACCAGTTCGGGCGCGCCGACCAGGGGGCGCTGCCGGTCGACGAACTCCCTGAGGGATCGATCCACTTCGGAACGGATGGTGTCGAGAGCAGCCGCGGAAGGGGTCATACCCCGAGATTATCGGCCCGGAGGTGCGAGGTTATGCCCGCGGTGTCCCCGCCGGGGCCCGGCAGGAGGAAGGGTGTTGAACCGATCACGGTTGTGGCGCTCCGTCGGGCGGCCAGTACCCTAGGGGCATGGCTCTGGGTCGCTCGTCAGTCTTCCCCGAACGTGTGCCCACCGTCCGCGAGCTCCTCGCCGCCGGTGGCCGTTCGTTCTCGTTCGAGTTCTTCCCACCGAAGACGGACGAGGGGGAGCGTCAGCTCTGGCGGGCCATCCGGGAGCTTGAGGCCCTGCGGCCGACGTTCGTCTCGGTCACCTACGGCGCGGGCGGCGGCACCCGCGACCGGACGGTGGAGATCGTCGAGCGGCTCGCCCACGAGACGACGCTGACCCCGGTCGCCCACTTCACCGCCGTCAACCACTCCCTGCGTGAGCTGCGCCACCTGATCGGCAGGTTCGCCGGGGCGGGCGTGCGCAACATCCTCGCCGTGCGGGGCGACCCGCCCGGCGACGTGACGGGAGAGTGGATCCGCCACCCCGAGGGCGTGCAGTACGCCGAGGAGCTGGTCAGGCTCATCCGCCAGTCCGGCGACTTCTGCGTCGGCGTGGCCGCCTTCCCCTACAAGCACCCCAGGTCCACCTCCGTCGAGGCCGACACCGAGCACTTCGTGCGCAAGTGCCGGGCGGGCGCCGACTACGCGATCACGCAGATGTTCTTCCGCGCGGAGGACTATCTCAGGCTGCGCGACCGGGTGACCGCCCGTGGATGCGAGACCCCGATCATCCCCGGCATCATGCCCGTCACCCAGATGAGCACGATCGCCCGTTCCGAGCAGCTCTCCGGCGCGCCGTTCCCGCCCGAGGTCGCCGCCAGGTTCGAGGCCGTCGCCCACGACCCGGCCGCGGTGCGCGACCTGGGCATCGAGCACGCCGCCGAGCTGTGCCAGACCCTGCTCGACGAGGGCGCGCCCGGCATCCACTTCATCACCTTCAACCGGTCGAGCGCGACCCGCGAGGTCTTCCAGGCCCTCGACGTCACGACCGGGGCGGACGACCGGCTGGCGGTCTAGACGTACTGGGCCAGCGGGAGCGGGGTGCCCAGGATCGCGTAGCGCTCCTGGCCCCCCGGGAAGACGAACCCGGTCAGCAGGTCACCGAAGCCCAGGCTCCGGTAGAGATGACGTGCCGCCGTCTCCTGGTCACGGGTCGACAGTACGGCGGTGCGCTCCAGGCGCCCCGCGCACAGGCCGGTGACCATCGCCCGGCCCACGCCCTTGCCCTGGTAGTCGGGGTGGACGTGGACCTCGGCGAGTTCGAAGGCGTCGTCGAGCCACTCGCGGGTCCTGGCCTGGCCGTCGTGCTCGGTGATCGCCTGACGGACGACGCCGTGCCACCACTGGCCGGGTTCGCCGTGGAAGCCGTAGGCGAAGCCGACCGTCCTGCCGTCGGCGCGTTCGGCGAACAGGCAGGTGAACCGGGAGTAGGAGGCGTGGCCTCTCATGATCGCCCTTCGCCCGGTGAGCTGGTCGGCGGGCGGGAGCATCGCCGCGGTGTAGACGTCGAGGACCGCGTCGAGGCTCACGGCGAACTCCTCGGGGCCGACCCGTCGCAGTTCGATCACGCAACGCACCCTAGCAGGACGACCACCATGAGGATCTGAGAGGTTCGTCAGGGTTTGGCGGGTGTCCGCCTGGCGTTCAGCGCTCGACCTCGACCGGGGTCCCGCCGGTGACGCGGAGGAGTTCGGCGAAGGAGGTCGGGAAGACCGTGTGCGGGTGGCCGGCCGCGGCCCAGACCACCTCGTGCCTGTCGAGCCAGACGTCGACCAGGGTCCTGATCGGGGCGGGATGTCCCAGCGGGGCGACGCCGCCGATGACCTGACCGGTCGCCGCGCGGACGAAGTCGGGGGTCGCCCGCCGTACCCGCGCCGCGCCGACCTTCTCGGCGACCAGACCGGTGTCCACCCGGTGGGCACCGCTGGTCAGCACCAGGAGCGGCCGGTCGTCGGCGTCGAAGATCAGGCTGTTGGCGATGGCGCCGACCTCGCAGCCGAGCTGCGCCGCGGCGGTCGCCGCCGTCGGCGTCGCCTCGTCGAAGACGACGATCTCTCCGGTGACGCCGTGCTCTCTCAGAGCCGCGGCGACCTTCTCGATGTTGGGATGCAACTTTTCCGGCACCCGGTCACTCTAAACGGGTTGACCATCGATTACCTCTTCATAACCGTTGCCGGAGAGTGGATGGTTGGTGCGCTATGGTCCGTTGTTCGGGCTTGACTGACAGGAGGGGATGATGGTGATGGGGGTTGGAGGACGGCTCGGAGTGGCCGCCCTGGTGACGGCGGGGGCGATGCTGCTGGCCTCTCCCGGTGTCGCGAACGCTCAGGTCGTCACCTCCGCGGCGACCGCGGTCACGGCCCAGGCGGCGCCGGGGTTCGTCGCCCCCGGCCAGACGCTGAGGCTCGGGGCGAAGGGGACCGCGGTCAAGGCGCTGCAGACCAGGCTGCGGGAGCTGGGCTATCTGCCGGGCACGGCCGACGGGCGTTACGGCGGCACGACGCTGACCGCGCTGTGGGCCTTCCAGAAGATCAACGGCATCGCGCCGACCAGCACCGTGACCAGGAAGACCTGGAACGCTCTACAGAACCCCAGGTCGCCGAAGGTGCTGGTGCCCAACGGCAAGCCGACCAGGGTCGAGGTCAACCTCACCCAGCAGGTGATGACCCTGTACGTGGACGGCAGGGTGAAGCTGATCAGCCACATCTCCTCGGGCAGCGGGATTCCGTACTGCGAGACGGCCACCTGGGAGGGCAAGACCCAGAAGTTCTGCGGCAGCGCCCGCACGCCGACGGGCGACTACAAGACGACCTGGCGCAGGAACGGCTGGCACAGGTCATACCTTGGTCAGCTCTACAACCCGATCTTCTTCAACGGCGGTATCGCCCTGCACGGCGCACTCTCGGTGCCGTTGGCCCCGGCCTCCCACGGCTGTGTGCGGCTGCCGATGAACGTCGCCGCGGTCCTGCCCGGCATGCTCGGCACGGGAGTCCCGGTGCACGTCCGGGGCAGATTCGTTCGCTGACGGAGTGAACACGGTTCCTCGTGCCCCCGGTCCTTCAAGGGCCGGGGGCACGGTCGTTCCCAGGGTCGCCGCGGGGGCGCGGGAAAGGGCGCCGTGGCGGGCCCGTCTTGACGGCTGTTTCCCCGCCCTGTGAACACCGGGCCGTGTTCTCGTCATGGGGAACTCGTGGGCAACGCGGAACGCGCGGCGCCCACGACTCCCGGCCACCGAGATGCCGCAGAAAACCGCACAATGCTCAAACTCCACCTTGAACATTTAAAGCAGGCACAGGCCTATAAATCAGCCAATGCGACAGGGAAAGGGGTATGGAGGCGGCCGTGCGTCCGCTGGGTGAGGGAGGGAAGCCGGGGATGTCCGAAACCCCTTGGCCGTGACCGCCCCGGCTTGTCCGCGCGCGACCGGCGACTCTCCGGCGGTTCTTCCGGGGTGGGTGATTCGTATGGTTCCAGGCTGCCCGGTGGTGTCGAACTTTTGTTCGTGCGTTTACTTGACACTACCAGTGATCGAATTTATGTTCGATGTGATGACGTGGGGCTCGCGGTCCACGTCCAGGGTGGTTGGCCTTTCCGGGACCGTCGGCCACGGCGGCCCGGCCGGGCCGGGGCGGGCGGGGAGAGGGGAAGCTCCTCGTCCGGCCGCCCGGAGGATTTGTCGGTGGGGTCTGCGAGTGTTGACCTGACCGGCGGATTCGCCGGGAGCCGCTTGCGACCAAGGAGGCTGAAGCACATGACCCCTCGGCTCAGCGATTCCGATGGGCCCCGGCTCTCGTCCACGGTGCGGGCGCACCTGGCCGACGCGCGCGACTGTCTTGAGGAGGCGGGCGCCGCCCGGACCCCCGCAACCCGATACGTCGCCGCCCACCTGGCGGCGCTCAGAGCCGCGGCCGCGATCCTGGCCGCGCGGCCACGGCCCATGGACGGCCGCAGGCGCCGTCTGCGCAGCGCCTGGGAGCTGCTGCCCGAGGCCGAGCCCAGGCTGGCCGAGTGGGCCCCCTACTTCGAGACCAGCGCGACCAAACGGGCCGCCGCCGAGGCGGGCATGACCCGCATGGTCTCGGCGAGGGACGCCGAGGAGCTGATCTCCGAGGCCGAGCGGTTCGTCGTCACGGTGGAGACCCTCCTGGGCCTGCCCGCCCAGACCACCCTCCCGGCCCGCGTCCCTCTGGCCGGCTAGCGGCTCTAGGCCGCCGATGAGGCCAGCGGGCGGGCGGCGCGGTGGCGCAGCAGGAGCATGGCGGCGTCGTCGTTCAGCGGCTTGCCCACGTGACGCAGCAGGTCGGCGCGTAGCGCGTCGAGGGCCAGCTGCGGGTCGGAGCCGTTCAGCAGGTGCGCCCTGTCGGCCAGCGGATAGAACCGGCCCGTCCCGTCGCGCGCCTCGATGACCCCGTCGGTGTAGAAGAGCACCTGGTCACCGGGTTCGAAGCCGATCTGGTACGGCACGGCCTCGGCTCCCTTCAACGACGCCATGCCCAGCGGAAGGGCCTCGTCGGGCGGGTCGGCGAAGGAACGGCTGCCGTCGGCCGCCAGCACCATGGGCGGCGGATGACCGCAGTTGATGACGGTGATGGAGGTGCCCTCCTGCGCCTCGCCGAGATCGGTCAGGTCGGTGATCTCGGCGAGTACGGCGGTGACGAACTGCTCGCCCGACAGCTCCCGCGACAGCGCGTTCTCCAGGCGGGCCACGACGCCCTGCAGCTTGGCCTCGTCGTGGGCGGCCTCCCTGAAGGCGCCGAGCACCACGGCGGCGGTCTCGACGGCCTCCAGGCCCTTTCCCTGGACGTCTCCCACGATGATGCGCACCCCGTGCGGGGTGGTCACCACCTCGTACAGGTCGCCGCCGATGCGGGCCTCGGCCGTGGCGGAGGTGTAGGAGACGGCCACGCCGATCCCCGGCCCGGCGCGGCGCGGGACCGGCCGCAGCAGCACCCGCTGGGCGGCCTCCGCGACGGAGCGGACGTCGGCGAGCTGACGCTCGTGCCGCAGGCGTCCCGCGCTGGCCAGCACGCTGGCCACCGTGACACCGAGGATGGCGGCCATGGTGATGTTGGTGCGGGGCGTCCACAGGATGTCGTTGTAGACGCCGAGCGCCACGCACAGGGCCAGTGCGATGAGGCCGGAGACCGTGGTCCTGGCCAGGCCGCAGGCCACGCTGGCGAAGGCGGGGCCGAGGGCGAGCAGTGGCAGCAGCCCGGAGGTCGGCCCGGAGCCGAAGTCGATCAGCGCGACCAGGGCCATGACGACGAACGGCAGCAGCCTGAGCGTCTCCTGGGTCCTGGTCGCCCCGACGGAGGTCAGCAGCCGCAGGAACGCCCGGGTCTTGGTCGAGCCCAGGGCCGCCTTGAGTGAGGCGAGACGGCCTTCAGGGCGCGGTCGAGAGTGATCGTGACGATCCTCTCCCCGGGCCATGTCCACCACATCTCGTTAAATGCCATGTTTGCCTTTTCCTACCACAGCGATGGTGATCCGTGGCGGCGTGCGGGCCATGTTCTAACGAGAGAGGAAGACCACGGCTCGCGGGCACGCCCAGCCGCGCGTGCCCGCGACCGGACGGGTCGTCAGAAGGACTCGACGGCCCTGCGGGCCTCGGGGTCGAGCACACCCCAGGTGATGAGTTCCTCGGTGAGCTCACTGGGGGACTTGTCGTAGATCACGGCCAGGGAGCGCAGGTCCTCCTGACGGATGGACAGCACCTTGCCGTTGTAGTCACCACGCTGGCTCTGGATGGTGGCGGCGTAACGAGCCAGCGCACCCGCCTTCTCCTTGGGCAGCTGGGCAAGACGCTCAAGGTCGATCACAAGCTTCGGCGTGGGGCCAAGAGGGCTCGGCGCGCTGCCCCCGGGCAGGAGCTCATTGACCGGAACCCCGTAGAAGTCGGCCAGCTCGGCCAGCTTCTGCACCGTGACCGCACGGTCCCCACGCTCGTAGGAGCCGACGACAACGGCCTTCCAACGACCGCGGGACTTCTCTTCGACTCCGTGCAGGGACAGGCCCTGCTGAGTGCGAATCGCGCGGAGTCTTGCACCCAGCGACTTGGCGTATTCAGACGGCATCGTGTGGCCCCCCGGCTCGGTTATGTACTGCTTTCAGTTGATTGTCCTCCCTCGCAACTTATGCCCCAACCACCGGGTTGGCCTGGGGTAGGCACCTTCGGTGACTGATGCGTCGGGGTTTACCCGATAACGCCGCGAGGTGTGGTTACGGACAGTGACGGTAAAGCTGTGGGCGCCTAAGGTCAAGCTGATTGGAAAAAAGATGTCGAATCCGATCCGATGTGGTCCGCCTCAAACGCCGTGCTTGTCCCATGGCGGATAGTGAATCATCACCGTTTCCCGCGCCGTCCGGCGGACCCTCGCTTCCCGGCGGGACTCCTGGGCACCATCATCACCGGACAGGGGGCCGAACGTATGATCTTCAGCGAGACGTCGCCGGGGAAGACCCGCCGCAGGGGCCCGGTCTCGCTGGAGGCGCAGATCAACATCGCCCCCTCGCAGTCGGTGCCCGCCAGCGCGGCGGCCACGTCCCTGCCCTCAAGCACCTCCACGTCGACCCGGACGTCGTCGTGCCCCCGGACGATCTCGTCGAGGTCGGCGGTGACCTTCTCCCTGATCCTGGCGAGCATCTCGGCCTCGACCCCGCCCCGCCGTCCCCCGCCCAGCACGAGGGTGACCAGGCGCAGCGGGACGTCCATCCGCCCGGCCAGCTCGAAGGCCTGCCGTACGGCCTCGTCGGAGGCGGGGTCGCGGCGGTAGGCCACGGTCAGCCTCCGCAGGGCCGGCGGATGGCTCTCGGCGTACCCGCGGGGCGCGAGGGCGACGGGCACGGGGGAGGTGTGCAGGAGCTGGTCGGCGGTGCTGCCGACCCGGATGCGGCCCTTACCGCCGCCGGGGGCGGGGCCGATGACCACCGCGTCGGCCTCCAGCCGCCCGGCGAGCTGGACCAGCCCCCTGCCGCTGCCCCGGTGGCCGTGGGAGACGAAGTCGACCGGCACGTCCCGCACGCCGGCCAGCAGCTCGCGGGCCTGCTCCAGGACGGTCTGCGCCTGCGCGGCCACGTAGGCGCGCCACTCGGCGTCGATCTTCCCCGGTCCCGGGGTCGGCCAGGTGGGCACGTGGACGTGGGCGACGGTCAGCCGGGCCCCGGCCCGCCGGGCCAGCAGTACGGCCAGCGCCAGCCCGTCCTGGCCCCGGCCACCGGGGACGAATCCGGCGAGGATGTGCTCGATCTTCATCGGACGCTCCTGCTGAGGCGTGAGTGGCGGTAGCCGTACAGGAAGTAGGCGAGCAGGCCGACGGTCATCCAGATCGCGAAGGCGAGCCAGGTGACCCCGGCGAGCCCCAGCATCACCACCACGCAGAAGATCACCCCGAGGACCGGTGTCAGCGGGAAGAACGGGGTCCTGAAGCTGCGCGGCAGGTCCGGCCGGGTGTAGCGCAGCACCAGCACGCCGACGTTGACGATGGCGAAGGCGAACAGGGTCCCGATGCTGGTGGCCTCGGCGAGCTGGCCGAGCGGGATGAACCCGGCCAGCAGGGAGACGAACGCGGCGACGATGATCGTGTTCGCGACCGGGACCTGGCGGCGTGGATCGATCCGTTCGAAGATCCTCGGCAGCAGGCCGTCGCGGGACATCGCGAACAGGATGCGGGTCTGGCCGTACAGCACGGTCAGCACGACGCTGGCGATGGCGATGACCGCGCCGAAGGAGATGATCAGGCCCGCCCAGGTCGAGCCGGTCGCGCGGTCGGCGATCAGGGCGAGACTGGCCTCGGTCGTGTCCGGGTCGAACCGCTGCCACGGCATGGCGCCGACGGCGGTCAGCGCGACCAGTACGTAGACGACCGTGACGATGAGCAGGGACAGCAGGATCGCCAGCGGCAGGTCGCGCTTGGGGTTCCTCGCCTCCTCACCGGCGGTCGAGGCGGCGTCGAAGCCGATGTAGGAGAAGAAGACCTGCGAGGCGGCGGCGGTGATCCCGGCGACGCCCAGCGGGGCGAAGGGGGTCAGGTTGCCGCTCTCGAAGGCGGTGAAGGCCACGACGCAGAAGAACGCCAGCACCGCGATCTTGATCAGCACGAAGACCGCGTTCGCGGCCGCGCTCTCCGAGGCGCCGCGCAGCAGCAGCCAGGTGGCCAGCAGGACGATCAGGACCGCGGTGACGTTGACCACCCCTCCCTGGTCGCCGGGGGAGTGGGTGACGGCGGCGGGCAGCTGCCAGCCGAACAGGTCACGGAGGAAGTGGTTGAGGTACTCGCCCCAGCCGACCGCGACCGCCGCGACGGAGACGGCGTACTCCAGCATCAGGCACCAGCCGCACACCCAGGCGACCAGCTCGCCCAGCGTCGCGTAGGCGTAGGAGTAGGAGGAGCCGGAGACCGGGATGGTCCCGGCCAGCTCGGCGTAGGACAGCGCGGAGAACAGGGCCGTGACGGCGGCCAGGGCGAAGGAGACGACCACGGCGGGGCCCGCCTTCGGCACGGCCTGGCCGAGGATGACGAAGATGCCGGTGCCGAGTGTGGCGCCGACGCTGAAGAGGGTGAGCTGCCACAGGGTCATGGTCCGGCGCAGCTCGCCGCCCTCGCCGTGACCGCCCTCGGCGACGATCTGCTCGGTGGGTTTGGTGCGCAGCAGCCGCCGTACCACGGAGTCCACGTGATGTCCTCCTCGAAGAGACAGGTCAAAGGGTGCTGGCCAGCGGCCAGGTGGCGTTGGGGGTGACGATGGTGCCCGCCTCGCCCTCAAGGATCAGCTCCGCCTCGTCCAGCCTGCCGATCGCGGCCATGTCGCCGGTGGTCTCGACGAACCGGCAGGCGGCCTCGACCTTGGGGCCCATGGAGCCCGCAGGGAACCGTTCTGCGCGCAGCTGGTGGGGAGTGGTATGGGTGATCTCCTCCTGCCGCGGGGTGCCGAAGTGCCTGGCGACCCGCGGCACGTCGGTGAGGATCATCAGGACGTCGGCTTCGAGGGCCTCGGCCAGCACGGAGGCGGTCAGGTCCTTGTCGATGACCGCCTCGACCCCCTGGAGCTGTCCCCGGTCGTTGCGGATCACCGGTATCCCGCCACCGCCCGCGCAGATCGCCACGACGCCGTCGCGGACCAGGCGGCGCAGCAGCCGGGTCTCCACGACCCGCTGCGGGACGGGGGAGGGCACGACCCGGCGCCAGTGCCGTCCGTCCGGCTTGACGGTCCAGCCGTACTCCTCGGCCAGTCTCTCCGCCTCCGCCCGCTCGTAGACCTGGCCGACGAACTTCGTCGGGTCGTCGAAGGCGGGGTCGACCGCCGAGACGAGCGTCTGGTTGACCGTGGCGGCCACCTGCCGCCCCGGCAGCGCGTTCTGCAGGGCCTGCAGCATCCAGTATCCGATCATGCCCTGGGTCTCGGCGCCGATGGTGTCCAGGGGGTACGGCCTGGCCAGGTTGGGGTCGTTGGCGCTCTCCAGCGCCAGCACGCCGACCTGGGGGCCGTTCCCGTGCGTGATGATCAGCTCGTGCCGTTCCGCGAGCCGGGCCAGCGAGGCGGCGGCGACCCGGACGTTCTCCCGCTGGGGCAGCGCGTCGGGGCTCTGCCCCCTGCGCAGCAGCGCGTTGCCCCCCAGGGCGGCCAGGACGCGCATCCTCAGTCTCCCAAGGTGGCGACCATGACGGCCTTGATCGTGTGCAGCCGGTTCTCCGCCTGGTCGAAGACGATCGACAGCGGGGACTCGAAGACCTCGTCGGTGACCTCGAGGGCGTCGTGGCCGGTCTTCTCGAACAACTCCTCGCCGACCTTCGTCTCCCGGTCGTGGAAGGCGGGCAGGCAGTGCATGAACCTCACCCTGGGGTTGCCGGTCGCCTCGACGACCGAGGCGTTCACCTGGTACGGCATGAGCAGCTTGACGCGCTGGTCCCACACCTCGTCCGGCTCGCCCATGGACACCCACACATCGGTGTAGAGGAAGTCCACGCCCCTGACGCCCTCGGCGACCTCGTCGGTGACGGTGATCCTGGCGCCGGTCGCCTCGGCGAGGTCCCTGGCGGGCCCGGCGACCCCCGTCTCCTCCGGCCACAGCTGCCTGGGAGCCACGATCCGCACGTCCATCCCCATCAGCGCGCCGGTGACCAGCAGCGAGTGGCCCATGTTGTTGCGGGCGTCGCCCAGGTAGGCGTAGGAGATCTCGCGCAGGGGCTTGTCGCTGTGCTCCCGCATGGTGAGCAGGTCGGCGAGCATCTGGGTGGGGTGCCACTCGTCGGTGAGGCCGTTCCAGACGGGGACGCCCGAGTAGGCGGCCAGTTCCTCGGCGTAGGCCTGCCTGCTGCCGCGGTACTCGATGCCGTCGAACATCCGGCCGAGCACCCGCGCGGTGTCCCGCACCGACTCCTTGTGGCCCATCTGGGAGCCGGAGGGGTCGAGGTAGGTGACGTGCGCGCCCTGGTCGTGCGCGCCGACCTCGAAGGCGCACCGGGTGCGGGTCGAGGTCTTCTCGAAGATCAGGGCGATGTTCCTGCCCCTCAGGCGCGGCCTCTCGGTGCCCGCGTACTTGGCCGCCTTGAGGTCGGCCGCGAGGGTGAGGAGGAACCCGAACTCCTCGGGGGTGAAGTCGAGCTCCTTGAGGAAGCTGCGGTTGCGCAGGTTGAATGCCATGTGCCTGTCCCTGGTGAGAGGTCAGATGCCGTCGCGTTCGAGGGGGCAGCTCATGCACCGGGGACCGCCGCGGCCCCTGCCGAGCTCACTGCCCCTGATGGTGGTCACCTCGACGCCGTTGGCGCGCAGGTAGTTGTTGGTGGTGGTGTTGCGCTCGTAGGCGATGACCACGCCGGGACTGATCGCCAGCACGTTGCAGCCGTCGTCCCACTGCTCCCGCTCGGCCGCGTAGACGTCCTGCGTCGGGGTGAGGATCCTGATCTCGTCCAGGTCCATGGCGCGGGCGATGGCCCGGTGCATGTCCTCGGGCGCGTGATCGGTGATCTTGAGTTCCTTCTCCGTGTCGCCGGGTTCGACGGTGTAGGAGGGCAGCATCCCGAGCCCGGCGAACTTGACGAACACCCCGACGTCCACGCTGGTCATCACGGTGTCCAGGTGCATGAACGCCCGTGCCTTCGGCATGTTCAGGGCCACGATCCGTTTCGCGCCGCCCTTGGCGAACAGGCTGCGCGCGAGCATCTCGACCGCCTGCGGCTGCGTGCGCTCGCTCATCCCGACCAGTACGGCCCCGCGGCCCAGCACCAGCACGTCGCCGCCCTCGATGGTCGCGGGCGCGGCGGCCATGCCCGGCATCCACAGGTTGAAGCCGCCCTCCTGCGGCCTGTCGAAGCCCGGGGTGAACATCGGGTGGAAACGGTAGATCGCCTCGTAGTTCACGGTCTCGCGCTGGCGGGCCTTCTTGCGCATCGCGTTGACGGAGACGCCGTCGTAGATCCAGCAGGAGGTGTCGCGGGTGAACAGGTGGTTGGGCAGCGGGGGCAGGACGAAGTCGTCGGGGCCGAGGGTGTGGAAGGCCAGGCTCTTGGGGTCGGTGCCCCGTTCGACGAGTTCCTGCTTGGTGATCCCGCCGGTGAGGTAGAGCTGCAGGTCGTCGGAGTGCATGGCGTCCAGCGCGTTGCGCAGGGCGTCCACGGCCATGGGGCCGAAGAAACGCTCCTCGATGACGTGGTCGAGGATGTACTTGCGGGCCTCGGGGATGTCGATCGTCTCGCGCAGCAGGTCGCCGAGGAGGTGGACGGCGACCCCGTGCTCGCGCAGCACCCGCTGGAACTCCTCGTGTTCCTCGACCGCGCGCTGCACCCACAGCACGTCGTCGAAGAGGAAGTCGTCCTTGTTCGACGGGGTGAGCCGCTTCAGGGACAGCTCGGGCCTGTGGAGCAGGACCCGGTGGAGCCGCCCGACTTCGGAGTCGACGTGAAAGGTCATCTCTCTTCCTCCGTGCTGGCCTCGTGATGGCCGGTCGGTCAACGGTCGTGCCCGGCCGCCGGTACGGCGGCCTCACCTCCCGGGCCGTACTCGCCGCGTCTGGCCTTGGTCCAGATGTAGACGGGGATGCCCACCAGGAGCATCAGGAATCCGACGAAGATGGCCTGGGTGCCGGCGCCGTACGTCATCCAGAAGGCGAACAGGACGGCGAGGGCGGTCACGGCCAGGTCGCGGCCGAGCCTGGCCCCCTTGACCTCGCGGGCCCCGGTGACCAGCCAGAACAGCTGGGCGCAGGCGGAGAAGAAGTAGGGGATGACGGTGGTGAAGGTGGCGATGAGCAGGATCCTGTCGAAGCCGCCCTCCGAGCCGAGATAGTTGTAGAACACGACCAGCGAGGTCAGCGCGGTCCCGGCGACGATGCCGACCCAGGGCGCGCCGCGGCGCGACCGCCGGGCGAAGACGGAGGGGAACAGGCCGTCCCTGGCGGCGGCCATCGGCATCTCCGCCACGAGCATGGTCCAGCCGTTGATGGCGCCGATGCCGGAGACGATCGCGCAGGCGGCCATGACGCCGCCGCCGACGCTCCCGCCGAACATGGCGTTGATCGCGTCGGCGAAGGGGGCGGTGGAGCCGACGAGCGCCTGGTGCGGGACGACGCCGAAGACGGCGACCGTGCTGAGCATGTACATCGCGGCGCAGATCAGCACGCCGTAGACGCTGGCCCTGCCGATGTTGCGGGCCGGGTCCCTGACCTTCTCCGCGACGATGGTGACGCTCTCCACGCCCGAGTAGATGAACAGCGCCAGCGCGCCCGCGGTGGACAGGGCCGCGATCCAGGAGCCGCCGGTCGCCACGAAGGGGCCGAAGTCGGCGCCCCGCATGAAGAACAGGCCGACCACCGCGACGAAGACCAGCGGGACGAACTTCAGCACCGTGGTGACCAGCGCGAAGACGCCGATGTTCCGCACACCGCTCAGGTTGATCAGCGCGGGGACCCACAGGGCGACGAGCGCCAGGGCGATCCGGGCGGCGGGGGAGTCCCAGCGCAGGAAGTAGCCGACGTAGTTGACCCAGACGACGGCGATGGCGGCGTTGCCGATCCAGGCGGTCAGCCAGAACGACCAGGCGTTCCAGAAGCCGGAGAACTCGCCGAAGGCGTCCTTGGCGTAGGCGTACGGCCCGCCGCCCTCCGGCAGGCGCGCGCCGAGCCTGCCGAACACCACGG
The DNA here is from genome assembly GCF_040631275.1 of Streptosporangium sp. NPDC020145. Lineage (NCBI taxonomy): Bacteria > Bacillati > Actinomycetota > Actinomycetes > Streptosporangiales > Streptosporangiaceae > Streptosporangium > Streptosporangium sp. NPDC020145. The sequence goes on along the minus strand of NZ_JBEXZT010000012.1, from coordinate 134,625 downwards.
CGAGCGCGACGGCGCCGATCGAGACCAGGGCCATGGCCAGGATGCTGACGGTGCCGTAGGCGGCCAGCGAGGCGGGCAGCAGGAACACGCCCGTGCCCACGATGTTGCCCACGATCAGGGCGATGGCCGCGGGCAGGCCGAGTTTGCCGTGTTCCCCGGCGATCTCCTCGGCCGCCTCGTCGCGGATCACTCCTTCTTCTGCGGCGGTGCGCCCTCGCGGACGGTCGCCGAAGGAATCTCCCATCCCACGCCCCCTGGCACGCATCCCCCGCACTGCCCGTTTCGGGTGCCGATAACCAATGGGGTCCCCAACGGGGAAAGGTGCGAAACCCGTCCTACCAGGGCGGACGGCGCGCGGAGCCGGAGGTCAGCCGCGGGTCAGCGCGTGGGTGGGGGAGGGGGCGACCTCGGCGGCCGAACCCGAGATCGGGGGAAGCAGCACGGCCATGATCGCCATGATCGCGGCCAGCAGGGCGACGGGGATCAGGACGCCGGGGAAGGCGCCGCGGCGGGCGGGCAGGGGCTCGGCGGTGACCGCGCCGGTCGCGAACGACGACAGCGTCTCGGCCAGGAGGGGGTCCTCGCTGTAGATCCGGTCGGCGATCCCGTCGAGGGCGCGCTTTTCGCGAGCGGACAAGCCCATGGTTCTCGATTCCCCGGTGGCTGACGATGACCCGAAGGATTTTAATGGCACTTTGTCGGGTTTTGCCAAGCTAGGGAGGTAGATCTTCGTCCATCCAGAGATGTTGATCAATACCATGAAATATCCGGATTGTAGGCATCTGGGCTATATGTGTGGTTTGTCGTGGTTGGAGGGTCAAGGGGGCGCTTCAGGAGCATCGCCGGGCGGCTGCTAACGTGAGGACGTCAGCTTCCTTTAAGACCCGTCCCGTGAGGCGGGAAAGGTGGTGTTCGCATTGGCTGATGCCGTTTCGCATGCCCGCGGGGGCGCGCACGCGGTCCTCGAAGGACCCGACATCAATCGCGCGCTGATCCGCATCTCCCACGAGATCCTCGAACGCACCAAGGGTGCCGAGGACATCGTCCTGCTGGGGATCCCCACCAGGGGCGTTCACCTGGCCCGCCGCCTGGCCGGCTACATCAGGCAGTTCGAAGGCCGTTCCGTGCCGGTCGGGTCCCTCGACGTCACCATGTACCGCGACGACCTGCGCCTGCGGCCCGCCCGCGCGCTCGGCCGCACCGAGGTGCCCGCCGACGGCATCGACGGCAGGATCGTCGTCCTCGTCGACGACGTCCTCTACTCGGGCCGCACCGTCCGCTCCGCCCTCGACGCCCTCAACGACCTGGGCCGTCCGCAGGCCGTCCAGCTCGCCGCCCTGGTGGACCGGGGCCACAGGGAGCTGCCGATCAGGGCCGACTACGTGGGCAAGAACCTCCCGACCTCCAAGTCCGAGATCGTCAAGGTCTACCTGGAGGAGAACGACGGCCGCGACGCCGTCCTGCTGCTGAAGGAAGACGACAAGTGAAGCGGCACCTGATCTCGGCGGCCGACCTGAGCCGTGACGACGCCCTGCTGATCCTGGACACCGCCGACGAACTGGCGAAGATCTCGGAACGTTCCATCAAGAAGCTGCCGACCCTGCGGGGCCGTACGGTGGTCAACCTCTTCTTCGAGGACTCCACCCGCACCCGCATCTCCTTCGAGGCCGCGGCCAAGCGCCTGTCCGCCGACGTCATCAACTTCTCCGCCAAGGGGTCGAGCGTCTCCAAGGGGGAGTCGCTGAAGGACACCGCGCTCACCCTGGAGGCCATGGGCGCCGACGCCGTCGTCATCAGGCACGGCGCCTCGGGCGCCCCGCACCGCCTGGCGAACTGGGTGCGCGGCAGCGTCGTCAACGCCGGGGACGGCACCCACGAGCACCCGACCCAGGCCCTGCTCGACGCCTTCACCATGCGCCGCCGCCTCGGCTCGCTCGACGGCAGGAAGGTCACCATCGTCGGCGACGTCCTGCACAGCAGGGTCGCCCGCTCCAACGTGCTCCTGCTGGCCACGCTCGGCGCCGAGGTGACCCTGGTCGCCCCGCCGACCCTGCTGCCGGTGAGCGTCGGATCCTGGCCCTGTGAGGTCTCCTACGACCTCGACGCCGTGCTGCCCAAGTCCGACGTGGTGATGATGCTGCGCGTGCAGCGCGAGCGGATGAACGCCGCCTTCTTCCCCACCGAGCGGGAGTACAGCCGCCGCTACGGCCTCGACCGCGAGCGCGTCGCCCGGCTGCACGACGAGGCCGTCGTGATGCACCCCGGCCCGATGAACCGGGGCATGGAGATCGCGGCGGAGGTGGCCGACTCGCCCCGCTCGACGATCGTCGAACAGGTCACCAACGGTGTGACCACCCGCATGGCCGTCCTTTACCTGCTGCTCGGCGGCGCCGACCTCGGAGGAGAGATCCAGTGAAGACCATCGTCATCAAGGGCGCCAGGATCCTCGGCGGAGAGCCCGCCGACATCCTGATCCGCGACGGAGTCTTCGCCGAGATCGGCCAGGACCTGAGCGGGGACGAGACCGTCGACGCCACCGGGCTCATCGCGCTGCCCGGCCTGGTCGACCTGCACACCCACCTGCGCGAGCCGGGCCGCGAGGACGCCGAGACCGTGGAGAGCGGCACCCGCGCCGCCGCGCTCGGCGGTTACACCGCCGTGCACGCCATGGCCAACACCGACCCGGTCGCCGACACCGCGGGCGTCGTCGAGCAGGTCTGGCGCCTCGGCCAGGAGGCGGGCCACTGCGACGTGCGCCCGGTCGGCGCCGTCACCGTCGGGCTCGACGGCGAGCGCCTGGCCGAACTCGGCGCGATGGCCGACTCGGCCGCGCGGGTGCGCGTCTTCTCCGACGACGGCAGGTGCGTCTCCGACGCGGTGCTCATGCGCCGCGCCCTGGAGTACGTCAAGGCCTTCGACGGCGTGGTCGCCCAGCACGCCCAGGAGCCGCGCCTGACCAAGGACGCGCAGATGAACGAGGGCGCGGTCTCCGGCAGGCTCGGGCTGACCGGCTGGCCCGCGGTCGCCGAGGAGGCGATCATCGCCCGCGACTGCCTGCTCGCCGCGCACGTCGGCTCACGCCTGCACGTGTGCCACCTGTCCACCGCGGGCTCGGTCGAGATCGTCCGCTGGGCCAAGTCGAAGGGCTGGGACGTCACCGCCGAGGTGACCCCGCACCACCTGCTCCTGACCGACGACCTCGTCGAGGACTCCCCGGTCGGCTCCTACAACCCCATCTACAAGGTGAACCCGCCGCTGCGCACCCGCGCCGACGTCGAGGCGCTGCGCGCGGGCCTGGCCGACGGCACGATCGACTGCGTCGCCACCGACCACGCCCCGCACCCGGTGGAGGACAAGGAGACCGAGTGGGCCGCCGCGGCCATGGGCATGATCGGCCTGGAGACCGCGCTGTCCGTCGTGCAGGAGGCCATGGTCGAGACCGGGCTGCTCGACTGGGCGGGTGTGGCCGAGCGCATGTCGTCCGCCCCGGCCAGGATCGGCCGGGTGGCCGAGCACGGCGGGCCGATCGAGGTGGGGGCCCCGGCCAACGTCACCCTCTACGACCCGGCCGCGCGCGCCGAGGTCGACCCGGCCGGATACGCCTCCAAGAGCCGCAACACCCCCTACCAGGGCAGGAGCCTGCCCGGCAGGGTCGTGGCGACCTTCCTGCGCGGCAGGCCGACCGTCCTGGACGGAAAGATCGCGTGAGGCCCGGCCCGAGCGGGCCTGCCGTACGGCTGTGCCGTCCCGGCGTCGCCCCCGCGGCGTCAGGGCGCCGTCGCGACCCCGCAGCCGCAGGGTGTCGCCGCGGGTGGCGCGAGGCCGTCCCACATCATGGAGAGACACCTCTCAGGTGCGCCAGATATTTCATACTTTGCGGAGCAATGACCGAGATGATCGGGGTGTTCGAGTGACCGCAGTGCTAGTGCTGGAAGACGGCCGCGTCTTCCACGGGACCCCCTACGGGGCCCAAGGTGAGACCTTCGGCGAGATGGTCTTCAACACCGGGATGACCGGCTACCAGGAGACGCTCACCGACCCCTCCTACCACCGCCAGATCGTCGCGATGACCGCGCCGCACATCGGCAACACGGGGGTCAACGACGAGGACCCCGAGTCCTCGCGCGTCTGGGTCTCCGGCTACGTGGTCCGCGAACCCGCCCGCATCCCCTCCAACTGGCGTTCGAGGCGCTCCCTCGACGACTACCTGAGGGACCAGGGCGTCGTCGGCATCGCCATCCCCGGCACCCGCGCCCTCACCCGCCACCTGCGCGAACGCGGCGCCATGCGCGCGGGCGTCTTCTCCGGCGAGGCCCTCGCGCCGGTGGAGGAGCTCCTCGCCCGGGTCAGGAACAGCCCCGCCATGGAGGGCGCCGACCTCGCCGAGGCCGTCTCGACCGCCCAGCCGTACGTGGTGCCGGCGGTCGGGGCCAAGCGCTTCACGGTCGCCGCCGTCGACCTCGGCATCAAGGCGATGACCCCGCACCGGATGGCCGAGCGCGGCTGCGAGGTGCACGTCCTGCCCGCCTCCAGCACCGCAGAGGACATCCTCGCCCTCGACCCCGACGGGGTGTTCTTCTCCAACGGCCCCGGCGACCCGGCCACCGCCGACCACCAGGTCGAGGCGCTGCGCGGCGTCCTGGAGGCGGGCAAGCCGTTCTTCGGCATCTGCTTCGGCAACCAGATCTTCGGCCGCGCCCTCGGGCTCGGCACCTACAAGCTGCGCTACGGCCACCGCGGGGTCAACCAGCCCGTCCAGGACCGCCGCACCGGCAAGGTGGAGATCTCCGCGCACAACCACGGCTTCGCCGTACGGGCCCCGCTCGACGGCTCCTTCGACACGCCGTACGGCCCGGCGGAGGTCAGCCACGTCAACCTCAACGACGACTGCGTCGAGGGACTGCGGCTGATCGACAGGCCGGCCTTCAGCGTCCAGTACCACCCGGAGGCCGCGGCGGGCCCGCACGACTCCGCCGGGCTGTTCGACCGCTTCTGCGCCCTGATGGAAGCGACGCAGGAAGAGACAGGGAACACGACGAGGGGGAACAAGGGTGCCTAAGCGTACGGACATCCAGTCGGTCATGGTGATCGGCTCGGGGCCGATCGTGATCGGGCAGGCCTGCGAGTTCGACTACTCGGGCACCCAGGCCTGCCGCGTGCTGCGCGCCGAGGGCTTCCGCGTGATCCTCGTCAACAGCAACCCGGCCACGATCATGACGGACCCCGAGTTCGCCGACGCGACCTACGTCGAGCCGATCACCCCGGAGATCGTCGAGAAGATCATCGCCAAGGAGCGCCCCGACGCGCTGCTGCCCACCCTGGGCGGCCAGACCGCGCTCAACACCGCGATCGCCCTGCACGAGGCCGGTGTCCTGGCCAAGTACGAGGTCGAGCTGATCGGCGCGGACGTGGACGCCATCCAGGCGGGCGAGAACCGCGAGATGTTCAAGGACATCGTGACCAAGGTCGCCGCCGAGCACGGTCTCAACGCCGAGTCGGCCCGCTCGTTCGTCTGCCACACCATGGACGAGTGCCTGGCCGCCGCGGGCGAGCTCGGCTACCCGCTGGTCGTGCGGCCCTCCTTCACCATGGGCGGCGTCGGCTCCGGCTTCGCCCACGACGAGGAGGGCCTGCGCAGGATCGCCGGCGCCGGCCTGGACGCCTCCCCGACGACCGAGGTGCTCCTTGAGGAGTCCATCCTCGGCTGGAAGGAGTACGAGCTGGAGGTCATGCGCGACAAGGCGGACAACGTCGTCATCGTCTGCTCCATCGAGAACCTCGACCCGATGGGCGTGCACACCGGCGACAGCGTCACCGTGGCCCCCGCGCTGACCCTCACCGACCGCGAGTACCAGAACATGCGCGACGTCGCCATCGCGGTCATCCGCGAGGTCGGCGTCGACACCGGCGGCTGCAACATCCAGTTCGCGGTGAACCCGGCCACCGGGCGCATGATCGTCATCGAGATGAACCCCCGCGTCTCCCGCTCCAGCGCCCTGGCCTCCAAGGCCACCGGCTTCCCGATCGCCAAGATCGCCGCCAAGCTGGCCGTCGGCTACACCCTGGACGAGATCCCCAACGACATCACCAGGGAGACCCCGGCCTCCTTCGAGCCCTCGCTCGACTACATCGTGGTCAAGGTGCCGCGCTTCGCCTTCGAGAAGTTCGCCGGGGCCGACCAGACCCTGACGACCCACATGAAGTCGGTCGGCGAGGCCATGGCCATCGGCAGGTCCTTCCCCGAGGCCCTGCAGAAGGCCCTGCGGTCCCTGGAGAAGAAGGAGTCGACCTTCACCTGGGCCGGGGAGCCCGGCGACAAGGACGCGCTGCTGACCGCCTGCCGTACGCCGCACGACGGCAGGCTGCGGACCATGCAGCAGGCCATCCGCGCGGGCGCCACGGCCGAGGAGCTGTTCGAGGCGACCGCGGTCGACCCGTGGTTCCTCGACCAGCTCTACGCGATCGACGAGATCGCCGCCGAGGTGCGCCAGGCGGAGGACCTCACCGCCGAGATCCTCGTCAGGGCCAAGCGGTACGGCTTCAGCGACACGCAGATCGCCGAGCTGCGCGGCGCCGACGAGCCCGGGATCCGCGCCCTGCGGCACGCGCTGGGCGTACGGCCCGTCTACAACACCGTGGACACCTGCGCGGCCGAGTTCGCCGCCCAGACCCCCTACCTCTACTCCACCTACGACGAGGAGACCGAGGTCCCGCAGGGCGAGCGCCCCAAGGTCCTCATCCTCGGCTCCGGGCCCAACCGCATCGGCCAGGGCATCGAGTTCGACTACGCCTGCGTGCACGCCTCCTTCGAGCTTTCGGCCGCCGGGTACGAGACCGTCATGGTCAACTGCAACCCGGAGACCGTCTCGACCGACTACGACACCTCCGACCGGCTCTACTTCGAGCCGCTCACCCTGGAGGACGTCCTGGAGGTCGTCCACGCCGAGCAGCAGAGCGGCCCCGTCGCGGGCGTCATCGTCCAGCTCGGCGGCCAGACCCCGCTCGGCCTGGCCCAGGCGCTCAAGGACGCCGGGGTGCCGATCGTGGGCACCTCGCCCGAGTCGATCCACCTCGCCGAGGAGCGCGGCGCGTTCGGCCGGGTCCTGGCCGAGGCCGGGTTGCCCGCGCCCAAGCACGGCACCGCCGTCACGGTCGAGGAGGCGCTGGAGATCGCCGAGGAGATCGGCTACCCGGTGCTGGTCCGGCCCTCCTACGTCCTCGGCGGCGCGGGCATGGCCATCGTCTACGACGACAGCACGCTGTCCACCTACATGGCCAGGGCGGGCGCGGCCAGCGACCACCCGGTCCTGGTGGACAAGTTCCTCGACGAGGCCGTCGAGATCGACGTGGACGCCCTGTTCGACGGCGAGGAGCTCTACCTCGGCGGCGTGATGGAGCACATCGAGGAGGCCGGCATCCACTCCGGCGACTCGGCCTGCTCGCTGCCCCCCATGACGCTCGGCAGTCACGACATCAAGCGCATCCGCGCCGCGACCGAGGCGATCGCCAGGGGCGTGGGCGTGCGGGGCCTGCTGAACGTGCAGTACGCCCTGTCGGCCAACATCCTGTACGTCCTGGAGGCCAACCCCAGGGCCAGCCGTACGGTGCCGTTCGTCTCCAAGGCGACCGCGGTCCCGCTGGCCAAGGCGGCGGCCAGGGTGATGATGGGCGCCACCGTGGCCGAGCTGCGCGCCGAGGGCATGCTCCCGGCGGAGGGCGACGGCGGCACCCTGCCGCTCGACGCGCCCATCGCGGTCAAGGAGGCCGTGCTGCCGTTCAACCGGTTCAGGGGCGTCGACACCGTGCTCGGCCCCGAGATGCGCTCGACCGGCGAGGTCATGGGCATCGACGAGTTCTTCGGCACCGCCTACGCCAAGTCGCAGGCCGCCGCCTACGGCTCGCTGCCCACCAAGGGAAGGGCGTTCGTCTCGGTCGCCAACCGCGACAAGCGCGCGATGGTCTTCCCGGTCAAGGCGCTGGCCGATCTCGGCTTCGAGATCCTCGCCACCGAGGGGACCGCCGAGGTGCTGCACCGCAACGGCGTCCAGGCCAAGGTCGTGCGCAAGCAGAGCGAGGGGCCGGGGCCCGACGGGGAGCCGACCATCGGCGGGCGCATCCTGGACGGTGAGGTGGACCTCATCGTGAACACGCCCTTCGGCAGCCCCGGCCAGTCCGGACCCAGGCTGGACGGCTACGAGATCCGCACCGCGGCGGTGCTGCGGGGCGTGCCCTGCATCACGACCGTCCAGGGGCTGGCGGCGGCCGTACAGGGCATCCAGGCCATCGTCCGCGGTGATGTGGGCGTGCGGTCGCTGCAGGAGCACGCGCGGCGGCTGCGGGGCTGAGCCGGCCCGGTTCGGCCCGGTGGTCCTCCCGCGGCGGACGAGGACCGGTCCCGGGCGTGGAGAATGAGGAGCCGGACGCGGACCGCGGGCGCGTCCGGCAGGCGGGACGGGTGAGCGGCGGCAGGCCGCGGGGCCCGCTCCGCGCCGTGCGAGGGACCGGACGTCACGGAGACGAGAACACCTGCGGGGTCGACGCCTAGGCGGAGGTGAGAGAGACGGCTGTTACTCCCGTGCAGGTGACGGGCACGGTGCTGACGACGCGCCGGGTCGACGCCTACCACGCGCTGACCGTGGTCGCGCCCGGCGTCGCCGAGCGGTTCAGGCCGGGCCACTTCGTCTCGGTCGCCGTCGGCGGGCCGCAGACATCGATGCTGACGCGCCGGGTCTTCTTCGTCCACGACGTCAAACCCGACTACGGCGGCACGGTCGAGTTCGTCTTCACCGTCAGGGGGCCGGGCACGGCCTGGCTCGCCGAGCGCCGCGCCCGCGACACTCTCGACCTGGTCGGCCCGCTCGGCAGGCCGTTCCCGCTGCCCCGCGACCCCGCGACCTGCGTCCTGGTCGGCGCCGAGTACGGCTCGGCGACACTGTTCACCGTGGCCGACGCCCTCCAGCAGCGCGGCTGCCGCGTCGACTTCGTGCTCGGCGCGGCCTCGGCCGACCGGGTCTTCGGCGCGCTGCGCGCCAGGAGGATGGGAGAGACGACCACCCTGACCACGGAGGACGGTTCCCTCGGTATGCGCGGCAGAGTGGCCGACGTGCTGCCCGGTGTGATCGCCGACGTCAGGGCGGACGCGGTCTACGCGTGCGGCCCGATGGAGACGCTGCGCGGCGTCACCGCCGTCGCGGTCGAGTTCGACATCCCGGTGCAGGTGGCCGTCGAGGAACGGATGGCCTGCGGGATCGGCGTGTGCATGACGTGTGTGCTGCCGGTCATCGGAGACGACGGCGTCACCCGGATGGTGCGCTCGTGCGTCGAAGGACCGGTCTTCAGAGGCGAGCGCGTCCGCTTCGACGACGTGGGGACCATCCCGTTCGACGCGCTGGGAGCGCCGGGTGGGGGAACACGGAATGTCGGTTGACATGCGGACCTACCTGGGGCATGTGGAACTGGCCAACCCCATGACCACGGCCGCGGGGTGCGCAGCCTCGGGGGCCGAGCTGGCCCAGTTCTTCGACCTGGCCAGGATCGGCGCCCTGACGACCAGATCGATCACCATGGCCCCCAGGGCGGGCAGGCCGACCCCCAGGGTCGCCGAGACCCCCTCGGGGCTGCTCAACGCCGTCGGCCTGCAGGGGCCGGGCATGGACGCCTTCCTGGAACGCGAGCTGCCCTGGCTGGCCCAGCGGGGGATAAGGACCGTGGTCTCCATCGGGGGCGGCACCGTCGCCGAGTACACCGCGCTGGCCCGCAGGCTCACCGACGCCCCCGGGGTGACCGCCGTCGAGGTCAACCTGTCCTGCCCCAACATCGAGGACCGGGGCAGGGTCTTCGCCCGTGACGGGGCCGCCTCCGCCGAGGTGGTCGCCTCCGTCCGCTCGGTCATGCGTTACGACGTGCCGGTCGTGGCCAAGCTGTCGCCGGACGTGATGGACATCGTGAGCGTGGCCAGGGCGTGCGTCGACGGCGGCGCCGACGCCCTCTCGATGATCAACAGCCCGATCGGCATGAGCATCGACACCGAGGCCATGCGGCCCTCCCTGGCCGCGGTCACCGGCGGCCTGTCGGGACCGGCCATCAGGCCGCTGGCCGTACGCTGCGTGTGGCAGGTGCACGCGGCACTGCCCAGCGTGCCCATCATCGGCATGGGCGGCGTGCTGACCGGCAGGGACGCCTTCGAGCTCATCCTGGCGGGCGCCTGCGTCGTCGCCGTCGGCACCGCCCTGTTCCACGACCCCTACGCCTGCCTGCGTGTCCTGAGAGAGCTTGAGGAGCTCCTGGCGGCGCGCGGTTTCCACCGGCTGGCCGACGCGGTCGGGCTGGCCCATCGCCCGCCGGGCGCTTCCGCCCGGAACCGGATAGACCTGGAGGAGAGTTCCCTGTGACGCCCGCACCCATCGCCGTAGCCCTGGACGCGCCCGACCTGGAGACCGCAGCCCGCTGGGCGGGCATGGTCACCCCGCATGTCAGCACCGTGAAGGTCGGGCTCGAACTCTATCTCCGCTACGGCCCCGAGGTGATCGCCTCGGTCAGGGGCGCCAGCGGCGTCCAGATCTTCCTCGACCTCAAGCTGCACGACATCCCCAACACGGTCGCCGGCGCGGCCAGGGCCGTGGCACGGCTCAAGCCCGCCATCCTGACCGTCCACGCGGCCGGAGGCCCCGCCATGATCAGGGCGGCCGTCGAGGCGCTGCCCGACACCCGGATCGCGGCCGTGACGGTGCTCACGTCGCTGTCCGCGGCCGATCTGGAGCGCGTCGGCCTGGAGGGCTCTCCCGACGACGCCGTGCGCCGCCTGGCCTCGCTGGCCGTGGGCGCGGGTGCCCAGGCCCTCGTGTGCTCACCCCGCGAGGTCGCCGCGGTGCGGGCAGAGGTCGGCCAGGACGTCACCCTGATCACCCCCGGCGTCCGCCCCGCCGGTTCTGAGACTCAGGACCAGGCAAGAGTAGCGACTCCGGAGAGGGCTTTGGCCGACGGGGCCGATCTTCTGGTGATCGGCCGCCCGATCACCGGCGCCGCCGACCCCGGCGCGGCCGCCGCGGGAATCGCCGCCGCGCTGCGCAGAGCCCTCTCCTCGGCCGGTGGGAACGCCTGATCCGGGATGTGATCCACGCCCCCGTAAAACACGGAGTTGAGGGTTGTTTCATCGACACTCGGCGACTTTCACGCTACACAAAGTGACGAAGTAGATTTTCTAAGGGAAGAAACTGGTCTTGACGTTGCTTGAAGCGCGATGACCAGCTAGTTTCCCTTCCCGTCCGAGTACATCGACAGGAAATTCGAGGTGACCCGGCGTGGCTCTTCCTCCCCTTACCCCTGAGCAGCGCGCCGCAGCCCTAGAGAAGGCTGCCAAGGCCCGCCGAGAGCGTGCCGAGGTTAAGAACCGCCTGAAGCACGGCGCTATCTCTCTGGCTGAGGTGCTCAAAGACGGGCAGGCTGACGACGTCATCGGCAAGATGAAGGTGTCGGCTCTTCTGGAGTCGCTCCCCGGCGTGGGCAAGGTCCGCGCCAAGCAGCTGATGGAGCGGCTTGGCATCGCAGAGTCCCGCCGCGTGCGGGGCCTGGGAGCCAACCAGCGGGCGTCCCTTGAGCGTGAGTTCGGCGGGGCCGAGGGCTAGTCTCGGTCCGGTACGGACACGCTCATCCGCGCCTGGCGCGGGAACGGCATCACGGGGGGTTGTGGAGTTGACCGGAACATCGTGGTCCGACGGGAGTCGGGCTCCGGGGAAGACCGCTGAGAGCGGGTCCGGCGGCTCCGTGTCCCCGGTCGAAGGTCCGGAGGGGGCTGGAGCCTTCCCCGGGCCGACCGGCAACCGCCTGACGGTCCTCTCAGGGCCGTCAGGCGTTGGCAAGTCCACGGTCGTCGCCGAGCTTCGGCGGGCACACCCCCAGGTGTGGCTGTCGGTCTCGGTGACCACCAGGAGGCCCCGGCAGGGTGAGACCCACGGGGTCGAGTACTTCTTCGTCGACGACGCGGAGTTCGACCGCCTGGCCGCCTCGGGCGAGCTGCTCGAATGGGCGGAGTTCGCGGGCAACCGGTACGGCACGCCGCGCGGCCCCGTGCTCGCCAAGCTCGCGGCCGGGGTGCCCACGCTCCTGGAGATCGACCTGCAGGGGGCCCGTCAGGTCCGGGCGAGCATGCCGGAGGCACTGCTGGTCTTCCTCGCCCCGCCGAGCTGGCAGGAGCTGGAGAAGCGCCTGCGGGGCAGGGGCACCGAGCCCGAGGACGTCATCGCCCGCCGCCTGGCCGCGGGCCGGATCGAGATGGCCGCGGAGCAGGAGTTCGATCTCTCCCTGGTGAACACGTCCGTCCAGGAGGTATGCCACAGGCTGATAGCCTTGTTGGCTGATGCTCCCGAGGCTTCGAGCCCCGGACGTTCACCTAACTAGGGGAAAACACAACGTGGCAACGAACGCGGCCTACTCCGAAGGCATCACCAACCCGTCGATCGACGCCCTGCTGGAGATCGTCGACAGCAAGTACAGTCTGGTGATCTTCGGTTCGAAGCGCGCCCGTCAGATCAACGCCTACTACTCCCAGCTCGGCGAGGGCCTGCTGGAGTACGTCGGGCCGCTCGTGGAGACCCACGCCCAGGAGAAGCCGCTGTCCATCGCGCTGCGCGAGGTCAGTGAGGGTCTGCTGACCTCAGAGCCGATCGAGGGCTAGTCCCGCCGATGCGGACGCCTGGCGAGGGCGAGACCGCCCTCCCCTCCTCCCTCGCGGAACCATCCCGGACGGAGCCCGTCCCGGCGGAGCAGGCGGTCCCCGGCCCGCGCCGCCGACCGGCCGTCGTCCTGGGGGTCGGCGGCGGCATCGCCGCCTACAAGGCCTGTGAGCTGCTGCGCCTGTTCACCGAGTCGGGCCACGACGTGCGCGTCGTGCCCACCAGGCAGGCCCTGCGCTTCGTCGGCGAGCCCACCTGGGCCGCCCTGTCCGGAAACCCCGTCGCCGCCGACGTCTGGGAGTCGGTGCACGAGGTGCCCCACGTCAGGATCGGCCAGGGCGCCGACCTGGTCGTCGTCGCGCCCGCGACCGCGGACCTGCTGGCCAGGGCCGCCCACGGGCTGGCCGACGACCTGCTGACCAACACGCTGCTCACCGCGCGCTGCCCGGTCGTCCTCGCGCCCGCGATGCACACCGAGATGTGGGAGCACCCCGCGACCCGCGCGAACGTGGCGACCCTCCGCGAGCGCGGCACGCTCGTCGTCGAGCCCGCCGTCGGCCGCCTCACCGGCGCCGACACGGGCAGGGGACGGCTGCCCGACCCCGTGGAGATCTTCGAGTTCTGCCGGGGCGTGCTCGCGGGCAGGCCCGCCGACCTCGCGGGCCGCAGGCTGGTGGTCTCGGCGGGGGGCACCCGCGAGGCCATCGACCCGGTCCGCTTCCTGGGCAACCGCTCCTCCGGCCTGCAGGGCTACGCGCTGGCCCGTACGGCCCTGGCCCGCGGCGCGGAGGTCACCCTGGTCGCCGCCAACGTCGCACTGCCCGATCCGGCGGGGGCGACGGTCGTCCGGGTCGAGTCGGCGCTCGAACTGCGCGAGGCCGTGCTGAAGGCGGCCGAGGAGGCCGACGCCGTGGTCATGGCCGCAGCCGTCGCCGACTTCAGGCCCGCGCGGCGGAACGAGTCGAAGGTCAAGAAGACCTCGGCCGATCCCGACCCTATCCATTTGGTGAAAAATCCGGACATCCTTGCTGAGCTGGGTGAGCGCCGGAGGCAGGGGGAGGGGCCGAGCCCGCGGGTCATCGTGGGGTTCGCGGCCGAGACCGACGACGTGCTCGCCAACGGGCAGGCCAAGCTCGCCCGCAAGGGCTGTGACCTGCTGGTCGTCAACCAGGTCGGGGAGAATCTCGCCTTCGGGACACCTGACAACGCGGCGGTCGTGCTGGCCTCGGAGGGCGGCCGGGTCGAGATCCCGCGCGGCCCCAAGGAGGCCCTGGCCGACGTGGTCTGGGACCTCGTCGCCGAACGCCTGGCCTGACTCCCTTGCCGGAGATCGGCCGGCGGCGGATACTGCGTCCGGAGCGACCTGGAACGTCACGCCCGGAGGGTTCCCGACCATGCCGGTCTCCGCTGCCGTCAGGGCGCGCTGCCGCGCCCTGCTTCCGCCGGGGGAGGACATCAGTTACGTCCTGCCCGCCCTCTCCGTGAGCTCGCCGGGGACGGCGGCCTTCCTCATCGTGGTCACCGACCGGTCGATCCTGGTGATGTCCACCAAGTTCTTCGACCACGGCATGCCCAGTTCGGTCTACGCGACGCACGCGCGCCGTACCCGGCTCGGCCCGGTCGAGTTCTCCTCGAGCGCGGCCATCGAGTTCGGCGGGATGGTCTTCGAGATCGACGAGGAGTACGCGGCGGTGGTGTGCGCCGCGGACGCCGAGGTCTTCGCGCCGGAGACGCTGCCCGCCGACCCCCTGCCCGACCTCTGAACCCTGCTCTCCGGTCGCCGTCCGTAGCGTGATATCCCGGTAAATGGGTTGGTTTAGTGTGATTTTGGGCTGGTTGGACGGCAAGGCGTCAGGATTCGGGCACGCCGGATTCAGGGTGATTTCGCGGCGCCGTACCTGGTGGGGCTAGAATTCGGCGAGCGCTTCGGGTGCCGTGTGCCCCGAAGTCCCAGACGCCAGCAGCCGCTGCATGAGGAGCCACTGACTTGTCCCGTCGCCTGTTCACCTCCGAGTCGGTCACCGAGGGCCACCCGGACAAGATCGCCGACCAGATCAGTGACGCGATTCTCGACGCCATGCTCAAGGGAGACCCCCGGAGCCGTGTCGCGGTCGAGACGCTGATCACCACCGGTCAGGTCCACGTCGCCGGAGAGGTGACGACGGAGACCTACGTCGACATCCCCGGTCTCATCCGGGCGAAGATCCTCGAAATCGGTTACGACGCCTCGCACAAGGGCTTCGACGGCGCCTCCTGTGGCGTCTCGGTGTCTATCGGCGCGCAGTCGCCCGACATCGCCCAGGGCGTCGACGCCGCCTACGAGGCCCGTGAGGGCGAGGGCTCCGACGAGCTCGACCGCCAGGGCGCGGGCGACCAGGGCCTGATGTTCGGCTACGCCTCGCGTGAGACCCCCGAGCTGATGCCGCTGCCGATCCAGCTGGCCCACCGCCTGGCCGAGCGCCTGTCGGAGGTCCGTAAGAACGGCACCGTCCCCTACCTCCGCCCCGACGGCAAGACCCAGGTCACCATCGAGTACGACGGCGACAAGCCGGTCCGCCTCGACACCGTGGTCGTCTCCACCCAGCACGCGGCCGAGATCGACCTCAAGGAGATGCTCGCCCCGGACATCAAGGAGCACGTGGTCGATCCGGTGCTCGCCGGTCTTGAGATCGAGACCGAGGGCTACCGGCTGCTGGTCAACCCCACCGGCCGTTTCGAGATCGGCGGCCCGATGGGCGACGCCGGTCTGACCGGCCGCAAGATCATCGTCGACACCTACGGCGGCATGGCCCGTCACGGCGGCGGCGCCTTCTCCGGCAAGGACCCGTCCAAGGTCGACCGCTCGGCCGCCTACGCCATGCGCTGGGTCGCCAAGAACATCGTGGCCGCGGAGCTGGCGGACCGTGCCGAGGTCCAGGTCGCCTACGCCATCGGCAAGGCGCACCCGGTCGGCGTGTTCGTCGAGACCTTCGGCACCGAGAAGGTCCCGGTCGAGAAGATCCAGGAGGCCGTGCTCAGCGTCTTCGACCTGCGCCCGGCCGCGATCATCCGCGACCTCGACCTGCTCCGCCCGATCTACTCGGCGACCTCCGCCTACGGTCACTTCGGTCGTCCCGAGTTCTCCTGGGAGGCCACCGACCGCGCCGACGCCCTGCGCAAGGCCGCCGGTCTCTGACCCCGCAGGCACGGCCCCCGCGAGCATCCCTCGCGGGGGCCGTGCCGTTTTTCCCGGCCTTCTCCCCGTGTGGTCCTGACCGTGTCCGGCTCCGCGTGCGGGGCCGGAGGCGTGGCGGTGACCGGCTGCGTCCCGCCTTTCACGGGTCAAGAGCGCACATATGGAGCCTGCCCACCAACTGTGTCCCCTGAACCGTCCAATTCTGTGTAACTTCTCTTTTGGAGATCTTGGGGGAGAGACGTGATCAGGCGGTTTGGGACAGGCGAACTGCCCATGGAGGCGACAAGCTTCGTGGGCCGCAAGGAAGAGCTTCGTCAGGTCAGGCGTCTGCTCCAGGTCTCCAGGCTGGTCACCGTCACCGGGGTCGCCGGCATCGGCAAGACCCGGGTGGCGGTCAGGGCGGCCTCCGAGGTGCTCGCGACCTTCGCCGACGGCGTCAAGTTCGTCGAACTGGCCGGGGTGAGCGACCCCGACCGTCTCGAACAGGCCGTGGCGTACGCCCTCGAACTGGTCGACCTGTCCGTGAGGCCGGACACCGAGGTCCTGGTCGAGCACCTCCGCGACCGGCAGATGCTCCTGGTCCTCGACACCTGCGAGCACCTCGTGGACGCCTGCGCCCGGTTGGCCCAGACCCTCCTGGAGAGCAGCCCCAACCTGCGCATCCTGGCCACCAGCAGGCAGTCGCTCGGGGTGCCCGGCGAGCACATCGTCGCCCTGCCGCCGATGGCCCTGCCGGGGCCGCGCGCCATGAAGTCGGTCGGCGCGCTCTCCCGGTGCGAGTCGGTCACGCTGTTCCTCGAACGTGTCGCCGCCGTCAAGCCGGACTACGCCCTCACCGGGGAGAACGCCGAGGAGATCGCGGAGATCTGCACCAAACTCGACGGGATCCCGCTGGCCATCGAACTGGTCGCCGTCCGGATGCGCGCCTTCACCCTCGGCCGGGTCCGCGACCTGCTGGACGACCGGCTCTGGCTGCTGTCCGGCCGGGTGACGGCCAGCAGGCACCCGACGGTCGGCGCGACCGTCGACTGGAGCCACGACCTGTGCACCCCCGACGAACGGCTGCTGTGGTCGCGGCTGCCGGTCTTCGTCTCCGACTTCGACGCCGCGGCGGCGGAGGGGGTCTGCGCCGACGAGGCGCTGCCCGCGGAACGGATCCTGCCCACCCTGCTGGGCCTGGTGGACAAGTCGATCGTGATCCCGGTCAAACGCGAGGAGGGCACGGCCTACCGGCTTCTGGACATCATCAGGGAGTACGGCGCGGCCAGGCTGGCCGAGACCGGGGACGAGGGATGGCTGCGCCGCAGGCACCTGCGCTACCACTTCGAGCTGGCGCTCAGGGGCAAGGAGTCGGGCCGGCACGGCGACCAGGTCGAGTCGTGGAGCCGGGTCCGCAAGCAGTGGCCCAACATCCGCGCCGCCCTGGACCTGTGCGTCCAGGACCCCGAACTGCGTGAGACGGGCCTGATGATGGCCGCGGGCCTGTGGTACCTCTGGGTGGCCTGCGGGATGCTCAGGGAGGGCCGCGACCAGCTCGAAAGGCTGCTCGCCCAGCCCATGCCGGGCAGTCAGGCCTGGTCGTGGGGGCTGCTCACCCTCGTCTACATCGCCAACGCCAGAGGCGACCTGGACGAGGCGCGGCTGCTGCTGGAACGGTGCAGGGCGCACAGCCCGCCGGGGACGCCGGGCGCCGAGCTGGTCGAGCTGGTCCAGCTCAAGATGAACGGCACACTGGCCTCGGTCGAGGGCGACCCCCGGGCCGCGGAGGACATGCTCGGCACGGTGATCGAACGGCTTCGCCCCAACCGGGAGCTGCCCGAGGTGCTCCTGCCCGCGATGGTCGAGCTGGGCACCTGCCTGGTGCTCGGCGGCGAGCCCGAGGCGGCGGGCCGGATCCTGCTCGAATGCCGTGAGCTGTGCGACGAGCTGGGAGAGGTCTGGGCGAACGCGCACGCCGACTACGTCCTCGGCCTGGTGGCGCGGACGGAGGGCGACGCCGCCAGGGCGGTCGGGCACGCCCGCGACTCCCTGCGGGTCAAGACACGCTTCTCCGACACCATGGGCGTCGTCTCCTGCCTTGAGCTGCTGGCCTGCGCCGCGGCCGACGAGGGCGACCTGGCCAGGGCAGGGCGGCTGTTCGCCGCGGCGCGCGCGGAACGGCTCGACAAGGGGCTGATCGAGCAGGGCTATCCGGTGGTGATCGAGGAGAGCGCCCGCTGCGCCCAGCGTGTCGCCGCGGAGCTGCCTCGAAGGGAGGCCGAGCAGGCGGTCAGGGAGGGGGCCGCGCTCGGCTCGGAACGGGCGATCGCCTACGCGCTCGGCGAGGACGTGGCCACGGGGCCCGCCGTACGGGACTCCCGCTGGGCGCCGCTGACCCGCAGGGAGCGCGAGGTCGCGGAACTGGTCGCCGAGGGGCTGACCAACCGGCAGATCGCCCACCGGCTGGTGGTCGTCCAGCGCACGGTCGACTCCCACGTCGAGCACATCCTCGCCAAGCTCGGTTTCTCCGCGCGCACCCAGATCGCGGCCTGGGCGATCAGGCAGCGCAGGGGACACGTGTGAGGTCCGGCCGCACGGACGGCTGACCGGACATCAAGTACAGGTGGGCATGAAGTGTCCGCGTGTACAGGTATGCCTTGAGAGCCGGCGATTTTGCTGGACGTGAATGTTCTGGTCGGCGTGAATTTTTTGCCGTAGACGGATGTTCCAGAAGAGCACGGCCGATTCGGCGCCAAGGGCGTTCGCCTTTCGCCGGGCACGGCACCAAGCGGAAGCGGAGGATGAACATGGTGCGGGGGCCGGGAAACCTGCCGGTTGACCTGTCCAGTTTCGTGGGACGGGCGGAGGAGCTGGCCGAGGGCCTGCGCCACCTCACAGAGGCCAGGATCATGACCGTCACAGGACCCGCGGGCGTCGGCAAGACCCGTACGGCCCTGCGCCTGGCCGCCAGGCTGCGCCGCCGCTTCCCGGGCGGGACCTGGCGGGCCGAACTGTCCGGTACAGCCGACCCGGTGACCACACTGGCCGAGGCGCTCGAACTGCCCCGGACGTCGTCCGCCAGGGAGATCGGGGCCGCCCTGCGCGAACGGCGCCCGCTCGTCGTCCTCGACACCTGCGAGCACATTCCCGGTGAGGTCGCCGCGCTGGCGGAGGACCTGCTGGCCGAGGCGCCCAGGGCCGCGATCGTCGTCACCGGGCGCAGGCCGCTCGGCCTGCCGGGGGAGCGGGTGCTGCAGCTCGCGCCGTTACCGCTCACCTCGGCCGTGCGACTGTTCGAGGACCGGGCGATGGCGGTCGACCCCCGGTTCGCGCTGACGCCGGCCACGGCGCCGATCGTGGCGGAGATCTGCGGCAGGCTCGACGGGCTGCCGCTGGCGATCGAGCTGGCCGCGACCCTGGTGCGGTCCATGCTGGCCAGGGACCTGCTTGAGGAGCTCAGGCACCGTTTCACCCTGCTGACCGGGGTCAGCAGGACCGTGCTGCCGCGCCACCGTGACCTGCGGGCGGCCGTCATGTGGAGCTACGACCTCTGCGACGCCGAGCAGCGCGAGCTGTGGGCCCTGCTGTCGGCGCTGCCGGGCTCCTTCGGCCTGGCGGACGCGCGCGCGGCGTGCCGGGGACACCTCCCCGGGGAACGGGTGGCGCCCGTCCTGGCGAAGCTGGTCGAGGGGTCCGTCGTACTCCGCGAACCAGGCGAGAGGTACCGGATGCTGGAGGCCTACAGAAGGGTCGGCCTCGAACCCTCGGGAAGCCCGTGGCGGCCCGCCGTACAGCGTCCGCTGCGGGGCGGGGGACGGCTGCCCTCCCCCCGGCAGCCGGGCGGGACGGCCAGGCCCGCGGGCACACTGAGCGCCAGGGAGCTCCAGGTGGCCAAACTGATCACCGAGGGGCTCTCGAACCCGGAGATCGCCGTACGGCTTGACATCGCCAAACGCACCGTGGACGCCCACGTCCGCAACATCCTCGCCAAGGGCGGCCTCGCCTCCCGCACCCAGGTCGCCGCCTGGGTCGCGGAAAGCGATTATCAGTCCTCGACATAGGCACATCGCCCGATGCGGAAGGGGGGTGGTGGCGGTCATCATGGTGGTGGCCAGTGGGACACCGTGTGCTCCAGCGTTCCGCAGCGTCGGGTGGTCTTGAGGGAGGGGTCCCCTTCCACCTGAAGTATGTTGGGGTTTTCCCTGTGTCGGGCGTGACCCACTGGCCGAACCCCTCCCACGTCTGGCGGGACGGTCCCCGCGCATCTGGTAGGACAAGTGGGTGACCCACACCAGCCTCCCCGCGGACGACGGCGCCCTGCTTCCGCTCGACGCCGTGCGTCGCGGGCCCGTCCCCGCCGCCAGGTCCGCCAGGGGGGTGCCGGAGCCGGCCGCGACGCTGCCGGTCGCACGGGTCGTCGTGGACACGCCGCTGCCGCACCTGGACCGGCCGTTCGACTATCTCGTGCCCGCGTCCATGGACGCCGAGGCGGTCCCGGGCGCGCGGGTCAGGGTCAGGTTCGCGGGCAAGCTCGTGGACGGCTTCCTGCTCGAACGGGCCGAGAACACCGAGCACGAGGGCGGACTGGCCAGGCTTGAGCGGGTCGTCTCGCCGGAGCCGGTGCTCGCCCCGGAGATCGCCCTGCTGGCCAGGATCGTGGCCGACCGCTACGCGGGGACCATGGCCGACGTGCTCAGGCTCGCCGTCCCGCCCCGCCACGCCAGGGTCGAGGCCGAGCCGCAACCCCAGCGGGAACCGGCAGAGAAGCCGTCCGGGGAGAAGACCGGCGGAGACCTGGGGCCGTGGGCCGGCTATCCGGAGGGGGCGGCCTTCCTCACGGCCCTGGCCCAGGGCCGCTCACCCCGCGCGGTGTGGAGCGCGCTGCCCGGGACGGGACGGGACGGCCTCGAATGGCCGAGGGCGGTCGCGGTCGCCGTGCGGGAGACCCTCCGGGGGGACAGGGGCGCCCTCGTCGTCCTCCCCGACGGCAAGGACGTCGCGATGGCCGACGCCGCGCTCGGCGCGGTCCTGGACCCCGGGACGCACGTCGCGCTCACCTCGGACCTGGGCCCCGCGGAGCGCTACCGGCGCTGGCTGCGTGTCCGCAGGGGCCACGTGCGCGTCGTCGTGGGCACCAGGGCCGCCGTCTTCGCCCCGGTCAGGGATCTGGGCCTGGTGGTGATCTGGGACGACGGCGACGATCTGCACGCCGAACGGCTCGCGCCTTACCCGCACGCCAGGGAGGTCCTCGCGCTGCGCGCCCACCACGGCAGGGCGGGACTGCTCATCGGCGGGCACGCCCGTACGGCCGAGGCCACCAGGCTCGTCGCCACCGGCTGGGCCGGTGCCATCGTCGCGGACCGGGAGACGATCAGGGCCAGGGCGCCCAGGGTCCGCCCCGCGGGGGACGACGCGGAACTGGCCAGGGACGAGGCGGCGCGGGCGGCCAGGCTGCCCAGCCTCGCCTGGCGGGCGCTGCGCGCGGGCCTGGAGACGGGGCCGGTGCTGATCCAGGTCCCCCGGCGGGGATACCTGCCCGGCCTGGCCTGCCAGAGTTGCCGGACCACGGCCAGGTGCGGGCACTGCGGAGGGCCGCTCGCGCTGCGCGGGGGACACGCCATGCCGTACTGCCGCTGGTGCGGCCGGATCGCGGGACAGTGGCGCTGCCAGTCCTGCGGCGCGGCGCGGATGCGGGCGCAGGTGGTCGGCGCCCGCCGTACGGCCGAGGAACTGGGCAGGGCCTTTCCCTCGGTGCCGGTCAGGACCTCGGGCAGGGACGGGGTGCTCGCCGCGGTCGGTGACACGCGTGCCCTGGTCGTGGCGACCCCGGGGGCCGAGCCCGTCGCGGAGGGCGGCTACGCGGCGGCGGTGCTGCTGGACGGCTGGGCCATGCTGGGCAGGCCCGACCTGCGGGCCGCCGAGGAGACGCTGCGCCGGTGGATGAACGCGGCCGCGCTGCTGCGGCCACGGGCGGAGCTGGTGGTGCTCGCCGACTCCTCGGTGCCCGCCGTGCAGGCGCTGCTGCGCTGGGACCCGGCCACCCACGCCGAACGTGAACTGGCCGACAGGACAGAACTCCGTTTTCCCCCGGCGGTAAGGATCGCCACCCTTACCGGGTCCCCCGGCGCGGTACGGGAAATGCTCGGCGACGTCGAACTGCCCGGGCAGGCGCAGGTGCTCGGGCCCGTCCCCCTCGACACGCCAAGGGGCGACCAGGTGCGGGAACGTGCCATGGTACGGGTCCCGCAGGCGGCGGGGGCGGCGCTGTCCGCGGCGCTGAAGGGGGCGGCGGGAGTACGCTCCGCCCGTAAGTCACCGGAGGTGGTCCGGGTGTGCATTGACCCCCTGGACGTCATTTGAGTTGTTTCCCCGATTCGCGGTGCTGACAGTAAGCCGTTAATTTTCCTCTGTGTCGATCGAATGGGTGAATCAGGCCGTAGACGATCTGCGCGCGTGGGGGCGTGCGCACGGCCTGGCCGTTGACGTGGACGAGGTACGTCTGCTCTGCGACTACGCGAGCGACTATCTGGACGTGAACGAGCTGGGCGACTTCACCCCGGGCACCTTCGAGGAACTGCTGCTCAACATCTACCCGCGGAAGGTCATCGCCCCGCCGGAGAGTGCCCCAGAGACCGTCGCCGCCGCCCGTACCCTGGTCGACTTCCTTCTCGCGACCGAGGAGATCGGCGGCAAGATGGCGACCAGAATGCGATCCGTACTGGACCGAATCGAACCGGAGATGCCGATCGCGCTCGCCGACACCTCCCGGTTCGGCATGGCCAAGAGCCTGTTCAGCGCGATGGGCGCCGAAGCCCTCGAACAGGGCTTCTCCCTCACCCCGGCCGAACGGCCCGCGGCGCAGGCCGTCCGGGAGGAGAGCGAGGACGGGCCGTGCGACTGCCCGGGATGCGCCCCCCTGCCCCCCGTACGGCTCGCCGCCCGCGAGGCACTGGCCGAGGCGGCGCTACGGGTCCCCATGGTGACCGACGCCCGGCGGCTGGTGCAGTGGATGCTCGCCGGAGGCCGCACTCCGACCGTCAAGGGGCGCCTCAGAGTCCGCGACGCCGCCGAGGCCACCGCCCAGCTCTCGGTCGCGGAACCCGCCCTGCTGTGGGACCTGGCGGTCTACGCGGGCCTGGTCGAGATCGAGGGCACCGCCGTCTTCGACGCCGACGACCTCGACCCGCTCGACGTCTGGGCCTCGGTGGTCGAGTTCGTCGTGGAGAAGGAGACCGGCGGCGCCGTCACCGGCAATCCGGCCCTCGACGAGGAGCTCTACGGCCTGTGCGACGTGCTCTACCGGCTGCAGACGCCGATGCCGGTCCCGCTGCTGATGGAGTACGCCCAGGAGGCCGGGCTGACCGACGAGGCCGAACTCGACCCTGAGGAGGCCATCGGGCGCCTGGCCTACTGCGGCGTCGTCGAACCGGACCGGATGGAGCTCGCACTGACCCCGCAGGCCGTGTGGGCCCTGCGGGAGCTCTACACCGGGCTCGGCATCGACGCCCCCGAGGCCGCCGACCTGGCCGCCGTGGACGCCTCCGAACTCATCGAGGGACTGCTGTCCGGCATCCCCACGGAACTGGCCGAGGCCGAGATCGAGGAGTGGCTGCGGAGCAGAAGCGCGGCCGAGGCCGCGGCCGAGCTCCTCGGCGCCGTCACCGGCGCCCCCTCCGTCGCCAGGGGGATCGCCGTGACGATCGTCGACAGGCTCGGCCCCGAGGCCGAACGGGCGGTCAGAGGGCATCTGCAGGAGGCGGAGCTGCGCCCCCACGTCATCCACTGGCTGTCGGCGCGCGGCCTGCCCGCCCCGGCGCTCACCCAGGAGGAGGTCCTGTGGATGAGCGTGGACACCCTCGCCCTGGCCGTCTCCGCGGCCGAGGACGACCCCGAGACGTTCGCCGAGAACATGGCGGCGTCCGGTCCGCCCGCCCATATGATCGACGAGATGTGGCGGGTCGACCACCCGGACGTCGTGCAGGTCCTCGAACTGCTCGGCCGCTCCCTGCACGACCAGAACGTCGCCAAGGCCGCGCGCAAGGCCGCCTTCAAGGCCAGATCGCGCGCGATCGGCTAGCCGTACACCCGTGGGGCCTGAGTGCAGTAAGTTTCACGAGTGGCAAAGAGCGGGAACACGGGCAACGTCTTCGACCTCGGCGAGTTGCGCAGGCTCGTCGGCGAGCTCGGGGCGGCACCCGGAGAGCTGCGCGCGGCCGTGCTCGACGCGGTCGGCGCCACCGAGGCGGACGGCGACTGCGACTGCTCCGACTGCGGCACCGAGGTGCTGAGCTTCCCACCGGTCGAGCTGGCCGCCGACGGCGAGCTGGCCGAGGCCGTGCTGAGGGTCCCCCTGGTGCTGGACGCCCAGCGGCTGGCCGTCTGGACCGGCACCAGGCCGGTGACCCCGGAGGGCCTGCTGCCCGACCCCTTCCTGGCGTGCGCCGAGCTCGGCCTGCCCGGCCCGGCGCGGTTGCACCTGCTGTGGGTCGTCGCGGTCAACACCGGCATGCTCCGCATCTCCAGGGGCATGGCGACGGAGGGCCCGCTGGCGCTGTCGGCAGAGCTGCCGCACCGGGCGATGCTGGAGTTCTGGGACGGCGTGGTCATGGACGTGCTCGACCGGGCGGACGAGGGCCTCACCGGCTCCGCCGTGGTCGACGACCACCTGGCCGAGATGCTCGCCACGATGTACGCCGTGAGCGACGGCCTGTCCGCCGCCACCCTCGTCAAGGGCATCCTCCAGTCGCACGAGGTGGCCTGCCAGGCCCGCCCCGCCGAGATGCGGGCGCTGAGCGCCTCCCTGCCCGGCGAACTGGACGCCGCGCTGTCCCTGCTCGGCTACTGCGGTCTCATCGAGCCGTCCGAGACGGGCAGGCCGAGGCTGACCCCCCTGGGCGTCTGGGCCGTCCGCCAGGACCTCATCCGTGAGGGCCACGACGCGCCGACGGGGGCCGAGGTCGCCGTCTTCGCCGACCTGGGCGCCACCGAGCTGGTCGACGCCATCATCAAGCGCTCCGCGGCCCCCAGCGCCGTCACCGTCTGGCTTGAGTCCCGCACCCCGGAGACCGCCGCCCGTGAACTGGTCAGGGTCGCCGCCTCGGGTACGGCCGGCCAGCGCGGCACCGTCGGCACGATCCTCGAAGAGCTGGGCCCCGAGGCGGAGGCCCCCCTCAGGGAGGCGCTCCAGGAGCCGTCCCTGTGGCGTTACGCCGCCTCCTGGCTGCACATCCGCGACCTCCCGGCCCCGGCCCTCGCCCAGGAGGACCGCACCTGGATCGCCGTCGACACGCTCGCCTCGCTGGCCCAGCTCGGCAGGACGGCCGAGGCGATCCGCGAGTTCGACGCGCTCGAACCCGGTGAGGACCTGGTCAGGCTGGCCGAGGAGATGGCCGCGGCCGACCACCCCGACACCATCGCCGTGCTCGACCTGCTGGGTGCCCGTCACCCGGACCCCACGGTCGCCAAGGCGGCCCGCAAGGCGGCGATGAAAACCCGCTCCCGTTAGTCCGGCGGCGCCCGAGGGGCGCCGCCGGACTAACGGGGTGCCTTTTTGCGCCGCCTTCGGCGTCGCGGGCTTGGGCGAGCCGACGCTTTCCCTCGTCGCTCATCCGCTTCGCTCCTTCGCTCCTCAGTCCAAGCGCCGGCGCGCCCAAGCCGAGACCCCTCACTCCCGGCACCGGTAAAGCACAAGATCAAACCCCTCACTCCCGGCACCGGGGCGTCGGAACCGACTCTGAACGGGACGGCCGACAACGTCCGAGAGCGAGGAGTCCAGCGTGGACTTACCGGCACCGGGCGCGAGGAGTTGGCCTGTGCCTTACCGGTGCCGTGTGTGAGGAGTGTCCGGCTTGGGCGCGTCGGTGCTTGGACTGAGGAACGCAGGAGCGAAGCGACGGAGTGACGAGGGAAAGCACCGACTCGGAGGCGCCCAAGCCCGCGACGCCGCAAGGCGTCGCAAAGAGACACAGCGCCCGAGCCCGCGACGCCGCCAGGCGGAGCAAGGAGACACAGATACACTGAGGCTTCCGAAAAGCACTGAGGAGATCCCTGTTGGCCATTCAGCCGATCCGTCTTTTCGGCGACCCGGTGTTGCGTACGCCGGCGGAGCCGGTGAAGGACTTCGACAAGGAGCTGCGCAGGCTCGTCAAGGACCTCACGGACACGATGATGGACGCGCCGGGGGCCGGGCTCGCGGCGCCGCAGATCGGGGTCGGCCTGCGGGTGTTCACCTACTACGTCGACAACCAGCTCGGTCATCTGATCAATCCCGACCTCGACCTGTCCGAGGAGAAGGACGAGGAGGGTGAGGAGGGCTGCCTGTCCTTCCCCGGTCTGTCGTTCCCGACCCCCAGGGCGATCAGGGCCGTGGCGACGGGGTTCAACATGCACGGTGACCCCGTCACGCTTGAGGGCACCGACCTCATGGCGCGCTGTTTCCAGCATGAGACCGACCACCTCGACGGGGTGCTCTTCATCGACCGGATGGACCTCAAGCAGCGCAAGCTCGCGATGAGGGAGATCCGCGCGGCCGAGTGGAGCGGTCTGTCCGCCCCCGCGTTCAAGTTCTCCCCGCACGCGACTCACGGGAAGGCTCTGTAGGAACCTTGCGTCTGGTCTTCGCCGGAACTCCGGAAACCGCCCTGCCCTCGTTGAGGGCCCTGCTCGACTCGCCGCGCCACGAGGTCGCCGCCGTCGTCACCCGCCCGGACGCCCAGTCGGGCCGGGGCCGCAAGCTTCAGCCGAGTCCGGTCGCCGAACTGGCGCAGGAGGCGGGGGTGGAGATCCTCAGACCGGTCAGGGCGGGGGACCCCGAGTTCCTCGACCGGCTGCGGCTGATCGCCCCCGACTGCTGTCCCGTCGTCGCCTACGGGGCTCTGCTGCCGCAGAGCGCCCTGGACATCCCGCCTCGCGGGTGGGTCAACCTCCACTTCTCGCTGCTGCCCGCCTGGCGGGGCGCCGCGCCCGTGCAGCACGCCGTACTGCACGGTGACGAGATCACCGGTGCGGCCACCTTCCAGATCGTCAGGGAGCTGGACGCGGGACCGGTCTACGGCGTGGTCACCGAGGAGGTCAGGCCCGCCGACACCAGCGGGGAGCTGCTGGCCAGGCTCGCCGAGTCGGGCGCCGGGCTGCTGGCCGCGACCCTTGACGGCATCGAGGACGGCACGCTGGAGGCGGTGCCCCAGCCCGCTGAGGGGGTGAGCCTCGCCCCGAAGATCACTGTGGACGACGCCAGGGTCGACTGGTCGGCGCCGGCCATGCGGGTCGACCGGCTGATCCGGGCCTGTTCCCCCGCTCCCGGCGCCTGGACGGAGTTCCGCGGCCTGCGGGTCAAGCTCGGCCCGGTGCGGCCCGCGCCCGGGGCGCCCTCGCTCGCCCCGGGGCGGATCGCGGCCTCGAAGAACACGGTGCTGGTCGGCACCGCGACGCACCCGGTCGAGCTGGGTGAGGTGCGGCCACAGGGCAAGCGCGCGATGAGCGCGGGGGAGTGGGCCCGCGGCGTGCGGCTCACCGAAGACGATCGGCTGGGCTAGGACATGAACGAGCGGGGGAGCGGTGGCCGCCGTGCGGCGGGCCACTCACGGGACGATCAGACCGCCTCTCGCGGCGGAGAGCGGCGGGGGGCGGGTCGTGGAAGTAGGCGCCCGCGCCCGCCGAAGCCGGTCCGTGACGAGGCCAGGAACGTCGCCTACGACCTGTTGCGCGCGGTGGACGAGCGGGACGCCTACGCCAACCTGCTGATGCCCGCCCTGCTGAGAGAGCGCCGCCTCTCCGGGCGTGACGCGGGCCTGGCGACCGAGCTGGCCTACGGGACGCTGCGCGGGCTGGGCACCTACGACGAGGTCATCGCCGCCTGCAGTGACCGTCCCCCCGAGGACCTCGATCCGCCGCTGCTCGACGCGATCCGGCTCGGTGTGCACCAGTTGCTCAAGACGCGTGTCCCGCCGCACGCCGCCGTCGGCACGACCGTCGACCTGGTGCGGCTGCGGGTGGGGACAGGCGCGTCGAAATACGCCAACGCGGTGCTCAGGAAGGTCGCGGGCCGTTCGCTCGACCAGTGGGTCCCGATCGTGGCTCCCGATCCCGGGCAGGATCCGGTCGGCCACCTGGCGGTCGCCCACAGCCACCCCCGGTGGATCGTCAACGCGCTGCGCGACGCCGTCGGCGGTGGTTTCGACGAGACCGCCGCCCTGCTGGCCGCCGACAACGAGCGTCCCCGCGTCACCCTGGTCGCCCGTCCCGGACGGGCCTCGGTCGAGGAGCTCCTGGCCTCGGGCGCCGAGCCCGGCGAGTACTCCCCGTACGCGGCCTACCTGAAGGAGGGTGATCCGGGCTCCATCCTGGCGGTGGCCGAGGGGCGCGCCGCCGTACAGGACGAGGCGAGTCAGCTGGTCGCGCTGGCGCTGACGCGGGTCCCGGTCGAGGGCGGGGACAGCCGCTGGTTCGACATGTGCGCCGGTCCCGGCGGGAAGGCGGGCCTGCTGGACGCGCTGGCCGTACGGGGCGGGGCGAGGCTGCTGGCGGCCGAGCTGCAGTATCACCGCGCCCGTCTGGTCAGGCAGGCCACCCGTCAGGCCGCGGTGGTCGCCGCGGACGGTACGGTGCCCGCCTGGCGGCCGGGTGTCTTCGACCGGGTCATGGTCGACGCGCCCTGCACCGGTCTCGGCGCGCTGCGCCGTCGCCCCGAGGCGCGCTGGCGCCGTGATCCCCGTAGCCTTCCCGAGCTGGGCGCGCTCCAGCGGGAGCTGCTCTCGCACGCCCTGGAGGCCGTCCGTCCCGGAGGGGTCGTCGCCTACGTGACCTGTTCGCCGCATCTGGCGGAGACGGTGGCCGTCGTGGGTGACGCGCTGCGCAGCCGTGCGGACGCCGAGGCGCTGGACGCCCGTGCCTTCCTGCCCGGCGTCGAGGGGCTGGGTGAGGGGCCGTACGCGCAGTTCTGGCCGCACCGCCACGGTACGGACGCGATGTTCCTCGCCCTGCTGCGCCGCCGGTAACGGGATTTGAACTCTTTGTGAAGATAGGTTAAGGAAGTCCGAATCTTGCCCCCACGTTGAGATGAATATCGGTTCTGCGGACAATGCAGGAAATCGCCGATAGGACGTGGGGATTTACTGATGTGTGGAATCTCCGGGTGGGTGGACTTCGAGCGTGACCTTGGGCCGTCCCGGGACGTCGCGCAGGCCATGACCGACACGATGGCCTGCCGGGGGCCCGACGACGAGGGGTTGTGGACGGCCCCGCACGTCGCGCTCGGCCACCGCAGGCTGGCCGTCATCGACGTCGAGGGCGGGCGTCAGCCGATGGTCGCCGACCAGGACGGTGAGCCGCTCGCCGTCCTGGTCTACAGCGGGGAGCTGTACGACTTTCCCGAGCTACGCGCCGAGCTGGCCGCGCGGGGCCACCGCTTCCGCACCCGGAGCGACACCGAGGTCCTGCTGCGGGCCTACCTGGAGTGGGACGAGGACCTTCTCGACCGCCTGAACGGCATGTTCGCCTTCGCGATCTGGGACGTCCGGCGTCAGGAGCTGCTGCTGGCGCGCGACCGGATGGGCGTCAAGCCGCTGTACTACCACCCGACCCCCTCGGGGGTGCTGTTCGGTTCGGAGCCTAAGGCGATCCTCGCCAACCCGCTCGCCCAGCCCGCCGTGGTCGACCTCGACGGCCTGCGGGAGATCTACGCGTTCAGCAAGACGCCCGGACACGCCGTCTACCGGGGAATGCACGAGGTGCGGCCAGGCCAGGTGATCCGGGTGAGCCGTGCGGGCCTGAGCAGGCGGTTCTACTGGCGGCTTGAGGCCCGCGAGCACCCCCACGACCTCGGGACGACCGTACGGACGGTGCGCGGGATGCTGGAGGACGTCGTCGGGCGCCAGCTGGTCTCCGACGTGCCGTTGTGCACCCTGCTGTCCGGCGGCCTCGATTCGAGCACGGTCACCGCGCTGGCCATGGACCGGCTGCGGAAGGACGGCAAGGAGGGGGTCCGCTCCTTCTCCGTCGACTTCGCCGGCTACGACGAGAACTTCACCCCGGACGCGATTCGCTCGACCCCGGACACGCCGTACGTCCTCGACGTCGTCCGGCACGTCGGCTCCGACCACACCTCCATCGTCCTGGACCCGGCCGACCTCATGGACCCCGCCGCGCGCGCCGCCGTACTGCGGGCGCGGGATCTGCCGCTTGGGCTCGGCGACATGGACACCTCGCTCTACCTGCTGTTCAGGGCGATCAGGGAGCACTCGACGGTCGCGTTGTCCGGGGAGTCGGCCGACGAGGTCTTCGGCGGCTACCGCTGGTTCCACGAACCGGCCGCGGTCGGCGGCGACACCTTCCCGTGGCTGGCGATGCCGGGCGTCGAGCGGTTCAACGGGGTGGTCGGGATCCTCGGCGAGGAGCTGCTGCGGGAACTCGACCTGCCCGCCTACCGCGCCAGGCGCTACCGGGAGGCGCTCGACGAGGTGCCCAGGCTGCCGGGGGAGGGCGGGCTGGAGCGGCGGATGCGGGAGATCGGCTACCTGAACCTGACCCGCTTCGTGCAGAACCTCCTCGACCGCAAGGACCGGATGAGCATGGCCGTCGGCCTTGAGGTCCGGGTGCCGTTCTGCGACCACCGGCTGGTCGAGTACGTCTTCAACATCCCCTGGTCGATCAAGAGCTTCGACGGGCGCGAGAAGAGCGTGCTGCGCGCCGCGGCGGCGGACATCCTGCCCGGTTCGGTGCTCGAACGCCGAAAGAGTCCCTACCCCACGACCCAGGACCCCGCCTACGACCAGGCCCTCAGCAAGCAGGTCGCCGGGCTGCTCGACCGGGGTGGGGTCGCGGCCGCGCAGCTGGCCGACCTCGGCAGGGTGCGAGCCGTCCTCGACCGGCAGGAGGGGGAGGCGGACCTGGACGGCAGGGCGGCGCTGGACGGCTTCCTCGGGCTCAACGCCTGGCTTGAGGAGTACGATGTGCGGCTCAAACTCTGAGCGCGCGCGGGGGCTCCGCCCGCCCGGTGACCGGAGGGCGGCGCCCAATAGACTCGGCCGCACTATGGCCGTACAGATCTCGCCCAGCATCCTGTCCGCCGACTTCGCCCGCCTCGCGGAGGCGGCCGCGGCGGTGCCCAACGCCGACTGGTTGCACGTGGACGTCATGGACAACCATTTCGTGCCCAACCTGACTCTTGGCCTGCCCGTCGTCGAGTCGCTGCTCAAGGCGACCTCGACGCCGCTCGACTGCCACCTGATGATCGAGGACCCCGACCGCTGGGCACCTGCCTACGCCGAGGCGGGGGCGGGCAGCGTGACGATCCACGTGGAGGCCGCCAAGGCCCCGGTGCGCACCCTGCGGCAGATCCGCGCCGCCGGGGCCCGCGCCGGGCTCGCGCTGAACCCCGCCACGGCGGTCGAGCCGTACGAGGACCTGCTCGGCGAGGTCGACATGCTGCTGATGATGACCGTGGAGCCCGGCTTCGGCGGCCAGCGGTTCCTGGACATCGTGCTGCCCAAGATCCGCCGGGCCCGCGGGCTGATCGACGGGCACGGCGGCCAGATCTGGCTGCAGGTCGACGGCGGGGTCTCGGCCGAGACGATCGAGCGCTGCGCGGAGGCCGGGGCCGACGTGTTCGTCGCGGGCAGCGCCGTCTACGGCGCCGCCGACCCGGCCCGTGCGATCGACGAATTGCGGTCGGCGGCGGAGAAGGCCTGACGGCCTCCAGACGTTCGAAGGCCCCGGGACGCCATTGGGCGCCCCGGGGCCTTCGAGAAGCCGCGAGAGTGCGTGGAGCGGGCGGGCTAGCCCTGCAGGGCCGGGTCGAGGATCACGCCCTCGCCGCTGACGGTCGGCTCCTCGGGGAAGTGGCAGGCGGTCAGATGCCCCTCCTTGTTGCCCTCCAGCCGGACCAGGGGCGGCTCCTCGGTCGCGCACTTGTCCTGTGCCTTCCAGCAGCGGGTGCGGAAACGGCAGCCGGACGGCGGGTCGATGGGGGAGGGCACGTCCCCGGCGAGGCGGATGCGCTCGCGGGCACCCGCCTCCGTGGTCGCCTCGGGCACCGCCGACAGCAACGCGTGGGTGTAGGGGTGCCGGGGGCGCTCGTAGAGGGAGGACCTGTCGGCTATCTCGACGATCTTGCCGAGGTACATGACCGCGACCCGCTGCGAGAAGTGCCTGACGATGGCCAGGTCGTGCGCGATGAACAGGAACGCGATCCCCAGGTCCCTCTGGAGCTGCTGGAGCAGGTTGACGACCTGCGCCTGGATCGAGACGTCAAGCGCGGAGACCGGCTCGTCGGCGATGATCAGCTTGGGGTTGAGGGCCAGCGCGCGGGCGACCCCGATGCGCTGGCGCTGACCGCCGGAGAACTCGTGCGGGAAGCGGTTGTAGTGCTCGGGGTTGAGACCGACGGTCTCCAGAAGCTCCTTGACGCGCTTCTCCCTGCCACCGGGCGGCTCGATGCCGTTGATCTCCATCGGGCCACTGATGATCGTGCCCACGGTGTGGCGGGGGTTGAGCGACGAGTACGGGTCCTGGAAGATCATCTGGATCTCGGACCTGATCGGCTTGAGCTCCTTGCGGCCTGCGTGCGTGATGTCGTGGCCCCGGTAGCGGATGGAGCCCCCGGTGGGTTCGAGCAACCGGGCGGCGAGCCGTCCCGTGGTCGACTTCCCGCAGCCGGACTCGCCGACCAGGCCGAGGGCCTCACCGGTGTGCACGGTCAGGTCGAGCCCGTCGACCGCGTGCACCTTGCCGACCTGCCGCTTGAAGATCAGCCCGCCCGTCACCGGGAAGTGCTTCTCCAGCCCGGACAGCTCCAGCAGTTCCTCGCTCACGCGTCCTCCCTCGCAGACGGCGTCCGCGAGCCGCCAAGCCCGTTCACTGGCCGTCCTTGCTTCACTTGTGGATCTCCCGCTTCTGGGCGAGGGTCAGATAGCACGCGTCGCCGTGGCCGCGGTGCGGGGACAGTTCGGGCCGCTCACCCTTGCACAGCTCGGGTCCCGCCTGGTCCATGTAGTCGCACCTGGGGTGGAACGGGCAGCCGGAGGGAACGTTGAGCAGGCTCGGCGGGGTGCCGCGGACCGGCTTGAGCGGGATGTCGACCGAGGAGCTCAGCCGCGGCATCGAGCCGAGCAGACCCCAGGTGTAGGGGTGACGCGGGGTGTCGAGGACCTCCTTGACCGTGCCGCGCTCGACGGCCCGGCCCGCGTACATCACCAGCACGTTGTGCGCGGTGTTGGCGACCACGCCCAGGTCGTGCGTGATCATGATGATGGAGGTGCCGGTCTGGTCCTGGAGCTCCTTGAGCAGGTCCAGGATCTGGGCCTGCACGGTCACGTCAAGCGCGGTGGTCGGCTCGTCGGCGATCAGCAGGTCCGGGTCGCAGACCAGGGCCATCGCGATCATCGCGCGCTGCCGCATGCCGCCGGAGAACTGGTGCGGGTAGTCGTCCACACGGGTCTTCGGCTGCGGGATGCCGACCCGGGTCAGCATCTCGATCGCGCGGGCCCTGGACTCGGACTTGCTCGCGCCGGTGTGCTTGCGGTAGACCTCGCCGATCTGCCTGCCGATCGTGTGGTACGGCGAGAGCGCGGTCAGCGGGTCCTGGAAGATCATCGCGACCTTGTTGCCGCGAAGCTTCTCCATGGTGGACCGGGAGGCGCCGATCAGCTCCTGACCGTCGAGGTGGATCTCACCGCTGATCTTGGTGGTCTCCGGGTTGTGCAGGCCGAGCACGGTCAGGTTGGTCACCGATTTGCCGGATCCCGACTCGCCCACGATCCCCAGGGTGGTGCCCTTCTCCACGTCGAAGGAGAGCCCGTCCACCGCGTGGACGAGGCCGTCCTCGGTGTGGAAGTCGACGGTCAGGTCACGGACCGACAGGAACGGGTTCGACACTTCTTCCAGCTCCTAGCTCAGCCGCACGCGGGGGTCGATGACGGCGTACAAGACGTCCACGATGATGTTGAACACGACGATGGCGCCTGCGGCCACCATCACCGTCGCCATCAGCATAGGCAGGTCCGAGCTCCAGACGGCCCTGATGGACAGCTGCCCGATTCCCTGCAGGCCGAAGGTCTGCTCGGTGATGATCGCGCCGCCGATCAGGGTGCCCAGGTCGACGCCGAGGATGGTGACGATGGTGATCAGGGTGCCGCGCAGCGCGAACCTCATCACGACCGAGCGGTTCTGCATGCCCTTGGCCCGAGCCGTCCTGACGTAGTCCTCGGAGAGCTGCTCCACCATCGTCGAACGGGTCATACGGGTGTAGTTGGCGGTGAAGATGATCGCCAGCACCACCCAGGGCAGCATCAGCCCCATCGCCCAGTCCAGCGGGTTCTCGGTGATGGGGACGTAGCTCGGCTGCCGCAGGATGTGGTTGTGGTAGACGAGGAAGTACAGCGCCAGCGTGCCGACGAAGTAGATCTGCAGCGAGGCGCCGATCAGGGAGGAGACGCTGGCGATCTTGTCCAGCGCCTTGCCCTGCCTGAGCGCCGCGACGATACCGGTCGCCACTCCGAACAGGAGGAAGACGATGGCCGCGCCGATCGTCAGCGAGACGGTCAACGGCATGCGGTCGAGGATCGTGTCCAGCACCGGGGCCTTGTTGACGAAGGAGAACCCCAGGCAGGGGGCGGCGCAGTTGCCCAGGCCCTCGTAGTCGCGGCCGACGAAGATGCCGGCGACCCAGGTCAGGAACTGTACGAACAGCGGCTGGTCCAGTCCCAGGTTGTGCCGCGCCTGCTCCAGCAGCTCGGGCGGGCAGACCTTGCCGCAGGCGAGCCGGGCGGGGTCGGCTGGAACGGCGAAGAAAAGGAAGAACGTGCACGCGGCGATGATCAGCAGGGTGACCACGGCGCCGAGGGTGCGGCGAGTGATGAATCGAAACATGGCCCGTTTCCCGACGGTTGCTGGGAGACCGCCGCGGGGGCCGTGAAGCCCCCGCGGGCCGTGGCCCCGCCTGTCAGCGGGGCCACGGCCTTTGCCGTCTCTACGGCTTCACGAAGATGGTGTCCGGCTGAACGATCCACTGCTGCGGGTCGATCTCGGCACCGCCCACCTTGGAACCGTGGAGCATGGTGGCGATCCGGTTCTCCGCGACGACCAGCGGGGTGATCGTCTCCTGGATCTTCTTGTCGAGCGCCATCCACGCGGCGTTGGCCGCGTCGATGTCCGTCATGGCGGTGATCTTGTCCATCTCGGCGGTGAGCGCCGGGTCCTTCAGGTGCGAGTAGTTGGGCGCACCCTCGGCGACCGGGCCGAAGATGATCGGGAGCACCGTGGAGCCGGACGGCCAGTCGGCGCCCCAGCCGCCCCAGTACATGTCGAACTGGTTGCCGAGCTTGCCGATCGAGTCGTAGTAGGTCTTGCGGTCGAGCGGCTTGGCCACGACGTTGATGCCGGCCTTCGCCAGGGCGCTCTTGATCGCGACGGTCACCTGCTCCTGGACCGGCGTCTGGTTGTAGGCGTAGACGATGGTCGGCGTCGGGGTGCTGGTCTGAGCCAGCAGCTCCTTGGCCTTCTCGACGTCACCCTCGGGCTTGGTCTCCTTGTTGAACAGGTCGTAGGACTGGTAGCCGACCGTGGTGTTCTCGTTGAGAATCGTGGTCGGCAGCGCCGCGGCGGCCGGGCCGCCCATGACCTGCTGGATCTGCTTGGACGGCCAGGCGTAGTTGATGGCCTGACGGACCTTGGGGTCCTTCACCCGGTCAAGGTTGAAGTAGTAGTAGTTGCCGTACGGCGAGGGGCTGTTCATCCGGCGGGAGGCCAGGTTGGGGTCGCTCAGCACCTGCTGCAGACGCTCCGGCGGCGTCGAGGCGTAGAAGGTGAAGGCGGTCTGGTCGGCGCCGGAGTCCGCCATGAGGCGGTCGGTCACCTGCAGGGCCTCGAAGCCGAACTCAAGGTGCCACTTGTCCGGGTAGGCGCCGCGGATCGGGTCGGTCGCCGGGTCCCAGTTCGGGTTGCGCTCAAGGTCCATGGTCTTGTCGACCACGTGCGACTTGATGATGTACGGCCCGCTGGAGACAGGCTCCTTGTCGTACTGCTCCTTGGTGTCCTTGGCCTTGGGCACGATGCCGTAACCGGCCATGGCGAAGGCGTAGGCCGCGTCGGCGTGCGGCGTCTTGAACTTGTAGATGATCGTCTTGTCGTCCGGCGTCTCGATCGCGTCGAGTTCCTTGCCGTCGTACGGGCCGGGGTAGGCCTTCTTGAAGTCGACGTCGGTCAGCCACTGCTGGATGTAGGTGGGGCCCTGGGTGACGAACGGCGCGAAGGTCCGCTCCATGCTCCACTTGACGTCCGCGGAGGTGATCGGCGTGCCGTCCTGCCACTTCACGCCGTCCTTCAGCGTGAACTTCCAGGTCTTGCCGCCGTCGGACTGGGTGCCGGTGTCGGTGGCCAGGTCGCCGACCAGCTTGAACTCGCCCTTGGCGACGCGCTTGTAGCCGGTCAGGGTGCGGGAGATCAGCCGGGCGAAGTTCGCCTCGGTGTTGACGTAGATCTGCGCGGGGTCGAGGTGGGAGAAGTCGTCACGGTCGATCATCGTGACCGTTCCGCCCTTGACGACGCCCTCCGGCGGGATCGCGGGGCCCTTGGAGTCCTCCGCGGTGCCCTGGGTGATGACCGCGGGCTTGTAGGCGGCGGCGGGGGCCGAGGAGGCACCGTTGGAGCTGCCGGACGGCTGGGCGGCCGGAGCCCCCTGGTTGCCCTCGGCGCAGGCGCTGGTGACGGCCAGCACACCGATGGCCAGGACGGCCACGGCTGACCGCTTTCTGACTGTCATCTCTCTCCTATCTGTTCAGCGCTTGAGCTGGGGCTAGCGCTTGAGCTTGGGGTCGAAGGCGTCGCGGACGGAGTCGCCGAGAAGGTTGAAGGCGATCACGAAGATCACCAGCGCGACGCCCGGGAAGATCAGGTACGTGATGTCGTTCTGGTAGACCTCGGTACCGCGCCGGAACATCCTGCCCCAGTCGGGGATCGGCTCGATCATGCCGACGCCGAGGAAGGACAGGGCGGCCTCCGAGGTGACCAGCGCGGGCAGCAGCAGCGTCGCCTGGATCAGGATCGGCGTCCACAGGTTGGGCAGCAGTTCCTTGAACACGATCCGCGCGGGGGAGGCGCCGGTCACCCGGGCGGCCTCGATGAACTCGCGTTCGCGGAGCGTGAGGACCTGGCCGCGCAACAGGCGGGCCAGACCGGCCCAGCCGAACAACGTCAGCACGAGCACCAGCGTCACGGCGCGCAGCCAGACCGGCGTCTCCTGGTCGGGACTGACGAAGAGGTTCTCCACCACGGGCATGAACGCGATGATGAACAGCACCGAGGGGAAGGACAGCACCGTGTCGATCACGCGGCCGATGACGTAGTCCGTCTTGCCGCCGGAGTATCCGGCCACGATGCCGATCACGATGCCGATCAGCGTGGTGAGGATCGTCGTGATGAGCGCGATCAGCAGCGAGGTCCTGATTCCGTAGACCAGCTGGGTGAACACGTCACGGCCGAGGTTCGGCTCGATGCCGAACCAGAACTCCGAGCTGATGCCGCCGTTCGGGGCGATCGGATAGCCGAAGTCATTGAGCAGGCCCGGGGTGTCCTGGCCGTAGAGGGTGTACGGGTCCTTGCCGTACAGCCAGGAGATCACCGGTGCGAGTATCGCCACCAGGATGAAGAAAATCACCACGATGGCCGAGGCGACCCCGGTCCGGTCACGGCGGAAGCGGAGCCACATCAGCTGCCCTGGTGAGCGGCCCACCGTTTCCGGTGCCTTCACCACGGGCGCCTCATCGGCGGTGGTCGCGGCAGGTGCAGGGATGGTCATCGTGCGGGAGCCCCCAACGAGCATGACTGAGCGGGATCTGGGGGAACCATTGCAAAACAGTCAGGGGCAAATCAATGGCCTAGCTGTTACTTGTTTTTTTGTTGTGCAATATAGATCAGGTTGTGGCTGCAATTCCATTGACCTGGGTGGGGGGTCGGATGGAATGATGAGATTCCCCACCGTCTCTTATTCACGGATTTGTGACATACCTATGACACGACCATGACGGTCTGTGTGGTCGTCGTGTCACCTCTCGTCGTGTGGTGTCCGCAGGTGGGGCGGAAGGCGGTCCGGCCGCCGGGTGAGTGCGTGAACGCGTGTTGACTACGGGTGACCCGTCCGGGTCCCGCTCGGCCCCCTGTGGCCCCCCGCCCCCTTCGTCCCTGTTCCCTTCGTACCACCGTGCCCGGCCCGGGCGCGAGGGTGCGCGGCGTGCCTCTCCCCGATGTCCGGTTGTTCCATCTGGTGGGAGGGGGACACGTCATCTTTTGCCGGACGTGGCACACTGGAGGGAGAGCAGCGTGCTCCGGGGTCGGTGAAATTCCGAGCCGGCGGTTACAGTCCGCGACCCGTCCGAAGCCATCGGCCGGTTGACCTGGTGAAACTCCAGGACCGACGGTCAAAGTCCGGATGGGAGGAAGCGCGCGGGCGGCAGGGACGTCCCTTGGCGGGGCGCCTCGCCGCCAATGGGTGTACGTGCCTGTGATCCCCCGGGGCCCGCCGTGGCAGAAAGCTACCGGCGAGTAGGAGTCCCGGATGTGTGGTCGGGCGCACCCGCGTCAGCCGACCGGCCTGCCCGCGCGTGGTCGCGGCGCCGCCGGTCCCCTCTTCCGTCTCGCCCGCCGTGTCCCCGCGATCTCCACGGCCTCTCCCGGTGAGCCCCTACGGCCTGGCCGGCTTCCACGTGCCCACGTCCTGGGAAACGCCCGCCGTACCGGCTCCCCGGTCCCGGCAGGCCCCGTGAGGCCAGGAAGACGGGCGGCCCCGCGCGGGTTCACTCCCGATGTCATCTACGCACGCCCTGCGAAGGAGCTGTGAATGTTCACCGGAATCGTTGAGGAACTCGGCGAGATCGCGGAGATCGAGACGCTGCGCGACGCCGCCAGGCTGTCGATCCGCGGCGGGGTCGTCACCGGCGACGCCGGGCACGGCGACTCGATCGCCGTCAACGGGGTCTGCCTGACGGTGGTCGACGTCGAGGGGGAGGTCTTCACCGCCGACGTGATGAAGGAGACCCTGGACCGCAGCAGCCTGGGGGCCCTGCGCCCCGGCTCCAGGGTCAACCTGGAGCGCGCGGTCCGCGCCGACCAGCGCCTCGGCGGCCACATCGTGCAGGGCCACGTGGACGGTACCGGCGTGCTGCTCGCGCGTGAGCCGGACGAGCACTGGGAGGTCGTGCGGATCTCCCTGCCCGCCGCGCTGAACCGCTACGTGGTGGAGAAGGGCTCGATCGCCGTCGACGGGGTCAGCCTGACCGTGGTCGGCGTGGACGACGAGGGCTTCTCCGTCAGCCTCATCCCCACCACGCTGCGGCTGACCACCCTCGGCGCCAAGCAGCCGGGCGACCCGGTGAACCTCGAAGTCGACGTGATCGCCAAGCACGTGGAGCGGCTCGTCGGCGCCTACGCCCCCGGGAACGGGTCATGAACTGGGTGAACGAGGGCTTCCAGCTTCTCGGGGTCAAGGTCCTGTGGACCGACCTGGTCGGCAACGTGGCCGCGCTGGCCACCGTGCTGCTGGCGATCCGCAGATCGATATGGACCTGGCCGGTGCAGCTCACCGCCGCGGTCCTGCTGTTCGTCACCTCCCTCAGCGCCCACATCACCGGCAACGCCCTCAAACAGCTCATGTTCGGCGGCCTGGCCGTCTACGGCTGGTGGCGCTGGACCCGCGGCACCCGGGCGGGCCAGGGCCTGGCCGTACGGCCCGCGACCGGCTGGGAACGGCTGGCGATGGCCGCCACGATGCTGCTGGGCACGGCCGTCGTCGGCGTGCTGTTCTTCGTGACCAAGCTCTCCTGGGGCGCGCTGGTGCCGCCGCCGAGGGGCTACCTGCTGGTCGCGGCGGACGCCTACATCTTCGTCGGCAGCGCCGTCGCCACCTGGGCCCAGGGGCGCGCGCTGGTGGACTTCTGGATCATCTGGGTGGCCGTGGACCTGGTCGGCGTGCCACTGGCCTTCAGCTCGGGTCTCGTCGTCTCGGGGGCCGTCTACGGGGTCTTCTTCGTCCTTGTCCTCATCGGACTCTTCAACTGGCTCAAGGAGTACCGGTCCAGGACCGTGCTCGTCCCCAAGGAGGCTGTGTGACCGAGCTTGACCCCATAGAGCGGGCGATCGCCGACATTCGCGAGGGCAGGCCCGTCGTGGTGGTCGACGACGAGAACCGTGAGAACGAGGGTGACATCATCTTCGCCTCGGCCAAGGCGACACCGGAGCTGCTGGCCTTCACCATCAGGCACACCAGCGGCGTGATCTGCGTCTCGCTGCCCGGTGAGGACCTCGACCGGCTCGGCCTGCCGTTGATGGTGCACGAGAACAGGGAACGCCTGCGCACCGCCTACACGATCAGCGTCGACGCCCGCGACGGGGTGACCACCGGCATCTCCGCCTCCGACCGCGCCAGGACGATCCGCACCCTGTGCGACTCGGCCACCGAGCCCGACGATCTGGTACGGCCCGGCCACGTCTTCCCACTGCGCTACCGCGAGGGCGGCGTGCTGGTCAGGCGCGGCCACACCGAGGCGGCCGTGGACCTGGCCAGGCTGGCGGGGCTGCGGCCCTCCGGAGCCCTCGCCGAGGTCGTCAACGACGACGGGACCATGAAGCGGCTGCCCGAGCTGCGCGAGTTCTGCGACGAGCACGACCTGGCGCTGGTCTCCATCGAGCAGCTGGTCGAGTTCCGGCGCCGCACGGAACGGATGGTGAGCAGGGTCGCGGAGACCCGCCTGCCCAACGCGTACGGGATGTGGCGCGCCTACGGCTACGCCAGCGCCCTGGACGGCGGCGAGCACGTCGCCCTGGTCTACGGTGATCTGGAGGACGGGGAGAACATCCTGGTCAGGGCGCACTCCGAGTGCCTGACCGGGGACGTGTTCGGCTCCCTGCGGTGTGACTGCGGGGTCCAGCTCGACCACGCGATGTCGGAGATCGCCGCCGAGGGCCGTGGTGTCGTGGTGTACCTGCGCGGGCACGAGGGCCGTGGTATCGGGCTGCTGGCCAAGCTGCGGGCCTACGGCCTGCAGGACGCGGGCAGCGACACCGTGGACGCCAACCTGGAGCTCGGCCTGCCGGTCGACGCCAGGGAGTTCTCCAACGCCGGCCAGATCCTCGCCGACCTGGGGGTGAAGTCGGTCAGGCTGCTGACGAACAACCCCGCCAAGCTGCGGGGCATGGACGGCTACGGGGTCAAGGTCCTCGGCCGTGAGCCGATGCCCGTGGCGATGAACCCCCACAACGAGAGGTACCTGACGGCCAAGCGCGACCGTCTGGGCCACGAGATCAACAAGGAGAACGTATGAGCGGCGCGGGACGTCCCCAGGCCGAGGCCGTCGAAGCGGCCGGGCTGACCGTCGGCATCGTGGCCGCCCGCTGGCACGAGAAGATCACCGATCAGCTCGTGGCGCGGGCGGTGCTGGCCAGCGCGGACAGCGGGGCGAGCGCGACGGTGATCCGCGTCGCCGGGTCCCTGGAGATCCCGGTCGTCGCCCAGGCGCTGGCCAGGCGCTGCGACGCCGTGGTCGCCCTGGGCGCGGTGATCCGCGGGGAGACCGCCCACTTCGACTACGTCTGCGAGTCGGTCACCTCGGGGCTCACCCGTGTCTCGCTCGACGAGGGAACGCCGGTCGGCAACGGGGTGCTGACGTGTGACTCCCTCGACCAGGCCCTCGACCGCTCCGGACTGCCCGGCAGCCACGAGGACAAGGGCTACGAGGCCACCGTCGCGGCCCTGGAGACGGCGCTGCTGCTGCGGGACCTCAGGGACGCCTGAGGTCCCCGAGCGTCTTGGACGCGGGGCCGGCCGGGGCGTGCGGTAGGTTTCCTATCGCCGTGACCGGTGCTTTTCCCGAAGGAACGTGATCTCCAGGTGAGTCAAGAGAACGTCTCGCCCCCCGAGCTGCCCGTCGTGTGGCGGCCGAGGAAGGGACGCGTCGTGGCGTACGGCTTCGCCGGTTTGATCATCGTTGGAGCCGTGGTCCTGGCGATCCTCCTGCCGCCGCCGTTCACCGTGGTCGACAAGGTCGCGATGGTGGTGCTCGGCGCCGCCGTCGCCGGGGTGCTGCACCTGCTCGGCCGCTGCCGGGTCGAGGCGGACGAGACGGGCGTCACCCTGGTCAACGCGCTGCGGGTGCACCGCTACGAGTGGCCGGAGGTGCTCGCGGTGACGCTGACCGACAGCGAGCCCTGGGCGAAGATCGACTTCACCGACGGCGCGACGATCGGCGCCATGGGGCTGCAGGGCTCGGAGAAGGAACGGACCGTCCAGCAGGTCCGTCAGCTCGCCGCGCTCATCAGGGAACGCGGCGAGG
Source organism: Streptosporangium sp. NPDC020145 (assembly GCF_040631275.1). Classification (NCBI taxonomy): domain Bacteria; kingdom Bacillati; phylum Actinomycetota; class Actinomycetes; order Streptosporangiales; family Streptosporangiaceae; genus Streptosporangium; species Streptosporangium sp. NPDC020145. Next base: position 92,485 of record NZ_JBEXZT010000012.1, on the reverse strand, counting down.
CCAGGGACGAGGGCGGCAACGGCGGACGGGCCGGGGACGACGACTGAGGCCCGGCCTGCGCGGCCGGGCCGGAGACGACGCCGGGCGTCTCAGGTCTCCTCGGCGAAACGCTCGGCCATACCCGTCTCGCCCGCGACCAGCAGAACCGTGTTCCCGTGGATGGCCGTGTCGGAGGTGGCGTAGGTGAACCTGCCGCCGGGGCTCTTGATCCCGACCACGGTCACGCCGTACTTCGTGCGGATGCCCAGCTCGCCCAGCGTCCTGCCAACCGCCCAGCCCGGCGCCTTGGTCTTGACCAGGGCGTAGCCCTCGTCGATCTCGACGTAGTCGAGCATCCGCCCGGTCACCAGGTGCGCGACCCGCTCTCCCATGTCGTACTCGGGCTGCACCACGTGGTGCGCGCCGACCCGGTCCAGGATCCGGCTGTGCTGGCGGCTGATCGACTTGGCCCAGATGTCCGGCACACCGAAGTCGGCCAGGATCGAGGTGGTCAGGATGCTCGCCTCGATGTCGCCGCCGATGCCGACCACGACCCTGCCGAACTCCTCGACGCCCAGCTGGGTCAGCGCGTCCGGGTCGGTCGAGTCCGCGCAGGCCACGTGCGTGAGCTGCCCGGACAGCTGCTGCACGATCTTGGGGTCGCTGTCCACGCCGAGCACCTCGACGCCGCGCTCGGCCAGTTCGAGCGCCAGCGCGCTGCCGAACCGGCCGAGGCCGATCACCGCGACCGCGTCGCCGCGGTCCTTCCTGTCAGCCAACGAGAGGGCCCTCCTCCGGATAACGGAACCTGCGGGTCTGGACGTGCAGCGCCAGCGCCGCGCCGAGTGTCACGGGCCCCAGTCTGCCGACGAACATCAGGACCGTCAGCACCAGGTGTCCCGGGGCGCCGAGATCGCCGGTTATCCCGGTGGACAGGCCGACCGTGCCGAACGCCGAGACCACCTCGAACAGCACCCGGTCGAGCTTGAACGGGGTGAGGGCCATCAGGACGAACGTGCCCAGCGCCACCGAGGCCACACTGAGCAGGGCGATGGTCAGCGCCTGGCGCTGGAGTTGCTCGGGCAGGCGGCGGCGGCCGACCGTGACGTCGGGCTCACCGCGCAGCTCGGCCAGGATGACGTAGCCGAGGAGCGCGAACGTCGTCACCTTGATGCCGCCGCCGGTGCTCGCGCTGCCCGCTCCGACGAACATCAGCACGTCGCTGATCAGCCAGGTGGTCTCGTGCATCTGCGAGACGTCCACGGAGTTCATGCCGCCGCTGCGGGTCATGGAGCTGTGGAAGAACGCCGCCATGATCCGCTGCCAGGGCGGCAGCCCGCCCAGGGTCGCGGAGTTCTCCCACTCGGTGAGGGCGACGGCCAGCGCCCCGCCGAACAGCAGGACCGCGGTCATCCCCACGGTGATCCTGGCGTGCAGCGACCAGAGCCTGGGACTGTGCCAGCTGCGGCGGAGCGCGGTGTAGACGGGGAAGCCGAGCCCCCCGACGACCACGGAGATCGCCAGCGGCAGGCAGATCCACGGGTCGTGGACGAAGCGCACGACGCCGTCCGGCCACAGGGTGAAGCCGGCGTTGGTGAAGGAGGAGACCGCGTGGAAGAGCCCCTGGTACAGGGCGTGGCCGGGCGACTCGCCGTATCCGATGAGGAAGCGGGCGGCCAGCACGGCCGTGGTCAGCGCCTCGACGGCCAGCGTCACCTTGGCGACGCCCGCGATCAGGCGGCGCACCTCGCCGGGACCCAGGGTCCGGGTCTCGGCCTGGGCGTTGAGCCTGGCGCGCAGGCCGAGCTTGCCGGAGACGACCAGCGCCAGGATGGAGGCCATCGTCATGATCCCGAACCCGCCGATCTGCATCAGCGCCAGGATCACCAGCTCACCGAAGACCGACCAGTGCGTCGCGGTGTCCTGTACGGCCAGGCCGGTCACGCAGACCGCCGACGTCGCGGTGAAGAGCGCGGACGTCCACGACGCCGCCCGCCCGGCCTCGACCGCGACGGGCAGCGACAGCAGCGCCGAGCCCGACATGACCACGACCAGGAAGGCGGCCACGACGACCCTCGACGGCGTGTTGATCCGCCGCAGAACGTTCTTCACGAGGGGTGAGAATACGCCGGGGAGACGACCGCCACGTCCGCCCCACGTGCCCTGTCCCGTCAGTGGCCCCCGCGGCGTAGCCTGAGGTGATGCTGAGGGGGACGGTCAAGACCTCTGACGTGGAGTCACCGGGACATCTGGGGGAACTCCTCGACCGGTGCGCCTACCTCGCGGACGAGGGGCTGGCCACGGCGGCGTTCCTGGCGCTGCGGATGGGCCGCCCGCTGCTGCTCGAAGGTGAGGCCGGGGTCGGCAAGACCGAGCTGGCCAGGACGCTCGCCACGGTGCTCGGCGCGCCGCTGATCAGGTTGCAGTGCTACGAGGGGCTCGACGGCCCCCAGGTGCTCTACGACTGGGACTTCGCCCGCCAGCTGCTGCACCTCAAGGCCGCGGAGGCGAGCGGGATCACCGACGCGGCGCGGCTTGAGGGGGAGGTCTACGACCGGCGCTTCCTGATCGCCAGGCCGTTGCTCAAGGCGGTGGAGACCCAGCCGAGCGTGCTGCTCGTCGACGAGGTCGACCGGGCCGACGTGGAGTTCGAGGCGATCCTGCTTGAGGTGCTGTCCGACTTCGCGATCTCCATCCCCGAGCTCGGCACGGTCCGGGCGCAGAGCCCGCCGGTCGTCGTGCTGACCTCCAACCGCACCCGCGAGCTGCACGACGCGCTGAGACGCCGCTGCCTCTACCACTGGCTCGAACACCCCTCCTTCGAGCGGGAGGTGACGATCCTGCTGCGCAGACTCCCGGGCTGCTCCAGGGCCCTGGCCGAGCAGGTGGCCGGGGCCGCGGGGCGGCTGCGCGAGGCCGGTCTGGTCAAGCCGCCGGGCGTCGCCGAGAGCCTCGACTGGGCCGAGGCACTGCTGACCCTGGGCGCCAGGGAGCTGGACCCCGGCCTGGCCGCGGCGACGCTGGGCGCCCTGCTCAAGCACCGCGAGGACCACGAGACGGTCCTCGGGAACGGATTCTTCGATGTCTCCCGTGGCTGAGGGCCCCCTGGAGGAGCCGGTGGACACAGTGGAGGACGCGGTGGAGGACGCGGGGCGCGACCTGGTCGCGGTCATGACCGGGTTCGCCAGGACGCTGCGCGCCGCCGGGGTGCCCGCCGACCACGAGCGGACCCAGGCCCTGTTGCGCGCGCTGGCCGTCCTCGGCGCGGCCGTCCCGCGCGGGGTCTACTGGGCGGGCAGACTCACCCTGTGCGCCTGTCCCGACGACCTGCCCCGCTACGACCGTGTCTTCGACGCCTACTTCGGCGGCACGCGGGCACGTCCGGTTCCCCCGCCCACGGTCAACGTCACCCGGGGCGTCACGACCCTGACCGGCACCCGGGGACAGGCGGGGGACGGTGAGGAGCGGGCGGCGGCCGCCAGCCCGGCGGAGGTCCTGCGCAACAGGGACGTGGCCGCGATGACCGGTGCCGAGCTGGCCGAGGTACGACGCCTGCTCGCCCTGCTGCGGGTGGATCGCGAGCGGCGCGGGTCACGACGGTTCGGCCCCTCCCGCAGGGGGCGCCTCGACGGCGGGGCGACGATCCGCGAGACCCTGCGGCACGGCGGCCAGACCGTACGGCTGCGCCACCGCGCCCACCGCACCAGGCCCCGCGGGGTCGTGCTGCTCGTCGACGTCAGCGGCTCCATGGCCCCCTACGCCGACACACTGCTGCGCCTGGGACACGCCCTGGTGCGCGCGGAGCCGAGGGCGACCGAGGTGTTCAGCGTGGGCACCCGCCTGACCAGGATCACCGCCGAGCTGCGCCCGCGCGACCCGGCGGCGGCGATGGAGGCCGTCTCCGCCGCCATCCCCGACTGGAACGGCGGAACCCGCCTCGGTGAGGAACTGCGGAGCCTCCTGCGGCTGCACGACGCGGCGGGCGCGACCGTCGTCATCGCCTCCGACGGGTGGGAGCGGGGCGACGCCTCGCTGCTCGGCGCGCAGATGGCCAGGCTGTCCAGGACCGCCCACCGGGTGATCTGGGTGAACCCGCACAAGGGGCAGGAGGGCTACCGCCCGCTCACCGCCGGGATGCGGGCGGCGCTGCCGTACGTGGACGACTTCGTGGCCGGGCACAGCCTGGCGGCCTTCGAGGCGCTGGCCCGGCTGCTGGGAGGGCGGAATGCGTGACATCCTCTCGCAGATCACGCGCTGGTGGGAGGCGGGTGAGACGTTCGGCCTGGCGACCGTGGTCGAGACCTTCCGCAGCGCGCCCCGGCCACCGGGAGCCTCGATGGCCGTCCTCGGGGAGGAGGCGGCGGGCAGCGTGTCCGGTGGCTGCGTCGAGGGAGCCGTCTACGAGCTGGCCCGTGAGGTGGCCGCCTCGGGGACCCCGGTGCTGCGGCGCTACGGGGTGAGCGACGACGACGCCTTCTCCGTCGGGCTGACCTGCGGGGGGATTCTGGACGTCTTCGTCGAGCCGGTCTCGCGCGGGACGTTCCCCGAGCTGGGGGAGGTCGCCGCGGCGGTGCGGGAACACGAGCCGGTCGCGGTCGCGACCGTGCTGTCCGGCCCGGGCGCCGTCGGGGCCCGCCGGGTGGTCGGCCCTGAGCGCGCCTCCGGCTCGCTGGGCCCGGCCAGGCTGGACGACGCGGTCGACGACGACGCCCGCGGCATGCTCGCCCAGGGTCTCACCGGGATCCGCCGGTACGGCCCGCACGGTGAGCGGCGCCTCGACGACCTGGCGGTCTTCGTGCACTCCTTCGCCCCGCCGCCCAGGATGCTGGTCTTCGGCGCCATCGACTTCGCCGCCGCGGTCGCCAGGATCGGCAGGTTCCTCGGCTACCACGTGGTGGTGTGCGACGCGCGTCCCGTCTTCGCCACGGCCAGGCGCTTCCCCGAGGCCGACGAGGTGGTCGTCAAGTGGCCGCACGACTACCTCAGCTCGGTCACCGTGGACGAGCGGACCGTGATCTGCGTGCTCACCCACGACCCCCGCTTCGACGTCCCGCTGCTGGAGGTGGCGCTGCGCACCCCGGCCATCTACGTCGGGGCGATGGGCTCACGCCGTACGCACGAGGACCGGCTGGCGCGGCTGCGCGAGGCGGGCCTGGGGGAGGAGGAGCTCGGGCGGCTGCGCTCGCCGATCGGCCTCGACCTGGGCGCGCGGACACCGGAGGAGACCGCGGTCTCCATCGCCGCCGAGCTGATCCAGCTGCGCTGGGGCGGCTCGGGACGGCCGCTGAGCGACGGCTCGGGCCGCATCCACGCGCCCGGCCGCCGGACATGACGCGGGCGGCGAGCGCGGGGCTGCTGCTGGCCGCAGGCGGCGGTTCCCGGCTCGGCACCCCCAAGGCGCTGGTCGAGCTGGACGGTGAGCGGCTGGTCGACCGGGGGGTCAGGCTGCTGCGTGAGGGCGGCTGCCATCCCGTGGTCGTCGTGCTCGGGGCCGCGGACGCTCAGGTGCGCGGGGCGGTCGTCGTGCGCAACCCGGACTGGCGGAGCGGCATGGGCTCCTCACTCAGGACCGGCCTGGCGGCGCTTCCCGGTGACGCGGAGCGGGTGGTGATCGCCCTGGCCGACCAGCCGTCCATCGGGCCGCGGGCCGTGCTCCGGCTGGTCGAGGCCGCGCGCCTGGGGGCCTCCGTGGCCGTCGCGACCTACGCGGGCAGGCGGCGGAACCCGGTGCTGGTCGCCAGGGAGCACTTCGCCGAGGTCGCCGGGCTCGCGGCCGGTGACGTGGGCGCCAGGGCCTTCCTCAGGGCGCACCCCGAACTGGTCGTCGAGGTGCCCTGCGACGACGTGGGCGACCCGGCTGACATCGACACCCCCGGCGACCTGGCGGCCTGGCGACGGCGGGGCTGAGATCAGGGGGTCTCCCGGTGCAGCCGGAAGGAGGCGACGGCGGCGCGGTGGTCACTGCCCGCCGCGGCCTCGACGCCCGCGGTGGCCGCGGTGAGGCCCCGGTAGAGGATGTGGTCGGGCCTGGTCACGGGGAAGGAGGCGGGCCAGGTGAAGCCGAACCCGGTCCCGGCCTCCTGCTGGGCGTCCAGGAGCGGCGGCACCAGGCCGGAGCGCTTACGGTCGGTCGTGGCGGTGTTGAGGTCGCCGAGCAGGAGAAGGCGCCGGCTGCCGTCGCGCTCGACGAGCCTTCCCGCCTGGGTGAGGGTCTCGTCCCGCTGGGCGGTCTGGCCGGGACGGGCCGAGGCCAGGTGCATCACGTAGACGGTCAGCCTGCCCTTCGGCGTCTGGACGACCGCCCGCAGCGCCCTGGCCCAGCCGAGGCCGATGTCCACCCGGCGAGCCTGCAGGATCGGGAACCTGCTCCACAGGCCGACCGTGTTCACCTGGTAGCGGTGCGGGAAGCGGTTGTCGAGCTCCTTGGCCGCGGGACCTCCCTCGGTCAGCTCCTGCACGGCGACCAGGTCCCGTCCGCCGGAGACGGTCCGTACGGCCTGCGCCGAGTCGCCGTTGGCCGCCCCCACGTTGATCGTGGCGACCGAGACGTCGCTCGGGCCGCCGGGGACGGCGCGCAGCAGCGTGGGGCCGAACATGATCCCCCAGACGGTCGCGGGCAGCAGCGCGGCGACGATCACCGGCCACGACCGGGTGACCAGGGCGCCGAGCAGCAGGAAGGGGACGGTGACGCCGAGCCAGGGCAGCAGGCTCTCCAGCACCGGGGTGAACCCTCCCAGGTCGGGCAGGAGTCCGTGGCCGCCGAGAACGAGGGCGAGCGCCCCCGCAAGCACCATGATCGCCCGCCTCAGCACACCGCTCCTCGTCCGCGCCACCATCGCGGGCCGTCCACCCCCGCCCGCACGGGCCTCCCGAGCCCGAGACCCGTACGCTACCGGCCTCGTGCGGGCGGCGCGGGTCTTGGAGCGGGCCGGAGGGAGTCGATAGCCTTCTGGGCAGAGAGAACGGAATAACATTCGGTTCCTGTGGCGCGGGAAGGACGATCCTGACGATGCGTATCGGTATGGCCCTGAGTTACGCGGGGGGCTTCAAGGAGACCGTGGACGAGCTGGTCGACTACGAGAGGGCGGGGCTGGACATCGTCTTCGTCGCCGAGGCGTACAGCTTCGACGCGGTCAGCCAGATGGGCTACATCGCGGCCAGGACCGAGCGGCTGCAGATCGCCTCGGGCATCCTGCCCATCTACTCGCGCACCCCCGCCCTGCTGGCCATGACCGCGGCCGGCATGGACTACGTCTCGGGCGGCCGTTTCACCCTGGGCATCGGCGCCTCGGGGCCGCAGGTGATCGAGGGCTTCCACGGCGTGCCGTACACCGCGCCGCTCGGCCGCACGCGGGAGGTCGTCGAGATCTGCAGGCAGGTGTGGCGGCGCGAGCGCCTGGAGTACGAGGGAAGGCACTACACCCTTCCGCTGCCCGAGGGGGAGGGGACGGGGCTGGGCAAGTCGCTGAAGCTCATCAACCACCCCGTCCGCGAGCGCATCCCCATCGTGATCGCGGCCATCGGCCCGAAGAACGTCGAGCTGTGCGCCGAGCTGGCCGAGGGCTGGGAGCCGATCTTCTACATGCCGGAGAAGGCCGCCGAGGTCTGGGGGGCCTCCCTGGCCGCGGGAGGGGCCAGGCGCGACCCCTCGCTGGGAGCCCTCGACGTCATCGCCCAGGCCCCGCTGGCCATCGGCGACGACGTGTCCGGCCTGGTCGACCTCGGACGTCCCGTCGCGGCCCTCTACATCGGCGGCATGGGCGCCAAGGGCAGGAACTTCTACAACGACCTGGCCCGCCGCTACGGCTACGAGAAGGAGGCCGAGGAGATCCAGGACCTCTACCTCGCGGGCAAGAAGGAGGAGGCGGCCGCGCTGGTCCCCAGGGAGCTGCTTGAGGCCGTCTCGCTGATCGGGCCGGAGGGTCATGTGCGCGACCGCCTGCAGGCGATGCGCGACTCCGGCGTCACGACCGTCAACGTCACCCCGCTCGGCCGTACCCACGCCGAGCGCGTCCGGCTCGTCGAGAAGGTCGGGGAACTCGCCTCCTGAGCCCTGTCCGGGCCTTCTCTGGCCGGGGAGAACGTGATACTGATCACAGGTATAGATGAAATTTCCTACCAGAATAGGTGGTTTCACGCCCTGTGAGGTTCTCCCCGGTGACCCCTCTGCTCGTCGGGCGGCCGTATGTGGATCTGTGCCGCCTGAACGGCCAGCTCTGTCACTGAACGCATTTCCCGCTCCCCTCCCGCCCCGCGCGGGCACGTTCTCACGTCGGAGTCGCGTTCATGAAGAAAGTCTCCTTCTCCCTGCAGTTGCTGCTCGGCCTGGTGGCCGGTGCCGCACTCGGCTTCCTCGCCCGCGCGGGCGAGATCGCCTGGCTGACCACCACCCTGACCGAGGTCGGCAGGCTCTTCGTCCAGCTCCTCAAACTCGCCGTCCCGCCGCTCGTCCTCACCGCGGTCGTGGTCAGTGTCGCCAACCTGCGCAACGTCGGCGGAGCCGCCAGGCTCGCGGGCAAGACACTGCTGTGGTTCCTGGTCACCTCGCTGATCGCGGTGGTCATCGGCCTCGGCCTCGGCCTGGTCATCAACCCCGGCGAGGGCGTCACGATCTCCACCGCCGGGGCCAAGGCCCCCGACCTCGACGGCGCGGGGACCTGGCTCGACTTCGTGACCGGGATCATCCCGACCAACGTCGTCACGGCCTTCACCGAGCTCAACGTCCTGCAGATCGTCTTCATCGGGGTCGTCCTCGGCGCGGCGGCCCTGGCGGTCGGCGAGGCGGCCGAGCCGTTCCTCGTCCTCAGCCGCTCGGTGCTCGAACTGGTGCAGAAGGCCCTGTGGTGGGTCATCAGACTGGCCCCGATCGGCACCGCGGGCCTGATCGGCAAGTCCGTCGCCGCCTACGGATGGGACCTGCTGGCCCCGCTGGCCAAGCTCGGAGCGGGCGTCTACGTCGGCTGCCTGCTGGTGCTGCTGGTGAGCTACCCGCTGCTGCTCGCCCTCGTCGGCCGGGTCAGCCCGCTGACCTTCTACCGCAACGCCTGGCCCGCGATCGAGCTGGCCTTCGTCTCCCGCTCCTCGATCGGGACCCTGCCGCTGACCCAGCGGGTCACCGTCGAACGCCTGGGCGTCGACCGCGACTACGCCTCCTTCGCGGTGCCCTTCGGGGCGACCACCAAGATGGACGGCTGCGCCGCGATCTATCCCGCCCTCGCCGCGATCTTCGTGGCCCAGGTGTACGACGTCCCGCTCGGCCTCGGCCAGTACCTGCTGATCGCGTTCGTCTCGGTGGTCGGCTCCGCCGCGACCGCGGGCCTGACCGGCGCGGTCGTGATGCTCACCCTCACCCTGAGCACGCTCGGCCTGCCCCTTGAGGGCGTCGGCCTGCTCCTGGCCGTCGACCCGATCCTCGACATGATCCGTACGGCGACGAACGTGGCCGGGCAGATCGTGGTGCCCGTGCTCGTCGCCCGTTCCGAGGGCCGTCTCGACGAGGCGGTGCTGAACGCCCCGCCGCTGCCCCTGGACGAGACGTCCGCCAGACCGCTGGTCACCGGGGGCGCCCCCGCCCCCGCCTGACGCCCCGAGATGGCGGGCGGCACCTGCGGCCCGCCACCGCCTCTCCCGCCCGCCGCCGCCCAAGGTGTGGCGGGCGGGGGTGGAGACAGGGGCGGAGGAGGTCAATAGCATGCGAGGCATGACCGCCACCCACGCCACGCGCCGTACGCGTCTGGCGGAGCTGCTGCCCGCCCACGACGTGGACGCCGTCCTGGTCACCCGGGGGGTGAACGTGCGCTACCTGACCGGCCTGGCGAGCTCGAACGCCGCGGTGCTGGTCACGGCGGACGGCACCGCCACGCTGGCCACCGACTCCCGCTACACGGAGACCGCCAGGCGCCTGTGCCCGGATGTCGAGGTGCGCCAGGAACGCGACGTCGCGGGAAGCCTGGTCGCGACGGCGGCGGGCCGGGTCGGCGTCGAGGCGCACCACATGTCCGTGGCCGACTACTTCCGTCTCGGCGGGGACCTGCCGCGGCTGAGCGGGCTGGTCGAGTCGGTGCGCAGGGTCAAGGACGAGGAGGAGATCGACCTCATCCGCACCGCCTGCGCGCTCACCGACCAGGCCTTCGGCGACGTGCTGCCCAGGCTGCGGCCCGGAGTGACCGAACGGGAGGTCGCCAGGGCGCTGGAGACCCGGATGATCGAGCTGGGCGCGGACAAGCCCGCCTTCGACTCGATCGTCGCCTCGGGCCCGAACGGCTCGATCCCGCACCACTCGCCCTCGGAGCGTCCCCTGCAACGGGGAGACCTCGTGACCATGGACTTCGGGGCGCTGTACGACGGCTACCACGCCGACATGACCAGGACCGTGGCGATCGGGGAGCCCGCCGCCTGGCAGCGGGAGCTCTACGACCTGGTCAGGGCCGCCCAGCGGGCCGGCCGCCACGCCGTACGGCCGGGCGCGCTCACCCACGAGGTGGACGCCGCGGCCCGCGACCTGATCACCGCGGCCGGGCACGGTGAGCGCTTCGGGCACGGCCTGGGACACGGCGTCGGGCTGGAGATCCACGAGGTGCCGTTCCTGGCTCCGCCGAAGCCAGACAGCGATGCCGGGCACGCTAGACTAGAGGATCGAGTTCCGGTCACCGTCGAGCCTGGTGTCTACCTGCCGGGTATGGGCGGCGTCCGCATCGAGGACACGCTCGTGACGCGTGATGCCGGACCGGAGCTTCTCACACGGACGACCAAAGAGCTGCTTGTCCTTTAAAGAGCGGCCGTACGCAGGAGAAACTAGTGGCGACGACGAACGACCTCAAGAACGGCCTGGTGCTCAAGCTCGACGGCGGTGAGCTCTGGACGGTTGTGGAGTTCCAGCACGTCAAGCCCGGCAAGGGCGGTGCGTTCGTCCGCACCAAGCTGAAGAACATCAAGTCGGGCAAGGTCGTCGACAGGACCTTCAACGCGGGCGTCAAGGTCGAGGTGGCCAACGTCGACAAGCGCGAGATGCAGTTCTCCTACATGGACGGCGAAGAGTTCGTCTTCATGGACACCGAGACCTACGACATGCTCAACGTCTCCCGGGTGGCCGTCGGCGACAGCGCCAACTACCTGCTGGAGAACATGCTCGCCACCGTCGCGGTCAACGAGGGCAACGTGCTCTACGTCGAGCTGCCCGCGGCCGTCGACCTGATCATCGCCGAGACCGAGCCGGGCCTGCAGGGCGACCGCTCCACCGGCGGCACCAAGCCCGCCAAGCTGGAGACCGGCGCCGAGATCAAGGTGCCGCTGTTCATCACGACCGGTGAGAAGGTCAAGGTCGACACCCGCACCGGCGAATACCTCGGCCGCGCCTGATGTCCGCACGGGGTAAGGCGCGCAGGCGCGCGCTGGACATCCTCTTCGAGGCCGAGGCGCGCAGCCAGGACCCGCTCGCGGTTCTGGCCGAGCGTCTCGAAAGGGCGGAGCCGCCCGTCAACGAGTACACCGCGACCCTCGTCGAGGGCGTGTGCAGGCACCGCGCGCGCATCGACGAGCTGATCACCACCTACGCCGAGGGATGGACGCTCGACCGCATGCCCGCGGTCGACCGCAACCTCCTGCGCGGCGGCACCTACGAGCTGCTGTGGATGCCCGACGTGCCCGAGGGCGTCGTCATCAGCGAGTGGGTCGGGCTGGCCTCCGAGCTGTCGACCGACGAGTCCCCGCAGTTCGTCAACGGCCTCATGGCCCGGTTCAAGCAGCTCAAGCCGTCCCTGGCGCTGTAGGTCACATCCGTGGGGAGGACCCCTCTCCGGTCCTCTCCACGGACGCGCCCGCGGGAGCCGTGAACGGACCTTTCCGTTCCGACCTCCTGAACCACGCGGCCCCGGTCCGAACTCCTTCCACGCCGGGGAAAGAGCAGATCGAGCCCGGCCCCGGTTCCTCCCCGGACGGCACCGGGTACGGCCCGGCGTAGGCTGGGGCTCGTACCGCGAAAGAGGAGGCGATCTTAAGTTGCGCGCCGTAGGCATCTCACGCCCGTCGGCCACTCCGGCGGTCCGCACCGCCGTCGTGTGGGACGTGTTGCGGGCAGTGCTCGCCGACCGGGTGGCCGCGACCGGCAGGGATCGGCTCGACATCGTCGACGCCGGAGGGGGCACGGGCGGCTTCGCCGTACCGCTGGCCGGGCTCGGGCACGCCGTCACCGTCGTCGATCCCAGTCCCGACTCGCTGGCCGCGCTCGAACGCCGGGCCGCCGAGGCCGGGGTCGGCGTTCGCGCCCTGCAGGGGGACGCGGCCGACCTGAAGGAGATCCTCCCCACGGACGGGGCGGACCTGGTGCTGTGCCACAGCGTCCTGGAGTACGTCGAGGACCCGGCGGGCGCCCTGGGCGCCATCGCGGGCCTGCTGCGCGAGGGGGGCGCCATCAGCGTGCTGGCCGCCAATCCGCTCGCCGCGGCCCTGCATCGTTCCATCGCGGGCCGGTTCGAGGAGGCACTGCAGGTCCTGGACGACCCGCAGGGGCGCTGGGGCGACCGCGACCCCACGCCGCGGCGGTTCACCCGCGAGACCCTGGCCGTGCTCCTGTCCGCCGCCGGGCTCACCCCCGGTGAGGTCCACGGTGTGCGGATCTTCGCCGACCTGGTGCCCAGCCGCCTGCTGGACGGGGAGCCGGGGGCCGCGCGCGCCCTGGTGGCCCTCGAACAGGCCGCCGCGGCCCACCCCGTGCTCAGGGACATCGCCACCCAGCTCCACGTCCTCGGCAGAAAGTGAGTTCTCGCCGAACGTGTGTTCCCATGTGTCTCGTACAATGGCCTCGTGTCGAGGAAACAGCAGGTGCCGCGTCCGGTCTCGGCGCTGGGCACGGACGACACCGGTTGTCCGATCCTCCACGTCGACATGGACGCCTTCTTCGCCAGCGTCGAGTTGCGTGAACGCCCCGAACTGCGCGGCCTGCCCGTCATCGTGGGCGCCCCCGGCCCGCGGGGGGTGGTGCTCAGCGCCACCTACGAGGCCAGGCGGTTCGGGGTGCACTCGGCCATGCCCATGATCCGCGCCCGGCGCCTGTGCCCCAGGGCCGTGATCATCCCGCCGAGCCGGGGAAAGTACTCCGAGGTCTCCAGGGGCGTCATGGAGATCTTCCGGACCTTCACCCCCGAGGTCGAGCCGATCGCCTCCGACGAGGCCTTCATGGACGTCGGCGGAGCGCGCAGAAGGCTCGGCCCGCCCGCCGCGATCGCCGCCATGATCCGTGAACGGGTCGCCGGCGAGCACGGGATCACCTGCTCCGTCGGGGTCGCCAACAGCAAGTTCGTGGCCAAGCTCGCCTCACAGCACTGCAAGCCGGACGGCCTGATGGTCGTTCCCGCGGACCAGGTCGTCGACTTCCTCCACCCGCTGCCCATCGCGGCGCTGTGGGGCGTGGGGGAGCGCACCGAGCGCTCCCTGGCGCGCCTGGGCGTCAGGACGGTCGGCGACCTCGCCAGGATCCCCGTCGAGACCCTCCAGCACGAGCTCGGCCAGGCCGTGGGAACCCACCTGGCGGCGCTGGCCTGGGGCCGTGACGAGCGCCGGGTCACCCCGCACACGCCGGACAAGAGCATCGGCGCCGAGGAGACATTCGCCACAGACGTCGACGACCCGGAGCGGATCCACCGGGAGCTGCTGCGCCTGTCGGAGCGGGTCGCGGCCAGGCTCAGACAGGCCGGTCACGCGGGCCGCACGGTCAGCGTCAAGCTCCGCAGGGCCGACTTCACCACCATCTCCAGGTCCCGCACCCTCAGAGAGCCGACCGACGTCGCCCGCGTCCTGTACGCCACGGCCCGCGACCTCTACGGCGCCTCCGGCCTGCTGGGAGTGCGGTTGCGCCTGGTTGGGGTGCGGGTCGAGAACCTCGTGCCGGCGGCCGGGGTGACCAGGCAACTCGGCCTGGGGGAGCGCGAGACGGGCTGGCGGGAGGCCGAGCAGGCGATGGACAGGGCGGCCCGCAGGTTCGGTCAGGATGCGGTGCTCCCGGCGTCGCTTGTTCGCCCGTCGTTTGGTGAAATAGATCTATGACACCGCCTCCGGTTTGGACTACGTTGGACGTTTTCTTTCGTCTACGTCTACAGCCTCGTATTCTGGGGATAACCGACCGCGAGGTTCGGACACCCCGTGTCGTCCGTCACCGTCTTCCCCGTACTGGGGCTGTCCTTGGGAGGCGCCGTGCCGCTCTCTGAGCACGAGCAGCGCTTGCTCGACCAGATCGAGCAGGCCCTCTACGCCGAGGACCCGAAGTGGGCCAATACCGTAAGGATCAGTGATCCACGCAGCCATTACAAGCGCCGCCTGGTGAAGGCCTCCATCGGCTTCGTCCTGGGCGTCGTCCTGTTGATGGTCGGCGTCGTGAACTACATCCCGCTCGGAGTCGGCGGTTTCGTGGTCATGCTCGCCGCGTGTCTGTGGGGTCTGTCCAGCTGGAAGCGCATGAACGGCTTCGGTGAGACCTCAGGGGCCGGCGGCCCCTCCCGCCAGACGGGCAGGGCGGGCCGCAGGAGTGGTCCCAAACCGAGTTTCATGGAGCGGATGGAGGAGCGCTGGCGCCGTCGTAACGACGAGCGCTGAGCCTCTCCCCGCACCCTCTGGGACGGCACGCCCTCGGGGCACGGAGTTCGGCCGGGTCCCGTGCCGGCTGGACCGTGCCACCTGGGTCATGCCGTCCGGACGTCTCCCCGAACCGTCCCCCGTGACCGCCTCCCTGTGACCGGTCCCCGGCCGGTGCCGCCGAACGGACCACGCCCGCGCCCGGATCTGTCCGGACGCGGGCGTGTGGGCGCTTCGCGGTGGGGTCAGGCCTTCCTGCCGGTGAGGCGGAGGTTCTCCAGCCGGTCGAAGACGTCCAGCAGACGTGTGCCCAGGGTCCGCATCCCGGTCAGCGTCGAGGGCGGCAGCAGCACCGCGCGGATCCTCCTGCCCCGGGGCGCGGAGACCGCCAGCGCCCGCCGTACCACGCGCAGGTCCTCACGCGGGGAGCCGGTCTCGCCGGGGGTCCTGGCGAAGAGCATCCGCTCGGCCGAGGCGGCGATCCGCGTCACGGCGGCCTCCGCGTCCGCGTCGAACCCGTGCTGGGCGCTCAGCCGTACGGCCAGTGCCCTGGGGGTCTCGCTGGGCGCGCGAGACACCCCGTAGTCGTACAGCGTGTCACCGAGCTCCGCCCAGACGGCCGTCGTCGCCTGCTTCCACAGTCCCGTCCTGACCGTGACGGTTCCCGGCGCCTCCGCCAGAACGACGGCCGGTCGTGCCGCGCGGGAGCAGATCCGGCGGCGGTGCCCGCGCAGCCGCAGCCGCAGCATCGCCGGGATCAGCACGACGAACGCCACGGCCGCGACACCGAGGCCGATCCTGACCGCGAGAGGGGTCTCCTCCTCGACCACGATGGGCCCGCTGCCGCCGTAGTCAAGCTCGGGCCTGCGGTTGCGGGGGTTGCTCGCCGACCCGTTGGCCAGGTCGGAGGAGCCGGAACCGATCGCGGGAGCGGCCGAAGGCTGGTCGCCGGGCTCGTTCGCCGCCCGCGCGCGGCTGTAGGAGGGAACCGTGGCGCTGCCCTGCCCGGTGAGACCGGTGGGGGTCGGCTCGAAGCGCAGCCACCCCGTCCCCTCGAAGTAGAGCTCGGGCCAGGCGTGGGAGTCGTGCGTGCCCACCTGCCAGTGGTCTCCGACCCTGCTGCCGCCGGTGTAGCCGACGGCCACCCTGGCCGGGATGTGGAGCACCCTGGCCAGCACCGCCATCGCGGCGGCGAACTGCTCGCAGTATCCGGCCTTGTTGCGGATCAGGAAGTCCGTCAGCGCCTGCCCGCCGTGTCCCTGAGCGGCCAGGGTGTAGACGAAGCCGCCCTTGCTGGTGAAGAACTCCTGCAGCCGGACCGCCCGGTCGTAGGGCGTCCTCGCGTCCTTGGTCTCCCTCGCCGCCAGTTCCTTGACCTCCCTGGGCAGGTCCCTGGGCAGCTGCAGGTAACGGTCGGTGATCTGCTGGGGCGCGGCCGCGGCCGACCTCAGCCTCTCCGCGGTCGGCCTGGGCTCGTCGCTGACGACCGTGTAGGTCATCCCCTCCGCGGTGTCCTCGGTGGAGAAGACCATCAGGGAGTCACGGTCCGGCCGCCAGTCGCCCTCGATCCCGATGCGGCTCGGCGGGTACGGCAGCGGCAGGAACTCCAGCCCCTTGAGGGTCTTGCTCACCGTGATCCTGGTCGTCACGGTCGCGACGGGCGTCTCACGGCTCTGACCGGGAGGCGGGGGCAGCGGCCCGCGTGAGATCCGGTCCTCGGGAAGGCCGCTGGGCCCCGCCATCGTCCACTGCTGGCCGTCGAAGATGTCCAGCGAGTACATCCGCAGGTAGCGCGGCAGGTTGTCACTGGTGGTGTAGCTGAGGACGTCGGCGTTGGCCGGCAGCGACAGCGAACCCCGCAGGCCGACGATCGGGTTGGAGATGCTGATCGAGTTGTTGCCCTTCCCCCTGCCGTTGCCGACGCCGAAGCCGAACAGCGGGGAGGGTTCGAGTGTGGGCAGCAGCGCGGGCAGCAGGACGGCCAGCACCACCGCGGTGAGCCCGATGCGCTTGCCGGACAGGCGCAGCGGGCCGACGTCGGCGACGGTCCGCGCCGTCACCGAGGCACGGCGCACCAGTACGGCCCTGCCCCAGTGACCCACGCGTTCCCTGCCGTCGGCGACCAGCAGCCCGAGGTAGCCGGCGGCCGCGACGATGAACGCGGGCCAGCTGACCGGCTCGGTCGCCACCGCGGCGGGGACGGTGAACAGCGCCAGCAGCGGCAGCCCGCACAGCGCCGCCCTGCGCGCGCGGGAGGCGAGCAGGTCCACCAGGACGGCGATCAGGGCGACGCCCCCGCAGGTCAGCAGGGTGATGGAGGTCGTCGCGGGCACGGGCGCCGCGAAGCGCTGGATGTCGGCGAAGCCGCCGACCAGCATCCTGGCCAGCGCGACGACCGACTCCCTGGTCGGGACGACCCTGCCCCACGCCTTCTCCGGGGTGAAGACGGCCGTCAGATAGATCCAGATGGCGACGACCTGGCCGAGCGGCGCCAGCCAGCCCGGCAGGCTGTAGCGGCTGGCCGGTACGCCGACCGCCGTCACGACGACGACGGCCCCCAGACTCGCCCAGAACCAGGCGCCCCCCTGGAAGAGGGGGTAGAGCGAGACGGTGACCGCCATGGTCGCCGCGCCCGCCGCGATCGGAAGTCTCATGAGCCGCCCCCACTGAGTACGAATCGCCCGCCCTGCGCCGCCTTCGGCCACACGTTCGCGATCGTCGCGCCAGAGGGCAGTGGCACGACACGCCATCCGGCCCCGGCCAGCACGGCCTGGGCCGCCTGGTGGCCCTCATCGTCGCCGAGTTCCGGCCGTTCCCAGCCGGCGACGTCCAGCAGCACGGCGACCCCGGTCATGTTGCCGTGCCTGAGCCGGGCCAATTCCCGGGCCTGCTCGGCGTCGACCGTGCCGAGCACGGCGACGATCAGGCCCTCGCCGCCGCCCTGCCGGAGAGCGGCCACGCCGTACTCCAGGGAGCGGGCGGAACTGGTGCGCATCTCGGCGAGGGTGTCGAGCAGCGCCCAGCTCAGCCCGGTCTCCGGAAGCCGTTCCGCGCCCTGGTCGGTGACCAGGCGCAGGCCGAGCCCCTCGTGCGCCAGATGGAGCCCGATGGAGGCCGCGGCGGAGACCGCGACCTCGAAGGAGGAGCGGGGTCCCTCACCCCGGTGGGCGTACCTGCGGGTGTCCAGCAGCAGCGCGCCCCTGCTCTGCCACTGCTGCTCCTCACGCCGCACCATCAGCTCGCCGTACCTGGCGGTCGAGCGCCAGTGCACCCGCCGCAGGTCGTCGCCCTGCCGGTACTCGCGCGGCGCGACGTCGTCGTCACCGGCCGCCGCCACACTCCTGGTACGGCTCTCGCCCCCGCCCGCGAGCTCCCCGGAGAGGCGGACCCGGGGCAGCGGGACGACCTGGGGCGTCACCACGAGCGTGTCGCTGATGGTGAAGGACCTGGTCAGCTCGACGAGGCCGAACGGGTCGGTGATCCGCACGGTGAGCGGGCCGATGCCGAACCGGCCGCGCAGGTCGGACCTGACCCGGTAGTCGATCTCGCGGATTCCCAGCGCCTCCACCCGGTCCAGGACGAACCTTGGACGGGCGCCCAGGGCGTACGGGACGGTGTCCTCGATCATCAGCAGACCGGTGGGCAGCCGGGTGACGTTCTCCAGGCGCAGCGTCACGGTGGTCTCGCCGCCGACCGGGACCCGGGGCGGGTCAAGGCGGCGCGCGCAGCTCAGCCGGTAGCGGGTGCGGCTGACCACCATCGCCGCGAGCAGCGGCAGCGAGATGATCAGCACCCCGATCCTGAGCAGGTCGTGCTCGCCGAGGAAGAAGGCGCACAGCAGCGCCGCGGCGCCGGAGGCGAGAAATGACCAGCCGCGGGCGGTGAGCGCTCTGAGGCCCGAGGTCACTTCGTCTGGACCTCGGGCACGGGCACCCGGCGAACCAGGTCTGCCACCACCTGCTCCGGCATGCGTCGCTGCCCCTGGGCCTCGACACTGGGCAGCAGCCGGTGCGCCAGCACCGGCACGCACAGGTCCTGCAGGTCGTCGGGAATGACGTAGTCACGCCCGGCCAGCGCGGCGTGCGCCCTGGCCGCCCTGACCAGCTGCAGGGTCGAGCGCGGGGAGGCGCCCAGCCGCAGCTCGGGGCTCTGCCGGGTCGCGGTCACCAGGTCGACGGCGTACTTCTTGATCGGCTGCGAGACGTAGACCGCGCGCACCGCCTCGATGAGCGCCCGCACCTCCGCGGTCGTGGCGACCGGCTCCAGCTTGTCCAGCGGCGAGGCCGCCCCGTGAACGTCGAGCATCTCCAGCTCGGCGCCGGGTTCGGGGTAGCCCATCGCGATCCTGGCGGTGAAGCGGTCGCGCTGCGCCTCGGGGAGGGGGTAGGTGCCCTCCATCTCGATGGGGTTCTGCGTCGCGATCACCATGAAGGGGCTCTCCAGCGCGTAGGTCGCGCCGTCCACGGTGACCTGGTGCTCCTCCATGCATTCGAGCAGCGCGGACTGCGTCTTCGGCGAGGCGCGGTTGATCTCGTCCCCGACCACGATGCTGGCGAAGACCGGGCCGGGCTTGAACTCGAACTCCCGGGTCTGCTGGTTGTAGGCGCTGACCCCCGTGATGTCGCTCGGCAGCAGGTCGGGGGTGAACTGGATACGGCGGACCGGACAGTCGATGGAACGGGCCAGGGCCTTGGCGAGCATCGTCTTGCCGACACCGGGCACGTCCTCGATGAGGAGGTGCCCTTCCGCGAGGAGAACGGTCAAGGTCAGGCGGACGGCGTCCCCCTTGCCCTCGATCACCGACTCGATCGCCTGGCGGATGCGATGCGCCGTGACGACCAGATCATCGAGCCGAGGTGAGATGTCATGGGTTACTGCCACCAGGCCTCCATGAAGCTGCGGCGGTTTCACGCCGGGGGTTGGTATTTGGGGGTCTTTATAGGCCCTTTTCCATTGTGCGTACCGACACTACGACGCCCGAGGTTCCAGAGCGACTCTATGTGGGTATTAGGGCTGTTTCCGGGTGGACAGCCACAGTGTGTGAGCTGAGCGTTCTGTTCGTGTGGAGGACGTGTCCGGATCTTGTGACGGGCCGTGGGGCAAGGCCTTCCGGCGGTCGCGCGCTCCACTTTCCCTCTGCGGTGCCGCCGATTGGTTCATTCCTCGATTGTCCGACTATCGCTTACCTTCTCGACACGCCCGTGACATACCGGAGGCGCCTTGCCCCTCCACTCCGCTCCACCTGTTCTGAGCTGGGAAAATGGCGGCGAAACCCATCGTTAAGAGCCGCGGAATCAGTTGACGGTGGAGAGAAGTGGAGTATGGTGGTGCGCAGTGGAGGGCAGGGGCCACAGCGCCAGGTGCTCCGCTAGGCACGGGAGGTGAGGCCGATGTTCCTCGGCACCCACTACCCGCGCCTCGATGACAAGGGACGGCTGTTCCTGCCGGCGAAGTACCGTGAGGAGCTGGCGGAGGGTCTGGTGATCACCAAAGGCCAGGAGCGCTGCCTCTACGTTTTCCCCGTAGAGGAGTTCCAGCGCATAACCGAGGCTCTGCGCACAGCGCCGGTGACCGCCAAGGCGGTCCGTGACTACAGCCGCGTCTTCTTCGCGAGCGCCTCCGACGAGGTCGCCGACAAACAGGGTCGGGTCACCGTCCCGCAGGCCCTGCGCGACTACGCCGGACTCAGCCGTGACTGCGCCGTCATCGGCGCCAACACCCGGCTGGAGATCTGGGACGCCCAGGCCTGGGACAAGTACCTGGCCGACCAGGAGCAGGCATTCTCCGACCTGTCGGAGGAGGTGCTGCCAGGGATTCTGTGACTGCACGGTCGACTCATCGGTGAAAACGTCGTTCGGCGAGGTCTCCACCCGCAACCACATGTTCGTCAGCTGATGCACCTTCCCCGGTGTCAGGTGGCGACGGAAAGCGGGTGCGGATGGGGACCTGGCCGGACGGCCCCCGGGGGTGGGAGCCAGGAGAAAGACACCGATGGGCGTCCGCCGCGTGACCGCGCGGGAGACGCGGCGAGAGGGGGGTTGGCGCTTCATGCGCGCCGAAGACGACAAGAGGGATTCCCAGGGCCGGGGCGGCCATGTTCCCGTGATGCTCGACCGGGTGCTTGAGCTGCTGGCGCCCGCGCTCTCCGGACCCGGCTCCGTCGTGGTCGACGCCAACCTCGGCCTCGGCGGTCACGCGGAGGCACTGCTCGCGGCCCACCCCGCGCTGCACCTGGTCGGAATCGACCGGGACCCCACCGCCATCGAACGCTCCACCGCCAGGCTCGCGCCGTACGCCGACAGGATCACACTGGTCAAGGCCGTCTCCGACGAGCTGGCCGAGGTGCTGGCCGACCTCGGGCGCCCCCGGGTCAACGGGGTGCTGTTCGACCTGGGTGTCTCCTCTCCTCAGCTCGACGAGGCCGAGCGCGGCTTCGCCTACTCCTACGACGCGCCGCTGGACATGCGGATGGACGGGGGGCAGGAGCTGACCGCGGAGATCGTGGTCAACACCTACCCGATCCCCGAGCTGATCCGGATTCTCCGGGATTACGGCGAGGAGCGATTCGCCCCGCGTGTCGCGCACCTAATCGGCAAGGAACGGGCCAAGGAGGCCATAACGTCGACTAAGCGGCTTGCGGAGATTGTCCGTGAGGCCATCCCCGCCGCCACTCGACGAACCGGGGGCAACCCCGCCAAAAGGACCTTCCAAGCGTTGCGGATCGAGGTGAACGCGGAGTTGACGGCACTGGAACGCGCCCTCCCCGCGTCGCTCGACGCGCTGACGCTCGGCGGGCGCGTGGTCGTGCTCGCCTACCACTCCCTTGAGGACCGGCTGACCAAACGGGTCCTCGCGGCGCGGACCAAGGAGACGGGCCCTCCAGGGCTGCCCGTCCCGCTGCCGGCTCACCAGCCGCGGTTCGCCCTCCTGACAAGGGGAGCCGAGCTCCCGAGCGAAGAGGAGGTCGCCCGCAACCCGCGGGCCGCCTCCGCCCGGTGCCGGGCGGCAGAGAGGATTCGTGAGGCAGTTGACGAGGAGTGAGCAAGACGTCCGCCGCGGTGCACCGGTCCGCGGCGGGCGGCCCACGCGCGTCCCCCGCACGATGCCCCAGGTGCGCAGGACGCGTCCGGCCAGGAACGTTCCCGCGACGGCAGCGGCGGGGGCGGCCAAACCGTCCGCGGCCCGCGGGCGGAAGGCGCCGCGCACGCCGTTCGTGCTGCTCGTCATCGGCCTGCTCTGCGGTGGCCTGGTCAGCCTCCAGCTGCTGAACACGATCCTCAACCAGGACTCCTTCAGGGCCACCGAGCTGCGTAACGGCAACAACCAGCTCCGCCAGAAGAAGGAGTCGCTCAAGCACCAGAACGCCCTGATGGACACCCCGGAGTGGCTCGCGGGCAACGCCGAGAAGCAGGGACTCGAACCCGACTGGGACAACCCGAACGTCATGGTCCCCGGCCGCCCCACTCCGGGAACGCCCAAGGAGGGCGCCCCGGTGGGGGCCGCGGGGGAGAGCCCCGTGGGCGCCGCCGGAAACGACGGCCAGACGCCCGCGGGGCAGGAGCGAGCGCCGGGCACGGGCCGGTGAGAGAGGCCGGCGGGCGGGGTCCGAGACCCGGCAGAGGCGGCTCGGGCGGCGGTTCCGCCGGAAACCCGGGCCGCAGGGGACCGGGCGGGCCGGGCCGTACCGGCAGACCCTCGGGCCAGGACGGCGCGGGGAAGCCGGGGCCGCAGGGCCGCCCTCCCCGCCAGGACGGGCAGGGTGAGCCCGGCCGCCCCCGGCGCCCGGAGGGACAGGGCGGCCACGACGGCGGCAGGCAGCAGGGCTCAGGACGGCCAGGCGCCCCCGGCCGTAAGGACGGTACGGGCAGGCCACGCCCCGACGGCTCGACCGGCAGGCCGGGCGGTACGGCACGGCAGGGCGGGCAGGGAGCCCAGGGTGGCTCCGGCAGGCAGGGCCGCCCGGAGGGCGCATCGGGCAGGCCGGGTGTTCCCGGTAAGCAGGGCGGTTCCAAGGGCGCTTCCCCGAACAGGGGTACCGGGTCCCAGCCGGCGGGCAGGCCGCGTCAGGAACGGCCGGCGGCCGGCCGGGGCGGACCTCAGAGCGGGTCTGCGGGCAGGCCCGCGAACGGGCAGCCGGGCCGTCCGCGCCAGGCAACCCCCCAGGACGGCTCCACGCGGGGCGGCAGGCCGGCGGGCCCCAGAACGACCGGGTCACGGGCGGAGGCCCCTCCCCCCGGGCAGGCGCGCCGGACGCCGGCGTCCGGGCCGGCGGGCGGCGGCCCCCCGCGACCGAGGGCGGCGGGGCAGGCACGC
The DNA here is from genome assembly GCF_040631275.1 of Streptosporangium sp. NPDC020145. Classification (NCBI taxonomy): domain Bacteria; kingdom Bacillati; phylum Actinomycetota; class Actinomycetes; order Streptosporangiales; family Streptosporangiaceae; genus Streptosporangium; species Streptosporangium sp. NPDC020145. The sequence goes on along the minus strand of NZ_JBEXZT010000012.1, from coordinate 69,628 downwards.
GCGGAGGCACCGGGCAGACCGGGCCCGCCGCGAGGCCCCAGGCCTCCGCGGCCCTCGCCCTTCTCCCAGATGGTCCAGGGGCTCGTCTCCAGAGCCGGCTGGACGGGTGATCCCGGCTCCGGCAGGGGCAGGCCTCCGGCGCGTCCGCCGGCCGTACTGCGCCTGGGCAACCCGGGACGGCGGATCAGCATCGGCCTGATCGGGATGACCTTCGTGCTGTCCATCTTCGCCGGGCGGCTGATCCAGCTCCAGGGCCTCGACTCCAAGGTCTACGCGGCCAAGGCGGCCGAGCGGATCAGGCCGGAGAAGCTGCCCGCACGGCGTGGGGCGATCACCGATGTCAACGGCCACGAACTCGCGCTGACCCTGGAGGCGCGCGAGATCTTCGTCGACCCCGGCGTGGTGACCACCCCGCAGCAGCGCGACCGGGTGGCCACGGCCCTGGCCGCGGAACTCAGTGTGCCCAAAGAGCAGATCATGGCGAAGTTCGCCGCGGGCGGCCGCTACCAGCAGGTGGCGGCGGCGGTCGACCCCGTCGTCGCCCAGCGGATCATGGACCGTGACTTCAAGGGCGTCGGCAGCAAGCACCGTTACCGGCGCGACTACCCAGGCGGTAACCTCGCGGGCACCCTGCTGGGCTTCATCGGCGCCGACGGCAGCGGCCTGAGCGGGCTGGAGAGCACCTACAACAAACTGCTCGCGGGCCGTGACGGGGAGCAACTCGTCGAGACGGGCGCCGGGGGGCAGCGCATCCCGATGACCGGCAGCACGCTGCAGACGCCGGTGGACGGCGGGAGCGTGCGCCTGACCATCGACCGCGACATCCAGTGGGCCGCGCAGAAGGCCATCGCCGACCAGGTCAAGGCCGTCGGCGCGCGCACGGGCAGCGCCATCGTCCTGGACGCGCAGAGCGGGCACGTGCTCGCCATGGCCAACGCGCCCGAGCTCGACCTGAAGAACTGGCAGAAGACCGCTCCGGAGGACTGGGTCAACCGCTCGGTGACGGACGTGTTCGAGCCGGGCAGCACCAACAAGGTCATCACGGCCGCGGCCGCCCTGGAGTCCGGGGCGGTCAACCCGGACAGCGTGTTCTCGGTCAGGGACAACATCCGCTGCGCCGACCAGGTGCTCAGGGACTCCCATCCGCACCCGGTCGAGCGGCTGACCTTCTCCGGTGTCGTGGCCACTTCGAGCAACGTCGGCACGATCCTGGCCGCGCAGAAGGTCGGCGACCAGAAGCTCTACGAGATGCTGAAGCGCTTCGGCTTCGGCACCAGGCCGGGCACCGGCCTGCCGGGCGAGGAGGCGGGACTGCTGCCCGACTGGCGCAAGTGGTCGGGCAGCCAGCGCTGCACGGTCGCCTACGGCCAGGGCGTCTCGGTGACCGCGCTGCAGACCGCCAGCGTCTACCAGACCATCGCCAACGGCGGGGTACGCGTGACCCCGCAGATCGTGGCGGGGACGACCGGCGCAGAGGGTGCCTTCACCCCCGCCGCGCCCGCCGGGCGGACCCGGGTGATCGGGCAGGACACCGCGGCGCAGATCTCGGGCATGCTCGAGGCCGCCGTGAGCGAGGAGGGCACCGGTAACCTCGCCGCCATCGACGGTTACCGTGTGGCCGGTAAGACCGGTACCGCGATGCGCTATGACGCCAAATGTCAGGGCTACTGTGGATACACTGCGACATTCGTGGGCTTCGCCCCCGCGGACAAGCCCCGCCTGGTCGTTCTCGCGGTGGTCCAGGACCCCCACAGGGGGTACTACGGTGGGGAGATCGCCGCTCCCGTCTTCAAGAAAGTGATGACGTTCGCGTTGAAGAGCAAGAAGATCCCGCCGACCGGAACCAAGCCGCCCGCGGTGCGGATACGCGCCGGGGAATGAGCAGGGAAGGTACGCTCTCGCCGTGCGTTTCCCGTCGTCCATGCGACCTTCGAACAACTCATCCCGCCCGCTCTCGGGACTGGCGAGCCTGCTCGGCGTGCCCTCGGGCGCGTCACGGGCGCCGCTGGCCCCGGTCTCCGGGGTCACCATCGACTCGCGTCAGGTCCAGCGCGGCGATCTCTACGTGGCCCTGCCGGGAAACACCTCCCACGGCGCGGACTTCTCCGCGCAGGCTCTGGCCGCGGGAGCCTGCGCGATCCTGACCGACCCCGACGGGCGTGAGGCGGCGGCCGCGACCGGCCTGCCCGTCCTCGTCGTGCCGGACCCGCGCGCCGTCCTCGGCAGGGTCGCCGCCTGGGTGTACGGCAGGCCCGCCGACGCCGTGACGGTCATCGGTGTGACCGGGACAAGCGGCAAGTCCACGATCGCCTTCATGCTGGAGGCGGGGCTGCGGGCCGCGGGCCACCGGGCGGGCCTGATCGGCGGCGTCGAGATCCACGCGGGCGAGCTGTGCCTCACTCCGAAGCTCACCACTCCCGAGGCCAGCGACCTGCAGGGATTGTTCGCCCTCATGCGGGAGCAGGGCGTGACGGCGGCGGCGATGGAGGTCTCGAGCCACGCCTTGGCGCTGGGCCGCGTCGACGGGGTCTTCTACGACGTCGCGCTGTTCACCAACCTGTCGCAGGACCACCTCGACTTCCACAAGGACCTCGACGACTACTTCGCCGCCAAGACCCGGCTCTTCACCCCGGAGATGAGCCGGGTGGGCGTCGTCAACATCGACGACGCCCACGGGCGGGAGCTCCTGGCCGTCGGCAAGATCCCGATGACCACCTTCTCCGCGTCGGGCGCGGCCGAGGCCGACTGGCGGGCCGTGGACGTCCGCCTGGACGCCGAGGGCAGCGCCTTCCGCGTGGTGGGCCCGGGAGGTGTCGAGGAGGAGGCGACGGTGGCCCTGCCGGGGCCGTTCAACGTCGCCAACGCGCTGGGCGCGATCGTCGCCCTCGTCGAGTCGGGGGCGCCGCTGCGCGCCGCGATCGCGGGCGTCGCGACGCTGACCGGGGTGCCGGGCCGGATGGAACGGGTGCCGGGCGGCGACGGTTTCCAGGCGATCGTCGACTACTCCCACAAACCCGGCGCGGTCGAGTCGGTGCTGAACGCCCTGCGCGAGGTCACCACGGGCAGGCTGACCGTGGTGCTCGGCTGCGGCGGTGACCGCGACAAGGGTAAACGGCCGATGATGGGGGAGGCGGCGGCCAGGCTCTCGGACGTGGCCATCCTCACCAGTGACAACCCGCGCTCCGAGGACCCGCTGCGGATCCTCGCCGAGATGCTGGACGGGGTCCTCGCCGTGTCCCCGCACGAACGCGCACATGTGATCATTGAGCCGGACCGGGCCGCCGCCATCGACCTCGCCGTCGCCGGGGCGGGCCACGGCGACGTCGTCGTCGTGGCGGGCAAGGGGCACGAACAGGGCCAGTACGTCGGGGACCAGGTGCTCCCGTTCGACGACAGGCGGGTCGTCGCCGACGCGATCGTCAGGCGACGCGACCGGCCCGGGCACGCAAGCACGTATGGAGAGTAGGGAAGACTCATCATGATCCCGTTGCCGCTGGCCAGGATCGCCGAGATCACCTCGGGCGCCCTCGCCGGCATGGCCGATCCCCGTGCCGTGGTGCGCGGCCCGGTCGTCATCGACTCCCGGGCCGTGGAGCCGGGGTCGCTGTTCGTGGCAATCAAGGGCACGCGGGCGGACGGGCACGACTTCGCAGCCGGGGCCGTCGAGGCGGGAGCCACCGCGGTTCTGGCCTCCAGGCCCGTCGACGCCCCCGCGGTCGTCGTCGGCGACATCCTGGCGGCGCTCGCCGCGCTGGCCAGCGCCGTGGCCGCCGAGCTGCCGCTGGCCACCGTCATCGGCGTGACCGGGTCGGCGGGCAAGACCACGACCAAGGACCTGCTGGCCCGGCTCGCCGCCAGGCTCGGTCCGACGATCGCCCCCGTCGAGTCGTTCAACAACGAGATCGGCCACCCCCTGACCGTCATGAGGGCCGATGAGGAGACCCGTTACCTGGTGCTCGAACTCAGCGCCAGGCACGCGGGTCACATCGCGGACCTCGCTCGCATCGCGCCGCCCAGGATCGGTGTCGTCCTCAACGTCGGAACCGCCCACCTGGGCGTCTTCGGCGGCAAGGAGGCCATCGCGCAGGCCAAGGGTGAGCTGGTCGAGGCACTGCCCGCGGACGGCGTGGCCGTACTGAACGCCGACGACCCGCTGGTCGCCGGGATGGCCGGGCGCACCGCCGCCCGCGTCACCTGGTTCGGCAGGGGGCCGCGGGCGGCGGTGCGCGCCGAGGAGGTGACCCTCGACGAGCGGGGCCGTGCCCGTTTCACGCTGCGCACCCCGTCGGGGACCGCGCCGGTCGCCCTGCGTCTGTACGGCGAGCACGCCGTGGAGAACGCGCTGGCCGCCGCGGCCGTCGCCCACGAGCTCGGCCTGCCGGTCGCCGCCATCGCCGAGGAACTGTCAGAGGCCGAGCCGCGCAGCCGCTGGCGGATGGCGGTCAGCGACAGGCCGGACGGCGTCACCGTGATCAACGACGCCTACAACGCCAACCCCGACTCCATGCGCGCGGCCTTCGGCGCCCTGGACGCCCTGGCGGGCGGCAGGCGCAGGTTCGCGGTCATCGCCGCCCTGCGGGAGCTCGGTGAGGACGGCGACGCGCTGAACGCCGAGGTCGGGCGGATGGCCGCGAGCTCGGGCCTGGAGGCCCTGTTCGTGGTCGGCTCCGACGCCGCCCCGGTCCTGGCGGGCGCGGCGTCCGTCACGGACGCGCCCGAGGCGGGGGCACCACCGGGGGCACCTCGGCAGGCGCTGCCGGGAAGACCGACCAGAGTCGTTCACGTGGCCGACGTCGAGGAGGCCTCGGCCGGGCTCGAGGCGCTGCTCGCCCCAGGGGACGTGGTGCTGATCAAGGGGCCGCGCGTCACCGGCCTCGAACGCGTCGCGCAGGCCCTGACCGGGGGTGAGCGCCAATGATGGAGATCCTCATCGCGGCGGCGGTCGGACTGCTGCTGTCGATGTTCGGCACTCCGCTGGCGATCCGTCTGTTCTCCAGGCGAGGCTACGGCCAGAGCATCCGTGAGGAGGGGCCCTCCGGCCACCACGACAAGCGCGGCACGCCGACCATGGGCGGAACCGTCATCGTGATCGCGGCGCTGCTCGGCTTCACCTGCGCCCACCTGTACAGCAGGACCCTGCCGACCCCCTCCGCGAGCCTGGTGCTGTTCCTGATGACGGGCCTGGGCGCGGTCGGTTTCCTCGACGACTTCATCAAGATCTACAAGCAGCGCAGCCTCGGCCTGCGCAGCGGCGCCAAGGCCCTGGGCCAGCTCATCGTCGGCGCCGTCTTCGCGATCCTGGTGACCCGCTTCCCCGACGGCCACCTGATCACCCCGGCCGACACCCGCGTGTCGTTCCTGCGGGACTTCGGGCCCTCCATCGGCATCGTCGGGTTCACGATCTGGGTGCTCATCATGATCGTGGGCTTCTCGAACGCGGTGAACCTCACCGACGGCCTGGACGGCCTGGCCAGCGGCGCGACCGGCGTCGTGCTCGCCTCCTACGTCCTGATCGGCAACTGGCAGCTGCGCAACAACTGCACCACCCAGCTCGGTCCCAACTGCTACTGGGTCCGTGATCCGCTGGACGTGGCCGTCGTCGCGGCGGCCGTGCTCGGCGCGTTGCTGGGCTTCCTGTGGTGGAACGCCCCGCCCGCCAAGATCTTCATGGGCGACACCGGGTCGCTGGCGCTGGGCGGTGTGATCGCGGGCCTGGCCATCACCACCCGCACCCAGCTCCTGCTGATCATCCTGGCCGGTATGTGCGTGCTCATCACCCTGTCGGTGATCATCCAGGTGGGCTCGTTCAAGATGACGGGTAAACGCGTCTTCAGAATGGCCCCCCTCCAGCACCACTTCGAGTTGTCCGGCTGGGCCGAGACGACCATCGTGGTCCGTTTCTGGCTCATCGCGGCCCTGTGCGCCGCCGCCGGTCTCGGGCTGTTCTACGTGGAATGGATGCCGAAGCAGTGATGATCTGCGTCGCCGGACTCGGCGTCTCGGGCGCCGCCGCCGCCCGTGCCATGGCCGCCAGGGGAGAGAAGGTGGTCGTCGTCGAGAGCGGCGACGGCGAACGGGTCAGGAAGACCGCGGCCGAGCTGGCCGAGGCGGGCGTCGAGGTCCGCCTCGGCGCCTCCACGCAGGAGCTTCCCGAAGGCACCGGCCTGGTGGTCACCACCGGCTGGCCGCCGGGTCACCCGTTGATGCTCGCCGCGGCGCGGGCGGGCGTCGAGGTCGTCAGCGAGGTCGAGCTGGCCTGGCGGCTGCGGCCCGAGGGCGCCGCGCCGTGGCTGGCGCTGACCGGCACCAACGGCAAGACCACCGCGGTCAGGATGCTCACCTCGATGCTGAAGGCCGCCGGGCGCCGGGCGCTGGCCGTCGGCAACGTCGGCACCCCCGTCGTCGAGGCGGTCACCGGCCCCTGGGACGTACTGGCGGTCGAGTTGTCCAGCTTCCAGCTGCACCGCTCGCCGGGTCTGGCCCCGCACGCCGCGGCCCTGCTCAACGTCGCCCCCGACCACATCGACTGGCACGGCTCCCTTGAGGAGTACGCCCGGGTCAAGGGGGAGATCTTCGCCAGGGCGGGCACGGTCGTCTACAACGCCGACGACGACTGGCCCGCCCGGCTGGCGCTGCCGTACCTGGGGGAGGGGCGGGCGGTGGGGTTCACCCTCGGCGTGCCGGGGCCGGGACAGGTCGGGGTGGTCGAGGACCTGCTCGTCGACCGGGCCTTCGTGGCCGACCCGGTCCGTGCGGCCGAGGAACTCGCCTCCCTGTCCGACGTCAGGCCCTTCGCGCCGCACAACGTGGCCAACGCCCTGGCCGCCGCGGCGCTGGCCAGGTCCTACGGGGTCCCCCCCGAGGCCGTACGGCGGGGCCTGCTGGACTTCGTCCCCGACCCGCACAGGATCGCGCACGTCGCCCGGATCGGCGAGGTCGACTACGTGGACGACTCCAAGGCGACCAACCCGCACGCCGCCGCGGCCTCCCTGGCCGCCTACCCGTCGATCGTCTGGGTCGCCGGAGGGCAGCTCAAGGGCGCCGAGGTGGACGACCTGGTACGGCGGGCCGCCCCCCGCCTGCGTGGCGCGGTGCTGCTGGGTGCCGACCGTGAGCGAATTCGTCAGGCTCTGGCGCGACACGCCGAGAATGTTCCGGTGGTTGAGGTGGCGGGGCAAGACACTGGGGTCATGGACCGCGTCGTCACCGAAGCCGCCAGGCTCGCAGCCCCCGGGGACACCGTGCTGCTGGCTCCGGCGGGAGCCTCCCTCGACATGTTCGCCGGCTACCCAGCGAGGGGGGAGGCGTTCGCGCGGGCCGTACACCGGCTCGCGGACGGACGTGACGGCGGGCCGGAGTGAGCACCGCGGCGCAGGAGGACGTCGGTCGCCGCAGGACCGCGCGCCGCGCGGAGGCCGGGGGGACGGCGAGGACACACGAACACCTGACCGCCTTCCGTGAGCTGCTCAACCGTCCCCTGACCTCCTACTATCTGATCCTCGGCTGCAGTGCGCTGCTGCTGGCCCTGGGTCTGATGATGGTGCTCTCCGCGTCGAGCATCGAGGCCATGCAGGAGATGGGGAGCCCGTTTTACTGGTTCTTCAAGCAGTCGATCTCGGTCGGCCTCGGCATCCCGCTCATGTGGATCTGCTCGCTGCTGCCCCAGCGGTTCTTCAGGCTCGCCGGATACCCGTTGATGGTCCTGTCGGTGCTCGCGCTGGTCCTGGTGCTGTTCGTCGGCACCTCCCAGCTCGGCGCACAGCGCTGGATCGACCTGGGCCCCGTCTATCTGCAGCCCTCGGAGCCGGCCAAGCTGGGGCTGCTGCTGTGGGGCGCCGACCTGCTGGCCCGCAAGGCGCGGGGCGGGATGATCGAGTGGCGCAACCTGTTCATCCCGCTGATGCCGGGCACCGTGATCCTGGCCGTCATGGTCATGCTGGGCAGCGACCTCGGCACCACGCTGGTGCTGCTGTTGATCTTCCTGTCGCTGCTGTGGGTGGTCGGCGCCCCGCTGCGGCTGTTCGGCGGCGTACTGGCGGTCGCCTCGCTCGCGACCGTCATCATGATCAGCACCGAGGGCTACCGCTCGGACCGCATCGAGGGCTGGCTCAACCCGTGGGCCAACGCGCAGACGACCGGCTACCAGGCGGTCCAGGGACAGATCGCGATCGGCAGCGGCGGCTGGTTCGGGCTGGGACTCGGGTCGAGCAGGGCGAAGTGGGGCAGACTCCCGCACGCGGAGAGCGACTTCATCTTCTCCATCCTCGGTGAGGAACTCGGCCTGATGGGCACCCTCGTGGTGATCGCCCTGTTCGGTCTGCTCGGCTACGCGGGACTGCGGGTGGCGACCAGGGTCAAGGACCCCTTCGTCCGTCTGGCCTCCGCGGCCGCCGTCGCCTGGATCGCCGGGCAGGCGATCGTGAACATCGGGGCGGTCATCGGGGTGCTGCCCATCACCGGCATCCCGTTGCCCCTGGTGTCCTACGGAGGGTCGGCGCTTCTGCCGACCCTGGCCGCCCTCGGCATGCTGCTCTCCTTCGCCAAACAGGAACCCGGAGCGCGCGAGGCTCTCGCCCTGCGTGGCCCCGGACCGGTTGCGCGGGGCCTAAGCTGGCTTGGCCTGGGTGGTCCGGCGCGGAAACGACGGCCGGCCCGAGAGAGACGATAAGTGAAAGGACCGACATGAGGGTGGTCCTCGCAGGCGGCGGGACGGCCGGTCACATCGAACCGGCGCTGGCTCTGGCCGACGCGCTGCGCCAACTGGACCCGAACATCGGGATCACCTGCCTCGGCACCGAGCGCGGCCTGGAGACCAGGCTGGTGCCCGCCCGGGGCTACGAGCTACAGCTCGTGCCCGCCGTCCCGCTGCCCAGGGCCCTCACGCCCCAGCTGCTCACCGTGCCGGGACGCCTGGCCGGGGCCATCAACACGGCCGCGAGCATCATGGAGCGGGTCCAGGCCGACGTGCTGGTCGGCTTCGGCGGTTACGTGGCGACCCCCGCCTACCTGGGGGCGCGCAGACGTGGTGTGCCGATCGTGGTCCACGAGGCCAACCCGAGGCCGGGCCTGGCCAACCGGCTGGGCGCCCGGCTCACCGACCACGTGTTCACCGGGCACCCGAACACGCCGCTGCCCAAGGCGCAGCACGTGGGCATCCCGCTTCGCCGGGAGATCGTGGGGCTGGACCGGCTCTCCATGGGGGACAAGGCGCGTTCCTGGTTCGGTCTTGAGGCCGACCTGCCGACGCTGCTGGTCACCGGCGGCTCGCAGGGCGCGCGGTCCCTCAACGGGGCCGCCCTGGGCGCCGCCGCCGCGCTGCGCCGGGCGGGGGTGCAGGTGCTGCACGTCATCGGCCCGAAGAACACACTGGAGTACGAGCCGCCTCGCGGTGACCCGCAGTACGTCGTGCTGCAGTACGTCGACCGGATGGACCTGGCCTACGCGGCGGCCGACTTCGCGCTGTGCCGGAGCGGCGCGATGACCTGCGCCGAGCTGACCGCCGTCGGCCTGCCCGCGGCCTACATCCCGCTTCCGCACGGCAACGGCGAGCAGCGGCTCAACGCCGAGCCGATCGTGCAGGCGGGCGGCGGTCTCATGGTCGACGACGCGGACCTGTCGCCGGAGTGGATCATCCAGAACGTGCTGCCGATCCTGTCCGACCCCGAGCGCGTGGTCGCCATGTCGGAGGCCGCGGTGCGGATGGGCCGCAAGGACGCCGACGTGACGCTCGCCCGCAGGGTGCTGCAGATCGCGGCAGAGGCGAAGCGGTGAGCCGGGAGCGAGCCCGGCGGAGTGAGTGGAGTGGTCGGCTGAGGGACGAGGCCGGCCGCGGAGTGAGCGAGCGGGGGGAGTGACCCATGGGCGGGGAGCGAGCCCGGCGGAGTGAGTGGAGTGGTCGGCTGAGGGACGAGGCCGGCCGCGGAGTGAGCGAGCGGGGGGAGTGACCCATGGGCGGGGAGC